>DATLVO010000276.1:0-22424 GCA_035577485.1 Verrucomicrobiia bacterium
GCCGCCGCGAATCGATCGTCGTGGCCGAGGATCCAGTTGGTCAGGTAGCCGCCGTACGAGCCACCGGTGAGGCCCAACCGGGCCGGGTCGGCCAGGCCGTCGCCAACGAGGGATTCGACGCCGGCGAGGACGTCGCGCATCGGGCCCGGTCCCCAGTCGCGGATGTTCGCCTCGTTGAAGGCGCGACCGTAGCCCTCGGATCCCCGCGGGTTCGAGTAGAACACGCCCATCCCCGACCCGGCGAGGACCTGGAACTCCAGCAGCGGCGACCAGCCGTACAGCGTGTGCGGACCACCGTGGATCTCCGTCACGACCGGCGAGGGCGCCGAGGCAGGTCCGCTCCGCGCCCGCGACGTTCGTCGACCGTCGGCCAGCGGCGGCAGGAACCAGCCCTGGATCGATCGGCCCTCGACGACGACGGATCGCTCGACCGGCTCGCGGAGCTCGACGCCGGCGAGGGCCTCGCCGTTGAGGTCGGTGAGCCGTCGCGGGATGCCGGACGTGCCTTCGCGCAACCAGAGGTCGCTGAGCTCCGTGGGCGACGAGCGCAGCCAGGCGGTCCGGGTCGTCGAGCCGGCGCGGCCGAGGTGGACCTGGTCGAACGCCGAGATGTAGTGGTGGCCGCTCGTGAGCTGTTCGACCGCGCCGTCGCGGGTCGCGATCCGGAGCAGCTCCATTGAGCCGGCCCGGGGCGCCTGGAACGTGATCCAGCCGCCGTCGGGAGACACGCCGAGACGAGCTTCCTCGCCCGGGGTGATGTCGCTGTTCATGCTCGACGAGAGCATCAGGTCATGGCGACCCGACAGGTTCCGCCCGCCGGCGGCGTGGGCGTCGGACCCGTTGGCCGCGATCAGCCACAGGTCGAAGCGGTAGAAGTTGTCCGGCAGGTAGCCGCCGATCGCGGCGAGCGAGCGTCCGTTGGGCAGCCATGTCGGAGCGAACAGGATCGCGGCGTCGCTGGTGAGCCGCGTCCTCACGCCGCTTTCGACGTCGACGGCCACGAGATGCGAGCGCTGCTCGAGGTCGTGGTCGCGTCGGAGGTTCGTCGTGTAGGCGATCCGCCGTCCGTCGGGCGACCAAGCCGGCGCCGCGACGCCGGCCGGCTCGTCGGTCAGGCGTCGCGCGGTCCCCGTCGCGACGTCGACGATCCATAGCTGGGCAACCTGGTGGTAGATGAACCCGGCTCCGTTGAGGAGGTAGCCGAGCCGATCGAGGAAGTGGTTATCCGACGCCGGCGGCTGGCCCGGCTTCGGCTTGGCGGCCTTGCCTCGCCGACGGAGGTCCTCCTCTCGGGTCGAGCCGTGCGAGCTCGACAGGACCAGGAGCCGGGACCCGTCCGGTGACCAGGCGTACGACCGGACGCCTCGCGGCAGGTCCGTCAGGCGGGTCGCCTCGCCGCCGGCGAGCGGCAGCAGGTGGACCTGCTGGCCGTCCTCGCGCTCCTTCGCGTCACCGGCCGCCGGCTCCTCCTCGACCTGGAGGCGTCGATCCGAGAGGAAGGCGAGCGTTCGGCCGTCCGGCGAGAACCGGGGCTGGGTGTCGTGACGGGCACCGATCGTGAGCCGGCGGGGCTCCGCTCCGCGGGCGACGTCGACCGTCCAGATCGCGTGGCGATAGGCGTCCTTGCCGGCGGCCACGGTCTGCAGGACGAAGGCCACGCGCGAACCGTCCGGGGCGAGACGCGGGTCGGTCGGGACCCGGAGCCGGTACAGGTCGTCGGGGCGGAGCGGGCGGGGCGCGGGTCGGGTGGTTCGGGCCATGCGGGTCGAGGCCTCCGAGCGCGCCCGGACGAACGGGCGGAGATGAAACGACAGGCGCGACGCCGGGCTCGGACGACGGCGCGCGCCGGCGCGCCGCTGAACGACCGGTGTGAGGCCGCGACGGCGACGAGTCTAGCGCTACCATCGGCCGACGATGCGCGACCAGCTGTCGCTCCGGCTCGAACCCGAGATCGCGCCGCTGCCGAACCTGCCCGAGGGGCTTCGGCCGATGCTCCCGCGGCCGATCCCCGAGCCGTTCGATTCGCCGGTCCACCTGTTCGAGCCCTCGTGGGGCGGGCTGCGGGCGCTCGCCTTCATCGGGCCGGCCGAGATCGCCGGGACGGGCGACGTGCGGATCGTCGACGGCGACGGCCGCGATGTCGGGTCGGCGCTACCCGAGCTCGCCGGGATGGCCGTCCGGATCGACGCCCGCTCGGCGGTGCTCGACGGCGAGCTCGTGGCGGTCGACGGGGCGGGCCGGGCCGACCCGGTCGAGCTGGATCGGCGGATCGCCGGCCGGCCGGGACGACCGGTCGCGTTCCTCGCCTTCGACCTGCTCCACCTCGACGGCCGATCGCTGCTCTCCGCACCCCTGTATCGCCGGCGCGGTCTTCTCAAGAAGGTCCTTCATCCGGGCGACGAGGCCGTGGCCGTGCCCGCGATCGCCACCGAGGGCCGGGCTCTTCACGAGGCGGCCGCGGCCCAGGGCATCGCGGGCGTCATGGCCCGCCAGCGCACGAGCCCGTACCTCGCCGGCGTCCGTTCGCGCCTCTGGCGGTTCATCGCCGCGTCGCCGGTTCCGCCGTCCGCGGGTCAGCCGATCCCGATCGACAGCCTCGCGACCGCGAGACGCGACGCCGAGGAGCTCGAGATGACGGCGGCCGCCCCGGTCGTGGCCCTGATCCGCCGGCTGCCGCTCCTGTTCGACGAGTAGCCGGCGCCTGAAGCCTGTGGCTCGTCCCACGCGCCCCGATTCTCACCCCGCGAGCACAAGGGACGGAATTCGTTGGCGAGGATGGCGAGCGGGCCCGCAATCGGGCCGAATCGGGCGTTTCCTGACCGGGGGACGATCAGATCCGACATCTCGGGTGTCAAACACGTCCCATGTGCTCGTCCCACGAGAATGCCGTCCTGCGAAGGCGACTCGCCAGCCCGCGAAAGCCTACCCGTGCCGGGCGGCCGCCACGTACGCCCGGAGGCCCGGTCGCTGCCCGTACAACAGGACGCCCGCGGCGTAGATCCGGATCGCGACGACGGCCGTCGCCGCGATCGTCAGCACGAGCAGCCCGATCGCGACCAGCAGCTCGACCGGCTCGACCCGCCCCACCGAGAGCCGCGTCAGCATCACGAACGGGCTCCAGAACGGGACGTAGGACGCGAACCGGATGAAGCCCGAGATCCCGCCCGTGAGCGCGAGGATCGCCTGGATGTAGCCGACGATCGCGAGAAGGCTGAGCGGCAAGGCGATGATCTGGAGGTCCTCGGGGCGGCTGACGAGCGAGCCAGCGGCCGCGTAGATCAGCGAGTAGAGCGCGAAGCCCAGGACGTAGAAGGTCGCGAACCCGAGGAGCAGGCCCGGCGACAGCGCCTGGAGGGAGGGCGAGATGCCCGCGTCGGGGCCCAGGACGAGCGTCGCGATCCGGTCCTCGAACAGGAGGGTCACGATCGCCGGCGCGAGGACGAGCATGTACTGCGTCGCCCCCGCGGCGCCGATCCCGAGGGCCTTGCCGATGACCAGCTGCCGCGGCGACGCGGCGCTGATCAGGAGCTCCATGACCCGGCTCGACTTCTCGGCCACGACGCCGGCCGCGACCCACATCCCGTAGATGACGATCGTGATGAAGATCAGGACGCCGAACACGGCCCCGACGATCAGCCGGCTGGCGAAGTTCGAGGCGCTGAACGGCACGGAGCCGGCACCATCGCCGCTCGACCGCAGCAGTTGCAGCTCGGGCAGCTGGAACGCGGTGACCTGGTTGCGGTTGCTGTAGTCGATCAGCGCGACGCCGAAGACCGCGACCGATAACGCCTGGATCTGGGCGTCGCCGATCGTCTCGCCCATGTGGAAGGTGAACTCGAGGCGTCCGTTCGCCGCCCGAGTCGCGACGAGCGCGGCCTCGAACTGGCGGTCGTCGACGGCCCGGATCGCCCCGTCGGCCGTCGCGAGCTGGATGATCTCGAACTGCTTCTTCGGCTGATTGAGGAAGGTGTCCAGGTTCGCGATCGTGGCCCGGGCCAGCCCCTGGTCGTCGGCGACGATCGCCACCCGGCTGATCGTCCCGCGCTCGGTGAGGCGCGCGGCGATCGGCAGGAGGGCCACGAGCACGGCGAGGATCGCCAGCGTGATCGTCGAGACGTGGAAGAGGCGCGAGTGGACGAGCTCGACGTACTCGCGCTGGGCGACGTGGGCCGTGTTCGGGAAGACCGGCTCGTCCCGATGGAGACGCCGCCCATGCGGACGGGTCGGGCGGCGGATCACGCCGCCTCCGCGCGGCTCATGCCGCCACCGCGCGGATCACGCGGCATCCACGCCGGTCGCGCCGGACTCGACCGGTGCGCTCGGCTGGGCGAGATGGAGGTCCTCGTCGGGCGGCCGGCCGACGTGATCGATGAAGATCTGCTCGAGCGACGGGTCGGCGACCTCGAAGTGGCTGACCCGCGCGCCGGCCGCGATGGCGGCGGCGAGCACGACCTCGGGCTCGACCCCGTCGTCGAGCTCGATCTCGGTTCGGTCGATCCCGGGCCGGAGGACGCGAGCACCCTCGACGCCGGCCAGCCAGGCCATCCGGTGGTCGCCGTCGACCGAGAGGCGGACCATCCGCCGACCGCTCGCCCGCTTGATCGCCCGGAGCGGCCCGCCGACGACGACCCGGCCATGGTCGACGATCGCGATCGATTCGCACATCGCCTCGACCGTCTCCATCTGGTGGGTCGAGAAGATCAGGGTCCGGCCGGCATCGCGAAGCTCGATGAACGCCTCCCGCAGGAGCGCGACGTTGACCGGGTCGAGACCGGTGAAGGGCTCGTCCATGAGCAGCACCGGCGGTCCGTGGAGGATCGCGGAGATCAACTGGACCTTCTGCTGGTTGCCCTTCGAGAGCTCCTCGGCCTTCCGCTCGCCGAGCTCCGGGATCCGGAGCCGCCGCAGCCACGCGAGCGCGTCGCGCCGGGCGAGATCCCGCGGCACCCCGTGGAGCCCCGCGAAGAAGACGAGCTGGTCGAGGACGACCATCCGCGGGTAGAGCCCGCGCTCCTCGGGCAGGTAGCCCCACGTGTTCCGTGGCAGCTCCCGGGTGTCGGTCCCGTTCCAGACGACCCGGCCCCGGTCGGCGGCCAGGACGCCGATCGCGATCCGCATGGTCGTCGTCTTGCCAGCGCCGTTGGCCCCGAGGAAGCCGAAGATCTGGCCGGTCGGGACCTCGAACGAGAGGCCGTCGAGGGCGACGACCGACCCGAATCGCTTGTCCAGACGCTCGATGACCAGGCTCACCGGCGGAGGATAGCCCCTCACGATGGGGCCGCAATCCGGGACGATGGTCCCGTCGCATGCGATGATGACCCTGATGACCACGCCCGGCGGCACGAGCGCCGCGCCCTCCGCCGCCGACGCCGGAGCGTCGCCGACGGCGCCGCTCCGGATCCACGCCGACCGCGCGGCGGGCACGCTCGCCATCGAGTGGGCCGATGGTCACCACACGCTCTACGAGGCACAGCCGCTGCGTTGGCTCTGCCCGTGCGCCTTCTGTCGGGGCGAGGCGGGGATGCCCGGTTGGCTCGACAGCGGCCCGACGCTCACGGCCGAGCAGATCATGCTCACGGACATCCATCTCGTGGGCAACTACGCCGTTTCGCCGCACTGGGGCGACGGCCACCACACGGGCTTCTACACCTTCCGCCTGCTTCGCGAGCGCTGTCCCTGCGAGGACTGCACCGCGCGTCGCAGCCAGTCCGGCCACAATCACGAGTGAGGGATCAGCCATGATCGTCGCCACGACCCCGTTCATCGCCGGCCATCGGATCACCGAGACGAAAGGTCAGGTCTTCGGCCTCGTCGTCCGGAGCCGGGGCTTCTCCGGCAACCTGATCGCGGGTCTCCGCTCCCTCGGCGGCGGCGAGATCAAGGAGTACACGTCGCTCCTCGAGGACACCCGCCGGCAGGCGCTTGACCGGCTCGTCAAGAACGCGACGATGATGGGCGGGAACGCCGTCGTCTCGATGCGCTTCGACAGCTCCGAGATGGCGACGACGATGACCGAGATCGTGGCCTACGGAACCGCGGTCGTCGTGGTGGCCGACGCCGGCGCACCGCAGACCTCCGAGTAGCCGGCCCGCCGCAGGGGGAGCCGCCATGCTGTCCGTCACCACCCGGCTGATCGCCGGGATCGTCGCCCTGCTGATGCTGCTGGCGGGCATTGGCTTGATCGCGCTCGGACCCGTCGCCGGCGTCTCCGGTCTCTGGTTGACAGTCGCGGGGGCCGTGCTCCTGATCGCGCTGGCGATCGAGCGCAACCGCTATCGGTCGGAGGCCTCGGAGCAGGGCATGGAGCCGGTCGGTCCCGGTGGCGGCGAGCCGGGCGGCCAGCTCGAGCCGCGCTTCCAGGCGACGGAGGAGACCTTCGTCGACCCGACGAGCGGTCACCGGATGCGGGTCTACCTGGATCAGCGGAGTGGCGAGCGCCGGTACGTGGCCGAGGGCTGATCGGCCGGCCGGAAACATGCCCGTGCTATCCTCGCCGGCCCGGGGCGGGGCCTGCCCGCCCTCCTGAGCCGGGAGCCGATCCCCTGCCACGATGACCGCCGTCGCCGGAACCACCGGGCCTGTCGTCCCGCCCGCGCGACGATCGCGCCCGTCCCCGAGCGCGGCGCGGAAGGGCCGTGATACGCGCCACCAGGCGCCGGCGTACATCAACCGCGAGCTGTCCTGGCTCGAGTACAGCGCGCGCGTGCTGTTCGAGTCCGCGGACGCCCGCAATCCGCTCCTGGAGCGCGTCCGCTTCCTGACGATCTTCGCCAGCATGCTCGACGAGTTCTTCCAGATCCGGATGAGCGGCCTGCGTCAGCAGGTCGCGGCGGGCTCCCTGGCGCTGTCGCCCGACGGGCGGACGGCGGGCGAACAGCTGGCCGCGGCGCGGGCGCGGGTCCTGGAGCTCGTGGCGGAGCACTCGGCGATCTACCTGGAGCTGCGCAAGAGCCTCGCGGCGAACGGCATCGAGATCGTCAAGTACGCCTCGATCCCGGAGCACCACGAGACGCTGCGGCGGCGCTTCCTCGACGAGATCTTCCCCGTCCTCACGCCGCTCGCGGTGGACCCGGGGCATCCGTTCCCGTACATCTCGACGCTCAGCCTCTCGATCGCGGTCGGGCTCCGCGACCCGGAGACCGGCGAGCACCGGTTCGCCCGCGTCAAGGTCCCGCCGATCCTGGGCCGGCTGATGGAGGTCGAGCCGCACCGCTTCGTCCTGATCGACCAGGTGATCGAGGCCAACCTCGACGTCCTCTTCTCGGGCATGGAGATCCTCGAGCACCACCTGTTCCGGGTGACGCGCAACGCGGACATCGCCATCGAGGAGGACGAGGCCGACGATCTCCTGCTCGCGATCGAGGAGGAGATCCGCCGGCGACGCTTCGGCGAGGCCGTCCGCCTCGAGGTCGAACGGTCGATGCCCGCAGGGACCCGCCAGATCCTCCTCCGCGGGATCGGCCTCGGCGAGGATGACTACTACGAGATCCGGGGCATGCTCGACCTCACCGGGCTCTCGGCGATCGCCGACCTCGATCGGCCGGACCTGAAGAGCCCACCGTGGACCCCGGTCACGCCGGCCCGCCTCGTGCCCCCGGACGACGACGAGCCGGCCGACGTCTTCGCGGTGGTCCGGGCCGGCGATCTCCTCGTCCACCACCCCTACGAGAGCTTCTCGGCGTCGATCGAGCGGTTCATCGCCCAGGCCGTCGACGACCCCGAGGTCCTGACGATCAAGATGACGCTCTACCGGACGTCGGGCGACTCGCCGATCGTCCGCGACCTGATCCGGGCCGCCGAGCGAGGCAAGCAGGTCGTCGTCCTCGTCGAGATCAAGGCCCGCTTCGACGAGGAGGCGAACATCGTCTGGGCCCGGAAGCTGGAGCAGGCCGGGGCCCACGTCGTGTACGGGCTCGTCGGGCTCAAGACCCACTCGAAGGTCGCTCTCGTCGTGCGCCGCGAGGGGTCCGGTCTCCGCCGCTACGTCCACATCGGGACCGGCAACTACAACCCGAAGACCGCCCGGCTGTACACCGACCTCGGCCTCCTCTCGACCCGCCCCGAGCTGGGCGCGGACGTCACCGAGCTGTTCAACGTCCTCACCGGCCTGTCCCGGCAGCAGACCTTCCGCCGACTCCTCGTCGCCCCGCACAGCCTGCGCAGCCGGTTTCTCGAGCTCGTCGAGCGGGAGATCGCCCACGCCAAGGCAGGGCGTGAGGCCCGGATCGTGCTGAAGCTCAACGCGCTCGTCGACCAGGAGTCGATCTCCGCCCTGGATCGCGCGGCGCGGGCCGGCGTCCGGATGGACCTGATCATCCGGGCCGCCTGCTCGCTCCAGCCCGGCATGCCGGGGCACACCGCACCGATCAGCGTCCGCTCGATCGTCGGCGAGTTCCTCGAGCACTCGCGCGTCTGGGGCTTCGCCAATGGCGGCGAGCCCGAGTGGTACATCGGCTCGGCGGACCTGATGGAGCGGAACCTCGACCGGCGGGTCGAGGCCATGGTCCCGGTCGAGGACGCCGATGCCCGGGCCCGGATCGCGACGATCATCGGGGTGATGCTCGAGGACGATCGTCGCTCGTGGCAGCTCGGGCCGAAGGCGACCTGGCGCCGGACCGAGGACATCCAGGGCCATCCCGGGACCTGCGACGTGCACGAGGAGCTCAAGGCCCGGGCCCTCGCCGGATCCACGGCCGCGGCCGCACCGCACCGGCCACGGGCCGGCGTCGGCTCCCTCGATCCGAGGGCCTGATGGCCCGGACGCGGCCGATCGAGGTCGAGCTCAAGTACCGCGTGATCGACGCGGCGGCGGGCGACGCCTATCTCGCGGCCGACGAGCTGGCCGGGTTCAAGCCGGCGTCGCCGGTCCGCTCGACCCAGGTCGAGGACCGCTACATCGATACGGCCGACGGGGCGATGGCCCGCGCCGGGTTCGCGGCCCGACTGCGCCAGACCGCCAAGGGCACCACCGTGGCGGTGAAGTCGGCCGTCCGACGGGTGGGCGGCGGCAACGTCCATCGCCGCGAGGAGCTGGAGGGCCCCGCCGACCGGACCGCCCATCCGCGTGACTGGCCGGCGTCGGACGCGCGCTCGGTCCTCCTCGAGCAGGGCGGTGACGCGCCGCTCGTCGAGCTCGTCACGATCCGCCAGCTCCGGCGGAAGCGGATCCTCGAGCGGGACGGCACGGCCGTCGAGCTGAGCCTCGACGAGGTCGACGCCGTGACCCGCAGCCGGGTCGTCGCCCGGTTCGTGGAGCTCGAGGTCGAGCTCGTCCGGGGCCGCGAGTCGGACCTGGCCGATATCGACGCGCTCCTCGCGGCCGATCCGGGGCTCGCCCCCGCCGAGAGCTCGAAGCTGCAGTCGGCGTTACGGGCGATCGTGGCCGCCGAGCCGCGGCGCGGTCGCCGTCGGAATGTCGTGCTGCCGCCTGTCGACGGGGACGACGACGGTCTCGACGATGCGGACGAGGACACGGCGCGGGGCGACCGCGACGATCCTGGCCGGCTGGCGGCGCGGATCCTGATCGCCACCGACGAGCGCTCGGCGGCACCGGCCGAAGCCGCGGGGCCGTCGACAGTCTCCCAAGCCGCCCCGGGCCGCGGGGATCGAGGCTCGATTCCGGCCTCGGGAGCACCGGCGAGCGCCGACGCTGGTGAGGCACCTCCACCGGCGAGCCCGGCCGTCGTCGCGCGCCGACCCCGGAAGCCGCGTCGCGCGGCGCCCGCGACGGATCAGGCCGCGGAAGCCGCACGCCCGCACCTGACCGTCGGCAAGACGCCAGGGGTCCTGCCCGACGACCACGTCGCGGAGGCGGGACGGAAGGTCCTCCGGTTCCACCTGGCCCGGATGATCGCCCGCGAGGCCGGCACCCGCGAGGGCGCGAACCTCGAGGACCTCCACTCGATGCGGGTCGCGACCCGGCGCCAGCGCGCGGCCTGGCGGGTGTTCGGGGACGCCTTCCGCGCCGGCCGGACGAAGAGCCACCGCTCGCGGCTGCGGGAGGTCGCCTCCCGCCTCGGCGCGGTCCGCGACCTCGACGTCCTGCTCGAGGCGGCCGACGCCTACCGAGCCGATCTCCCGGTGAGCGAGCAGCGGGCGCTCGAGCCGCTCCTCGGGGCGTGGCGAACGCATCGCGACGACGCCCGGATCCTGCTCGTGCGGGAGCTCGACTCGGACGGCTACCGGCGCTGGCTCGACGACTACGCCGAGTTCGTCCGCCACGAGGGCACCGCCGTCGTGGCGACCGGTCCGACTGCGCCGCATCGCGTCCGCGACACCGCCGCATCGCGGATCCTTGCCGCGTACGAGCAGGTCCGGGCGTACGAGCCGGTCCTCCGCTGGGCCGACGTGGAGACGCTCCACGAGCTGCGGATCGCCGGCAAGTGGCTGCGCTACTCGCTCGAGTTCGTCCGCGAGGCCCTTGGTCCGGACGCTGAGGGGCTGATCGCTCGGGTCACGGCGCTCCAGGATCATCTCGGGCTGATGCACGACGCCGACGTCTCCGCGCACCTCGCCCGCGACTTCCTCGTCGAGCACGCCGGCTCGTTGAGCGACCCCGAGAGCGCCGCGATCGCCCGGTACCTGGTGAACCGCGAGCGCGAGGTGACGCGGCTCCAGCGGACCGTCGGCCGAGCGTGGCGTGGCGTGGCGGGCGTCGCGTTCCGGCGCGGGCTGGGACGGGCGCTGGCCGTCCTCTAGGCCGGGCCGCTCGGGCCGAGCCGCTCCGCCGACGCTCGCCTGCCAGAGCCGGGACATGCAGATCCCGGATCAGAATCGGCCCTCGGGTGCCTGACCAGGCACCAGGCCCGACGCGATCACGCGCTCAGCACGGGAAACCGACGCAGATTGCGGATCGGGAGACGCTTGCGCGGGTGACGCCGGTGCGGCACGCCCCGCTCGCGAGCGTCAGGCGATCCAGCCGTGGGCGAGCTCCTCGAGTCGATCCCGCCAGCCGGGGCCCGCTCGGGCGGCGGCGATGATCGCGCCCTCGCGGATGCCGGTGTCGGCGACGCGGACCCGGTCGACCCGGCATCGTTCGAGCAGCACCTCGATGATCGCGGCGCCGGCCGCGAGGAGCCGGATCCGTGCCTCGCGCAGGCCGTGCTGCGCGGCCAGCAGCTCGGCCGGACCGCTCGCGATGACCCGACGGGCCAGCGCCAGGGCCGGCCGATCGAGCGTGTCGGCGCGGTCGGGATCGCCACCGCGCCGGACGAGCTTCAAGAGGTTCGAGGCCGTGCCACCGACGACGACCACGTCGGTCGGCGGTCGCGACGGCATCCAGTCGAAGGCGTCGTCGGTCGCCTCGGTCAGCGCCCGGAGCTCGCCGTCGGTCGGCGGGTCGTGGTCGACGTGACGTCGCGTCAGCCGGCCGGCGCCAAGCTGGAGACCCGTTGCCCGGGCCAGCCGGCCCGGCCCGATCTCGACGATCTCGCAGCTGCCGCCGCCGATGTCGACGACGATCAGCTCGCCCCGGACCGCCTTTCCGGCCGACAGCCCGACGAGGGTCAGGAGCGCCTCCTCCTCATGCTCCAGCACGTGGAGCGGCGCTCCGCTTGCGGCGGAGACCTCGGCCACGATCCGGGTCGCGTCCGTCAGCCGGCGAAGGGGCTCCGTCCCCATGAGGATCGGCTCGGACGCGCCCGCCGCTCGCGCCCGCTCGACGTAGGCGAGCACGGTCGAGGCCAGCGTCGCCCGCCCGCCCGGACCCAGCGAGCCCGGCCCGTCGACCGCCGCCCCGAGCCCGAGGAACGTCGACTCGTCGGCAATCGTGGCGAGGCCATCCCGCTCGACGCTTGCGACGAGAAGATGGACGCTCGTGGACCCCAGATCGATGGCTGCGCCGAGTCGCCTGGCCACCGCCGGCTCGGCTCAGCCGGCGCCGTTCGTCGTGGTCGTGGTCCGACGTCGAGGCCCGGACGTCGAGCTGCGCCGGGTCGCGCGACCCGGTCCGCCTCGACGCCGAGTGGACGTCTTCGTTGCGGATGCCGTCTGGAGCGAGCGAAGGCCCTTCAGCAAAGCCGCGAGCTCGTCGATCTCGGCGAGGACCTCGGTCAGCCGCGCCTCCCGCTTCGAGCGGTTCTTCTTCGTCGCCTTGTCGAGCCGTCCGCGCCGCCAGGTCTCCTCGGCCCGGGCCGCGGCAAGGGCGTAGTCGAGCCATTCGAGGTGGCGGGTGACGGCCACGGCCGGCGTCATCGCGCCGTTGTGGGCGTCGAACGCGGCCGGGACGACGATCACGTCGGTCCGCTTGGCCGTCGTCGACGGCTTCGACGGTGCCTTGGCGGTCACGCCGCCCGATGACGCTGCCTTCGTCGCCGCCGCCCGGGCCGGAGCCGGCTTCCTGGCCGCCCGCGATCGGGCGGGGGTGGACGCGGCCGACCTGGTCGCGCGCGTCGCGGACTTCGCGGCGGCGACCGGCTTGGCGGCGGCGACTGGCTTCGCGGCCGTCGCGGCGCTGGACGCCGGCTTCGCGGCACTCGACGCGGGTTTCGGCTTCGCCCTCGTCGACCCTCGCGTCGAGGCGGTCGCCGAACCGCCCTTCGCGGACCGGGTCGATCGCCGGCGCGGCGTCCCCGGGCTCGAGCCCGTGGACCCCGTCGATGTGTCTTCGGCCATTCGTTGTCTCCTCTCGTACCCGCGGCATTGTCCCCCAGCGCGCGACGCCGCGTATCCGGATTCCCTGTTAACGGCTCGTTAACCCGGGGCGAAATGGCCGTTGACCGCCCGGATCGACGGTTCCATCGGTACCAGAGGAGATGGCCGGGCACCGGCCACGCGATCCGGCATCCGAGCGTCACCCCCGAGCCCGGAGCCGACGCGAACCCGAGATTGCCCTGGTGCCGGCGTACTCGCCATTGGAGGAGGCATTGCCCGTGATCACCCCTGTGACCAAGCGTCTCGTCGTGCTCGGATTGCTCGCCGCAGTGGGCGCGACCGCCTGCAGCGGCGCCGCGACGCCGTCGCCGAGCTCGGCTGCACCGAGTGTCACCGCCCCGAGCGACGCCGCATCGAGTGGCGCACCCGCGAGCGCCCCCGCGTCCGCCGTGACCGCGCCGGCTCCGGCGTCCGCCAGCCTGACCCTCCAGGGTGCCGGCGCCACGTTCCCGGCCCCGCTCTACCAGACCTGGTTCGAGGCGTTCAACGGCAAGTATTCGAACATCCAGATCGACTACCAGGCGAATGGCTCGGGCGCCGGGATCAAGGCGATCACCGAGGGCACGGTCGATTTCGGGGCCTCCGACGCCGCGATGAAGGACGACGAGATCGCGAAGCTGCCGGCCGGCTCGAAGATCGTCCACATCCCGACCGCGCTCGGCGCCGTCGTGATCATCTTCAACCTGCCGGGCGTGACCGACCTCAACCTGGACGCCGCCAACGTCGCCGGGATCTATCTCGGGACGATCAAGAAGTGGAACGATCCGGCGATCGCCGCGAACAACGGCGGAGCGACCCTGCCGGACAAGGACATCCTCGTCGTCCACCGCTCCGACGGCTCCGGAACGACGAACGCGTTCACGACCTACCTCGACACGGTCAGCCCGGACTGGCATTCGAAGGTCGGCAAGGGCAAGGAAGTCAACTGGCCGACCGGCGTCGGCGCGCAGGGCAACGACGGCGTCGCCGGCGGAGTCAAGCAGACCGAGGGCGCCGTCGGGTACGTCGAGCTCAACTACGCCACGACCGCGAGCCTGACGTCCGCGAAGCTCAAGAACGCCGACGGCCAATTCGTCGCCGGCTCGACCGACGGCGTCACCGCCGCCGCCGAGGCCGCCGCATCGGGCTTCCCCGCCGACTTCCGCCAGGCGCCGATCATCAATGGCGCCGGTGCCACGACCTACCCGATCGCGAGCTACACGTACCTGCTCGCCTACCTCGACCAGAAGGACGCCGACAAGGGCAAGACCTTTGTGGCCTTCGCCTACTGGGCGCTGACCGACGGCCAGGCGACCGAGACCTCACTCGGGTACGCCCCGCTGCCGGCCGCCATCCAGCAGAAGTCGATCGACGAGCTCCACACGTTCACCAGCGGCGGCTCGCCGATCTGGCCCTGAACCGCTCACTCCTCCTCCGGCAGGGAGCGTCGCGGAGCTCGGACCGCGACGCTCCCTGCCGTCTCGCTCTTCGCTAAGGTATCCAGATGGCCGCACCGTCCGCCGCACCGCGCCGGCTGACCGGCCGCTCGGGCGGCCTCCCGGATCGGCTGTTCCGGTCCGCGTCCGGTCTCGCCGCGATCGGGGTCACGCTCCTGATCATCGCGATCGGGGTGATGCTGGCCCTCAACTCGACCGAGGCCTTCGGCAAGTTCGGCCTCGGCTTCATCACGAACACGGTCTGGGACCCGGTCGCCGAGGTCTTCGGGGCGCTGCCGTACATCGTCGGCACACTGCTGTCGTCGGCGATCGCCCTGGTGATCGCGGCCCCGATCGGCATCCTCACCGCGATCTTCCTCGCGGAGCTTGCGCCCCGCCGCCTGTCGATCCCGTTGACGTTCCTGATCGAGCTCCTGGCGGCCATCCCGAGCGTCGTCTTCGGCCTGTGGGGCGTGTTCGTCCTCAGCCCGTTCCTCGGTTCGACCGTCGACCCGTTCCTGATCAGGATCCTCGGCTGGATCCCGATCTTCGCCGGCCCGTCCTACGGCATCGGCCTGTTCAGCGCCGGGATCATTCTCGCGATCATGGTCCTGCCGACGATCGTCGCGATCTCGCGCGAGGTGATCAGCTCGGTCCCGGACAGCCAGCGCGAGGCGATGGCCGCGCTCGGGGCGACCCGCTGGGAGATCGTCCGGCGGGCCGTCCTGCCGTTCGCCCGCTCGGGGATCATCGGCGCCGTCATCCTCGGGCTGGGCCGGGCGCTCGGCGAGACGATGGCCGTCACGATGGTCATCGGCAACGCCCAGGACCTCCCGACCAGCATCTTCGACCAGTCCCAGACGATCGCCTCGAAGATCGCCACGACCTTCAACGAGGCCTCGATCGGCATCCAGACCTCGAGCCTGATCGCGCTCGGCTTCATCCTCCTGGTCATCACGATCGGCCTGAACGTCCTTGCGAGGCTGCTCGTCCGGCGGGTCACGGCCGGGGAGCGTCGGACATGACGACGCTCGCCCCGGTCATGGACCGCTCGATCGCGTCACGCCTCGTGCGCTCGAAGGCGGACCAGCGACGAGCGCGCACGGACCGGATGATGCGGGGCTTCTCGCTGGCGGCGGCGATCGCCTGTGTCATCCCGCTCGCGGCGGTGATCATCTTCGTGACGATCAACGGGCTGGGCGGGTTGAATCTCGACCTGCTCACGAAGCCGCCGAGGGCCCTCGGAACCGGCGGCGGGGCGGCAAGCGCGATCCTCGGGTCGCTCCAGATGATCCCGCTCGCGACGCTGGTCGCGGTACCCGTCGGCGTGCTCGGCGCGGTCTACGTCGCCGAGTTCAGCGGTCGGCGGAGCGCCGACGCGATCCGGTTCGCGGCCGACGTGCTCGTCGGGATCCCGTCCATCCTCGTGGGCATCTTCGTGTTCACGTTCCTCGTCCTGCCGTTCAAGCAGTTCAACGCGTTCGCGGGCAGCATGGCCCTGGCCCTGCTCATGGTCCCGGTGATCATGCGAACGACCGAGGAGATCCTCCGCCTCGTCCCGGGTACGCTCCGTGAGGCGTCGCTCGCCCTCGGCATCCCGATGTGGCGAACGGTCCTGTCCGTCGTGCTCCGAACGGGCCTGACCGGCATCCTGACCGGCGTCATGCTCGCGGTCGCCCGCGCATTCGGGGAGACGGCGCCATTGCTCTTCACGGCGCTCGGCAGCCGGCTCGTGAACGTCGGCGACTTCGCGAAGCCCATGGACGCGCTGCCGATCTTCATCTACGTCAATGCCCGCCAGCCCTACCCCGTCCTGAACCAGCAGGCCTGGGGCGCCGCCCTGCTCCTCCTCATCGTCGTCCTGACGATCAACATCCTCGTGCGAGCCCGATCGTGGGGTCGCCGTGCCGCCTGAGAGGTCCGCCGAGATGACCATCCAGATCGAGCCGCCGCCGAGCCCCGAGAGCCGGGCCGACGAGCCGTCTGCCGCGCCGTCGGGGGCGCCCGATGCGCCCGTCGCCGACCCGGCGGCCGATGCCGTCGGCGACCCGGTCGTGGCCGCGGTCGATCGCGACCACGACGTCCTCCAGCGGCCCGTGCCCGTGATCGAGCCGGCGCGGCCGGCGCCGGCGAAGCCCGACGCCGTGGACGCCGCCCTCTCGGTCGAGCATCTGAACGTCTACTACGGCCCGTTCCGGGCGATCAAGGAGATCGGCCTGACGATCCGGCGCCACGCCGTGACCGCGATCATCGGCCCGTCGGGGTGCGGCAAGAGCACGTTCCTGCGGACCCTCAACCGCATGCACGAGCTCACCCCGACCGCCCGGGTCGAGGGCTCGGTCCTCCTCGACGGGATCGACATCATGGGTCCCGACGTGGACCCGGTGCAGCTCCGGCGGGTCGTGGGGATGGTCTTCCAGCGGCCGAACCCGTTCCCCACGATGTCGATCTACGACAACGTCGTCGCCGGCCTGCGGCTCACCGGCCGGCGCCCACGGCACGAGCTCGACGAGGTCGTCGAGCGGTCCCTCCGCCGGGCGGCCCTCTGGGACGAGGTCAAGGACAAGCTGCGGGCCAACGGGACGTCCCTGTCGGGCGGCCAGCAGCAGCGCCTGTGCATCGCCCGGGCCCTCGCGGTCGACCCCGAGGTGATCCTGATGGACGAGCCGGCATCGGCCCTCGATCCGGTCGCGACCCTCCGGATCGAGCAGTTGATGGCGGAGCTCCGCCAGAGCTACACGATCGTGATCGTGACCCACAACATGCAGCAGGCCGCCCGGGTCAGCGACGAGACCGCGTTCTTCACGATGGGCGAGGACCGGGCCGGCTACCTCGTCGAGATGGGCCGGACGAGCGAGATCTTCACGAACCCGAAGAACCAGCTGACCGAGGACTACGTGTCCGGCCGGTTCGGCTGAGCGAGGACGACATGACCGACCGCGACGCCCGCGCCGAAACGATCCACGCCCAGGTCGACGACATCCTGGGACGCGCCGGGACGCCCGCGGACGGCACGCCCGGGGGCGGCGAGGAGCCGACCCCGGTCGCCGTCCCGGCTCCGGCGTCGCCTCCGCCGACGTTCGCCCACGCCCGGCGCGAGACCCTCGACCTCGAGATGAGCGAGATCAAGGACGACATCCTCCGGATGGGCTCGTACGTGGAAGAGGCGATCCGGGCGGCGATGAGCGCCCTGGTCGCGCACGACGCCGACGCGGCCCTCGCGGTCATCCTCGGGGACGGCCGGATCAACGAGATGCAACGGGAGGTGTCGGGCCTGATCACGCGGACGATCGCGACCCAGTCGCCGGTCGCCCGGGACCTGCGCTTCCTCCTCGCCCTCGACCATGTCGGCTACGAGCTCGAGCGGATGGGCGATCACGCGGCGTCCGTCGCGAAGCAGGTCCGGAAGCTCGCACCCGAGCCGCCGCTGAAGCGCTACATCGATCTGCCGACGATGGGCGAGCTGGCGGCCCAGCTGGTCGGCGGCATCCTCCGAGCCCTGGTGGATGTCGATGTCGACGCGGCCCGGGCCGTCGCCGCCCGCGACGACGAGATCGACCTGCTCTATCACCGCACGTTCGACGAGGTGGTCGACCTGATGCGACAGGATCCGGCCAACGTCGAACGGGGTACCCGGATCCTGTTCGCCTCGCACTACGTGGAGCGGATCGGCGACCGGGTGACGAACATCGCCGAGGATGTCGTCTTCCTCGCCAGCGGCGAGATCGAGGACCTCAATCCATGAGCGAGCCGATCCGCGTGCTGTTCGTTTCGACCTCGAACGCCAGCCGGTCGATCCTCGCTGAGGCGATCCTGCGGCGGGCGGGCGGACCGGCCTATGAGGCCTACAGCGCCGGGATCGCCCCGACGAGCGCCGTCGCCGACCTCGCGTTGCGGATCCTCGACGACGCCGGTTTCGAGCACGATGCACTGCGCTCGAAGTCGATCAGCGAGTACCTCGACCAGCCGTTCGACTTCGTCATCACCGTCTGCGACGACGCGCGACTCGTCTGTCCGGTCTTTAACGGAGCGGACCAGTCCCTGCATTGGGGCTACGGGGACCCCGAGGGGCTGGCCGGCTCCGAAGAGGAGCGGCTCGCCGCCTATCGGGTCCTCTTCGCCCAGCTCGGCCAGCGCGTCCGCCAGTTCCTCCTCGTCACCGACCGGGCGACGGCCTCGAGCGCGGGCTGAGCCGAGCGTGAGCACCATGGCGCCGCCCGTGCGAATCCTCGTGCTCTGCACGGGGAACTCGTGCCGCTCGATCATCGCCGAGGCCCTGCTCCGCGAGCTCGGCGGCGACCGGATCGACGTGGCGTCGGCGGGCAGCGTCCCGGCGGGCGCCGTCAATCCCTTGACCGAACGCGTCCTCGACGAGGCCGGGATCGGCCACTCCTGGGCCCGCTCGAAGTCGATGACCCTGTTCCTCGATCGGGAGTTCGATCACGTGATCACGGTCTGCGACGACGCCGCCGAAGCCTGTCCGGTGTTCCCCGGCCCGGCCCTCCGGACGCACTGGAGCATCCCCGATCCGGCGCTCAGCGTCGGGACGGTCGAGGATCGGCTGCCGGTCTATCGGGCGACCCTGGCCGACCTGCGCGGGCGGATCACGGCGTTTCTGGCTACCCTCGAGGCGTGAGCCCAACCGACCGCGACGCCGCCACCGAGCTGTACCTGCTCAGACATGCGCACGCCGGCGATCCCGAGGGCTGGACCGGCGACGACGCCGCGCGACCGCTGAGCGGCAAGGGCGAGGGTCAGGCCGAGCGGCTGGGCACGTTCCTCGCGGGCATCGGCTTCCAGCCGGACGCGATCGTCACTTCACCGAGGCTCCGGGCGAGGCAGACGGCGGAGATCGTGGCCCGCCACCTGGGTGTCACGGTTCGGGAGGACCCGCGACTGGCGGGCGCATTCGACGGGTCGACCGTGGACGCGATCCTCGCCGACCTCGGCGGGCCGACCAGGGTCGTCCTCGTCGGTCACGATCCCGACTTCAGCGAGCTCCTGGGCGTGCTCGCCGGGTCGAGCCGGCTGACGATGAAGAAGGGCGCGTTTGCCCGGGTCGACGTCGTGGGACCGGTTGCGACCGGCGCCGGGGCGCTCCGCTGGCTCGTGCCGCCCGACCTGCTCAGTGGCCGGCGCGGCTGATCGCGAGAGCGGGACGTCGGGTCAGGCGAGGCGCGTCGACCCGGAACGCCCGTCGGACGACGTCCGACGGAGGGCCGCGGCGGGGATGACCTGGGGAGCTCCGCTCATCTCGCCCGCGAGCGCCCGCAGGCGGTCGGCCGCGGCGGGCACGAGCCGGTAGTAGATCTGCGTCCCCTGCCGCTCGGACGCGATCACGCCGGCGTCGCGCAGGATCCGGAGATGGTGCGAGACGGTCGGCTGGCTCACGTCGCAGCAGCCCGTGAAATCGCACGCGCAGACCTGGCTCGAGCCGATGAGCTCGCGGACGATCGCGAGGCGCGTCGGGTGGCCGAGGGCCTGGAGGAGCTGGACGTCGGGTTCGATCAGGGTGGTCTTCGAGCGTGGCATGCGGCGATGATATCGACCTTCGTCTATATTGACAAGTATCGATATTATCGGCTACGATGAGGGCTGACAGAAAAGGAGCCAAGACCCATGGAACAGAACATCGCCGCCTGGATGATCGCCGGCGGCCCAAGGATCGAGATCCCCTCGATCGAGCGCAACCGCGCGAACCTCCGGGCCTTCCGCGAGCGCCAGCGAGAGGATCATATCGGCCTGATCGATCGGCTGCGCGGCATCGTCCGCCCGGCCACGACCGAGGTCGACCTCGTCTGCTGCGTCGCCTGACCAGGCGGCGCAGTCGCTTGTCTGCGCCAACTCCATACCCCGCGAGATTGCCGGAGGCTCCGATGCTCGACCAGGATCGCGTCCACGATGACGTTCGCGCCCGGTACGCCGAAGCCGCCCGGGCGGTGACCGCGGGGCGCGCCGATTCCCACGCCCAGGCCTCGTGCTGCGGTCCCGACGGTTCCGCGGCGTTCGGTGACGCCCTCTACGCCGACACCGACCGCGCGGGTCTGCCCGAGGCGGCGCTGCTCGCGAGCCTCGGCTGTGGCAATCCGACGGCGGTCGCCGAGCTCCGACCGGGCGAGCGTGTGCTCGACCTCGGCTCGGGCGGCGGGATCGACGTGATCCTCTCGGCGCGACGCGTCGGACCGACCGGACGGGCGTTCGGCCTCGACATGACCGACGAGATGCTCGCGCTCGCGGTCCGCAACGCCGCCGAGGCGGGCGTCGACAACGTGGAGTTCGTCCGCGGCACGATCGAGGCGATCCCCCTGCCCGCCTCGACGATCGACGTGGTGATCAGCAACTGCGTGATCAACCTCGCCGCCGACAAGGCCGCGGTCTTCCGCGAGATGGCACGCGTCCTGCGACCCGGCGGTCGGGTGGGGGTCAGCGACGTCGTCGCGGACGACGCCCTCTCCCCGGCGGAACGGGCCGAGCGCGGCAGCTACAGCGGCTGCATCGCGGGCGCCCTGTCGTTCTCCGAGTACCGGGCCGGGCTGGCCGCCGTCGGGCTGGTCGACGTCGACATCCAGCCGACCCACGCCGTCGGCGACGGGCTGTACGGCGCGATCATCAAGGCGACGAAGCCGCTCGCGGCACCGGCCGCCGAGTCGATCCCGGCGATGCCGATCCTCCCCCGCCCGCTGGACGTGCTCACGGCATCGGGCCCCGGCTGCGGGTGCGGCGCGGAAGGCTGCTGCTGACGGCCACCGACGTGGCCGTCGAACGTCCGATCTCCGGGCGCGACCTCGCCTACCTGGTGCTGGCAGCGGGGTGCTGGGGCATCGGCACGGTCGTCAGCAAGCGAGCGCTGGCGGAGGTGCCGCCGCTGACGCTACTGGCGATCCAGCTCGCGGTGAGCGTCGGTGTTCTCGCCGTCGTCCTCCGTCGTCGCGGGCCAGCCGCTCGTCGCGGTGCTCCGCGGCTCCTCGGCCGTCTCGGGCTCCTCAATCCCGGGCTGGCGTACGCGCTCAGCCTCCTGGGGCTCGTCACGATCTCCGCCAGCCTGTCCGTGCTCCTCTGGGCGCTGGAACCCCTGCTGATCGTCGTCCTCGCCGCGTGGCTCCTCGACGAGCGGATCACCCGCCGACTCGCGGTCCTCACGGCTGTGGCCGTCGCCGGGATGGTCGTCGTCGTGTACGACCCGACGAGCGCCGGGGCGCTCGGCGGCGTTGCCTTGACCGTGGCCGGCATCGGCTGCTGCGCGGTCTACAGCGTCATCACGCGGCGATGGCTCCCCGACGCCGAGTCGACGACCGGCGAGGTCGTGCTCGCCCAACAGGCCCATGCCCTCGGCTTCGCGCTCGTCCTGGTGCTCGGGCTGGCCGTGGTCGGTGGCGAGGTCTCGCCGGCGACGCCGACGGTCGCCGGTGTCGTCAGCGCTGTCGGCTCGGGCGTCCTCTACTACGCCGCCGCGTACTGGTTC
Organism: Verrucomicrobiia bacterium; assembly: GCA_035577485.1. Taxonomy (GTDB): domain Bacteria; phylum Chloroflexota; class Limnocylindria; order Limnocylindrales; family CSP1-4; genus CF-46. Next base: position 21,529 of record DATLVO010000276.1, read on the forward strand.
TACCTGGCCGCGCTGAAGAATCTCCCCGCGTCGCGGGCGGTGCTCTCGTTCTACCTGATCCCGATCATCGGCGTGGCCGCGAGCTTTGCCCTGCTCGGTGAGCGCCTGGGACCCCAGCAGTGGGTCGGTGCCGCGATCGTCATCGCGGCCGTCGTGGCCAGCGCGCGGACGCCCACGGCCAAGGCGAGGGCCGCTCCGGAGCGGGCAACGGTGGTCGGCCGGCCGTAGGCGTCGACTCGACGCTTGTCCATGCCCGGCGCAACAACCGTCCATGGCCGCGGTCCGGGCCGATCGCGGATGCTCAGGCCGATCGACATGTCACCCCAGAGGTCTTCCACGCCATGCAGTCCGTCACCGCCTACTACGTGATCGTCGCCCTCGACCAGGCCCGCGGCGGCAGCGCAATGGCCCGTGCCCGGTCCACCGCACCGACGCGGCCCTCACGGCTCGCCGGTCTCGTCGCCGCGTTCGCTGGGCCGATCCGCCGCCGCGCCGCCTCGGCCGCCTGAGCTCGCCGCGCCGCGTTCCGAGCCCGCGGCCGTCGGGACGCCGAGATCGGGCTTCTCCTCGGCGCTCACGGGGAACGGCAGCGCGATCGGATCGGCCGCAAGACGGCTGCGACCCTGCTCGTCGAACCGATCGAGCCCGAGGTCGGCCGTGTCGACGATCTCCGTCCGACCCGCGACCGCGAGGTCCGCGGCGACACGGGCGACGCCCGGGCCCCACATCATCCCGTGACCGCCCGCGGACGCGACCGTCAGTCCGGCGATCGGCCGGCCGTCAGGATCGAGCCCGGGGCCGAGGATCGGCAGGTGGTCGGGCGTGAAGTCGATCGTCGCCGCCCAGATCTTGCGGATGCCGAGCCCGCGGGTGTCGGGCACGAACCCCCATAGCCG
>DATLVO010000277.1:0-8826 GCA_035577485.1 Verrucomicrobiia bacterium
CGACGGACGGCCTGGGCCCCGACCCGAACAGCCGGGCGCTGGCGGCGGCGATGCGCGGCATCGGCGTGAGTCTCGACGACCTCCAGATCGCGCAGGCGGCCGATCCGAACGCCCAGGTCGACCCGACGAACGCGCTCGACCTCGACATCTTCGCCTTCCGCGTGGCGGGCGGGAACGTCACCAAGCTCCGCGGCGCCGTCATCGACTCGTGGCTGTCCGCGACCGCACCGGGTGTCAAGCAGACGCAGGTCAAGCTCGCCGGCAAGACGTTCACGAAGATCGACTACGGCGACGGCGGCCGGCTCGACTACGTGTTCACCGGCAACGACTACGTGGTCGTCATCGAGACGAGCGACCCCGACATCGCGACGGAGGCCGCGAGCAAGATCAAATAGCGCTGCCGCGCCGCCGTCCGGCCGCGGCGGCCGTCACTTCTTCGCGGGCAGGCTGGCCGCGTGAGCCAGTCCGCGTTCGACCCAGCGCCCGATCGCCGCATCATCCTCGACGTCGGCCGGCGGGATCGCCACGAATGACTTCATCGGCTTGCCCGGCACCGGCTCGAACGAGCCCGCGCCGGCGGTCTTCGCGGCCTCCACCTCGCCGTCGGGCAGCCGGACGACCCAGCGGTCGGCGAACAGCCCGGTCGCCATGTTGCCGCCGACGAACGCGGCGGGGTAGCCGAACATCTTCTTCCGCGTCACGTCCGGGTAGCGGTCCATCACGGCCCCGAACCGCTCCACGAGCTCCGACGGCGACTTGCTGAAGGTTGGCATCACCCGTTCGGCCATCGATCGATCTCCTCGGTCCTGCGCCCGCCTACGGTAGCCCGACATCGGAATCGGTGATCGCGCCGGACGGGCCGTGGTCCGCCCTTAGGGCGACCCTAAGATCAGTTGAAGACCCATCGGGAGACTCGTGGCACGCACCACGCCACTGCAAGGAGCCTTCCGAATGACACCCCGCCAGAAGGACCTCGTCAAGTCCTCCTTCGCGGCCGTCGAGCCGATCGCCGACGTCGCCGCCTCGATCTTCTACGACCGCCTGTTCGCCCTCGACCCCGAGGTCCGGCGCCTGTTCGCGGCGACCGACATGGCCGCCCAGCGCAAGAACCTGATGCAGACGCTGACGGTCGTCGTCCGTGGCATCGATCGCCTCGAGAATCTCGTCCCGGCCGTCGAGGCGCTTGGTCGCCGCCACACCACGTATGGCGTCAACCCCGAGCACTTCGAGACCGTCGGCGTGGCCCTCATCGACACGCTCCGGATCGGGCTCGGCGAGCTCTTCGACACCGAGACGCAGGAGGCGTGGACGGCGGCGTACACGATCCTCGCGACCGTGATGATCGGCGCGGGGAAGGCCGCCGAGGCCGCGGCTGCCGAGGCCGCCGCCTGAACCTTGTCCGAGATGCCTGTGGCCGGTTGACGACCATCCACGTCGTCGGCCGTCCATATCGGGACGAGGGGCTTTCAAGCCAGGCTGAGGCCACCCGAACCCGTCATCCCGATGCTGCAGCCATCGAGACGACCACCGACCAGCCGACCCCGGCCCGCTCTACCGAAGGAACCCAACGATGGACCGCAGCATGATCCGAACTGACCTCTCCACGAGCCGCCTCCGCCGCGTCGGCCGGTTGGCCCGCCGCCGGATGCGGATCGAGGGCGATGCCCTCCGCAACGGGACCCACACCGACGGGACCCTCACCGTCGTGATCAGCGGGCTCGGCTCGCCCGTCGCCGGCATCCCGGACTCCTTCGAGTGGGAGGCCGATCGGCCGATCGCCCTGATGATCGTCCGCTCTGGCATCGACGGTGAGGACGTCGCGTTCCAGGTCGGCCCCGCCCGGTTCGGCCTGGGTCGGGGCGCCGGGGTCGGCGACGGGACGGGGATCCGGTATATCGCGTTCTGCTACGACGCGGCGCCGGCGCCGGTGGCGGCTCCGATCACGCCTCCAACGGTGGCCCCCGCGACGGTCGCGGCCGCCGTGCCGATCGCGGTCGCGGAACCGGTTGGCGCGCCGCGACGCGTGGCCGCGAGCCGCTCGTTCCAGCCGACTCCGCGCGAGCGTCGTTCGATCCTGTCGCTGATCCTGGCGCGGCCACGACCCGCCACTGCGTAGCGCGTGGCGCGACGGGCGCGCTCACCGGCATTCGGCCGGTCAGATCGCCGCGATCGACCTGGGCGCGTAGCGCGGTCCGAACGCCGGTGGCCGCGGCCCGCCGAGCTCCAGCAGGCGGATGACACGCGCCCGATGGCCGCGCCACGGCTCGAGCAGCTCGAGCATCCGGGCGTCGTCGCCGCGGATCTCGCCCGCCAGGGCGAAGGCGACGAGGTTGGGCAGATGGAAGTCGCCCACGCTGACGGCATCCGGGTCGCCCAGCGCGCGGAGCGCGACCTCGGCCGCCGTCCACGGTCCGATCCCCGGCACCGCCCGCAGTCGCCGGTACCCGGCCTCTCGCGGCATCGTCACGATCTCCTCGAGCCGGCGGGCGTGGCCGGCAACCCGCCGCAGGAGATCCGCCCGGCGACGCTCGATGCCCAGCGGGTGGAGCTCGTGATAGGGGATCGTCGCGACGACCGCCGCGGCCGGCGCCAGCCACAGCCCGAACGGGCCGGGGGCCGGCTCGCCCCAGCGCCGGACGAGCCCCTGGTAGCCGCGCCAGGCCTCGCGGCCGGTCACCTTCTGCTCCAGCACCGCGGGGAGCAGCGACTCGATGACGGCGTCGGTCCGACCGAACCGGATGCCCTGGTTGCGTCGATCCAGCTCGGCGACGGTCGGGTGATGGCGCGGCACGAACCCCGTCCGGTCGTCGTCGAGACCGACGAGGGCCGGCACGGCGGCCAGCGCCCGGTCGGCTCCGGGTCCCCAGGCCTCGGCCTCGAGACGATCGCCTCGCACGACCAGGTCGATCGTGGCCGGTCCGTCCCCGGTCCGGGTCGCCCGGATCACGTGCCGGCCGATCAGGCGCATCGTCGGATCGCCGTTCCCCCGGCGGTGGATCGCGAGGGTCCGGGTGAGGTCCAGCGGGGCGTCCAGGACGAGGCTGTGACGGGGCATCCGGATCAGTCTCCCACGGCGGCGATCAGCGCGTGGGGTGGCTCGAAACCGGCCGCCGAACGAACTCCTGAGATGCGCGCGCAACGCCCGCAGCCGGATCGCCACGGGCGGATATGAGCCACCGCTGCTAAGGTGGCCTCGACGTGCGACGCCCCAGAGTCGTCGCGGGTATGGCGCTCATCGCCCTGCTCGCCGCGGTCGCCGTCCCCGGATCTGTCGGATCCCAGGGCCCCAGCCCTGTCACAGCGCTCGATGCGACCCTCTTCCAGGGAGTGGACGCAGCATCGATCGACGGGACGGTAGCGACGACTCCTGACCTCGACCCGGCGTACCAGTCTGATGGTGCGCTCAGCGACAATTCGGTCCTGCTTGATCCGGACCAGCGGCCTGTTCCTGCAGGTCGCCCGGACGCGGCCGCGATCCAGCCCGATTCCCCCGTCGTGGCGGTCGCGATCCCGCAGTGGCATTTCGACCCGAACGTGTCGTGGTACGGACCTGGCTTCTACGGCAAGCGGACGGCCTGTGGCTACGCCATGACCGAGACCCTGGTCGGGGTCGCCCATCGGACGCTGCCCTGCGGCACCCGTGTCACGTTCCGCAACCCGGCGAACGGCCGGACGATCACCGTCCAGGTCGTCGACCGCGGCCCGTACGTGAGCGGTCGCGACTGGGATCTGACAGGCGGACTGTGTCAGGCGTTGGGGCATTGCTATACGGGCGCGATCTACTGGAAGCTGCCCTGAGGCTTGCGAGGCTCGGCCAGGCGGGCCCTGCCCTGGCACCGCGATCAATCGTATTCATCATCGGAGCCCGATCGCAGCGTGACCGACGTGGCGAGGTGACGCCGGACCGTCCATTCAGCCGAATGGTCACCCTCATACGCGGGCACTTCGATGAATGGCATTCATCACGACCCGAGCGTGCCGAGCGGGGACCGCAGGCATGAACCGGCATCGGCGTCCAGGCGCCGCAGCCGTTAACCTGCTGGCATGTGTCGCAGCATCAAAGTTCTTCGTCGTCCAGATGAGCCCGCCACGACCGGTGAGATCGAGGCGGCCGCCCGCCAGTTCGTCCGCAAGGTGAGCGGCTATCGCACCCCGTCGGCCCGCAACGGCGAGGCCTTCGAGGCGGCGATCGCCGACGTCGCCGCGGCCTCGCGCCGGCTCCTCGAGGAGATCGGGGCGTCGGTCGAGGAGGGCCCCGATCGTTGGGTCCCGGGCTCCGGGCGCATTCACACGCATCCGCATCCGACGACCGGGTCGACTCCCGCCGCGTGACCGCGATCGCGGAGCCGTCACCGGGGGCTCCGGTCGCGGAAGCCGGAGTCCGTTCCTGGTGGGTGCGAGCTGGCCTCGAGATCGTCGACGGACAGCTCGCGATCGCGGGTCAGGACGCCGAACGGCTCGCCCGCGAGCACGGCACGCCCCTCTTCGCCTACGACCGGCGGCGGTTCGCCGAGAACGCCGAGCGGCTGATCGCGGCCCTCGATCGGGCCGGGCTCCGTCACCGCGTCCGCTTCGCGCTGAAGGCCAACCCGGACCCGGCGATCCTCGAGGTCCTCCGGCCCGTCGTCGGGATCGATGCCTGCTCACCCGGCGAGGTCGTCCGGGCCATGGACTGTGGCTGGTCCGCGGCGGAGATCAGCTACACCGGCACCAACGTCTCCGACCGAGATCTCGACGTCCTGCTCGAGACCGGGGTCCACCTGAACCTCGACGCCATCAGCCAGATCGAGCGCGTCGGCCGGCGCATTGCCGCCGATCGCAGGCCCGCCCGACCCATCGGGATCCGCGTCAACCCCGGCGCCGGCGCCGGCTATCACCCGGGTCTCGCGTACAGCGGCGAGCGGCCGACGAAGTTCGGGATCTACGAGGACCGCCTCCACGAGGCCGTCGCGGCTGCCGGTCGCCACGGCCTGGCGATCGACACCGTCCACGTTCACGCCGGTTCGGGCTGGCTGGCCGACGGCATCGCCTCGTTCGAGATCGTCCTCGCCAAGGTCGCCGGGATCACGCGACGGCTGCAGGCCGCTGGGCATCCGATCATCGAGGTGAACGTGGGCGGGGGCATCGGCGTGCCCGCCCGTGCCGACGAGCCCGCGGTCGACGCGGACGCCTACGCCGCCGCGATCGCGCGGCATCTCGGCGACCTGGACGTGGTCGTCGGCTGCGAACCGGGCGACTACATCGCGAAGGACGCCGCGATCCTCCTTGCCGAGGTCGTCACCGTGGAAGATCGGGCGGGCACGACCTTCGTCGGGCTGGACGCCGGCTGGAACGTCAACTGCTCGTACTTCATCTACCGCTACGCGCAGGAGTTCGTCCTCTGCCGGGCACCCGACGCGGCCCGGACGGAGCGGGTCACGGTCGCCGGCCACATCAACGAGGCGGGCGACGTGTTCGCCGAGGACTACCCGATGCCGGCGGTTCGCGAGGGCGACATCGTGGCCCTCCTCAACGCCGGCGGCTACCACGAGGCGATGAGCTCGACCCATTGCCTCCGGCCGCACGCCGGAGTCCTGCACCTCGATCGCTGAGGACTTCGCGCGGAAGCGGGCGCGCCAGGCGTGCCTCGGGCCCGTCGATCCTCAGTCGGGCGCGAGGTTGCCCCAGGCCAGGGCGCGGTCGATGGCGATCCGGATGATCGGCCGGCGGTCGATCGCCTGGTCCACGTACTGCGGATATTTCGCCCGCAGGTCCGCCACGGCTCTGGCGTGCTCCTCGACCTCGTGGGGCTCCGGCTCGAGCAGCTCCGCCCGGCCGTGCAGCCGGAGCCAGCCGAGTCTCGACCAGTCCTCGGACCAGCGGTGGACGAGCAGCGAGGCCTCGGGCAGGACGAGGAGGTCCCGGACCCGGGCGAGATCGTGGACGTCGCCGGTTCGCTTCGGCTTCTCGTCGAGCGGGCTGTAGAGCCGCGGCCGGCCGAGGCGATCGTCGTCTCCGACGACGAAGCAGATCGGCACGAGGCGCGGTCGACCGTCGGGGGTCGTGGTCGCGAGGATCGCCGTCCGGGCGGCTGCGAGGAAGGCGCGCGGCTCCGGCTCGAGGATCGGCGGGCTCGACATCGCACGATCATGCCTCGTCCGAGCGAGGGTCGCCGCGTTCGCCTTCTACACTGATCGCGTGGAGGACCTTGCTCCGCCGACGCGGCACGTCACAACGACCCGGATCGTCGCGGTCCGCGGCTCGTCGCTGGAGTTCCGCGGCGATCGCGTCGTCGGCGAAGAGCCGCTCGAGATCCGGGCCGCGGGTCCAGGCCAGGACCCGGTGTCCGTCGCGGTCACGATGCGGACCCCTGGCTTCGAGGAGGAGCTCGCGGTCGGCTTCCTCCGGACCGAGGGCCTGCTCGACGGCCCGGAGCTGATCCGGACGACGTCCGGTGACCCGGCCGCGATGAACCAGCCGGACGACCAGATCACGGTCCACCTCGCTCGCGCCTTCGACGCGTCGCGGGTCGCCGAGCGCCACTTCGTCGCGACCGCGTCGTGCGGGATCTGCGGCAAGGCATCGCTCGACGAGATCGCCGTTCGATCCGACCCGATCCCCGACGGGCCGGTCGTCCCGCGCAACGTCATCCTCGCCCTGCCCGATCTGCTTCGGGCCGCCCAGCGCGCCTTCGACGAGACCGGCGGGCTGCATGCCGCGGGCCTGTTCACCCCGGCCGGTGAGCTCATCGCGATCCGCGAGGACGTCGGCCGGCACAACGCCCTCGACAAGCTGGTCGGATCGCAGGTGCTGGCGAAGGCGATGCCGCTCCACGATCGGATCCTCATGGTCAGCGGGCGCGTCAGCTTCGAGATCGTCCAGAAGGCCGCCGTCGCGGGCGTCCCGATCGTCGCCGCCGTCTCCGCCCCGTCGGACCTCGCGATCGAGGCGGCCGACCGGCTCGGGGTGACGCTCGTGGGGTTCCTCCGGGGCGACGGCTTCAACGTCTACGCCCACGACGAGCGGATCGACCTGCGCGACCTCCTCACGTTCGACTGAGGTCGATCGGGCGTCGCTGGTTCAGGGCAGGCGACAGACCAGGATGGACCGTCGTGGGCCCGGAGCCCCGGACGCGGTCGCCGGGACCGTCACTCGGCGCGGGGACCGCGGCTCTGGACGAACTGGAACCCGAAGCGCCCCTTGATGCAGAGGTGGCCGTCCGTCACCGACGAATCGAGAGGCGAGGTCACCTTGACGATCTCGTTGTCCTGGACGTGGAGCTCGAGCGCACAGCCGACTCCGCAGTACGGGCAGATCGTCTCGGTCACCGCCTGGGCGCTCTCGTCCCACGTCCCGGCCGCGCGCATGTCGTACTCGGACTTGAACATCAGGGCGCCCGTCGGACACACGCCGATGCAGTTGCCGCAGTAGACGCACGCGGATTCGGGCAGGGGGACGGCGCTCTCGGTGGAGATCCGGGCATCGAAGCCACGACCGGCGACGGCGATCGCGAACGTGTTCTGGGCGTCCTCGCCGCAGGCCTCGACGCACTTGTAGCAGAGGATGCATTTCGCGTAATCGCGGACGTAGAGGTCGTTGTCGACCTTGACCGGCTGGCCGACGTTCTGTGCCGCGTCGAGCGGCGGCGGATGGTGATGCCCGGCCTCGTGCTCGTCGCGCTCACCGGCGGCGGACGCCGGCGCGGCCGAGCCGTACCGCGAGGGATCGGCGTCGTAGCGGTCGATGTAGCCCTGGGCGGCGGGCGCGGTCGAGAGGTCGACCGACGAGCCGAGGAACTCGAGGACCATCTTCCGGCTCAGCCGGACTCGCTCCGAATCGGTCTTCACGTCCATCCCGGCCTCGACCTTGCGCGAGCAGGCGGGCACGAGGACGCGCGAGCCCGTGACCTCGACGACACAGACGCGGCACACGTTGACGGGAGTCAGGTTCTCGAGATAGCAGAGGGTCGGCGTGTCGATCCCCTCGGCGCGACACGCCTCGAGGATCGTGGAGCCGGCCGGGACCGTGACCGGAACGCCGTCGATCGTGATCTCGACCGGCGCCCGGACCGGAGACGGCGGTGCCTCCGGCGGCCGGGAGGGGCGCGCGGCCGGGCGAAGGAGGATGTCGGTCAACGGTTGCGCGGCCGGAGGCTCACCGCCGTGGGGGACGTTGTCGGCCGGCGCCGGATCGCGCTCGAAGCTGAGGCCGTCGCTCACAGGGCCACCAGCCCCGGCTGGCGCAGGGCGCTCTCGATCGCCGAGCTCGCCGTCTGGCCGAGACCGCAGATCGAGGCGTCGCGCATCGCCTGGCCGATCTCCCGGAGGAGTGCCAGCTCGTCGTCGCGCCGGCCATGGGCGGCCGCCGCGCCGGACGACAGCCGTGCGAGCAGCTCCTCCTGGCGGACCGTCCCGACCCGGCACGGGACGCACTGGCCGCACGATTCGTCGCGGAAGAAGCGGGCGATCCGCGTGAGGGCGCCGACCAGATCGGCGGTCTCGTCGAAGACCATGACCACGCCCGAGCCGAGCGTCGCCCCGATCGCCCGCGTGCCCTCGAAGGTCAGTGGGACGTCAAGCGCGTCCGGGCCGACGAACACGCCGGCCGCACCGCCGAGGAGGACGGCCTTGAGGCCCTTGCCTTCGGGTACGCCGCCGGCGAGCTCGATCAGCTCGCGGAGGCTGACGCCGAACTCGACCTCGTAGACGCCGGGTCGGGCGACGTTGCCCGAGACGCAGAAGAGCTTCGGCCCGGCCGATCCCTCGGTTCCGAGCGCCTTGAACGCGGTGGCTCCGTCGTCGGAGCCAACGATCTGGAGCACGTTGACGAGGGTCTCCACGTTGTTCA
>DATLVO010000278.1:0-2317 GCA_035577485.1 Verrucomicrobiia bacterium
CTCGCGCAGGTCCGGGCGGGCCGCTCGCGGCTCGACGCCGCCCTGGCCGACCTCCCGGATGCGGCCATGGCCGATCGGGTGGACGACGAGTGGACGCGCAAGGACGTGATCGCCCACCTCGAGGCCTGGGAACGACGCGCCGTCGAGCTCCTGGAGCGCCTCCGCGTTGGCGATCCCCTGGCCGACCGCGAGGAGACCGACGACGTCAACGCCCGGTTCTTCGCGCGCGACCGCGATCGCTCCCTCGCCGACGTCCGGACGGGCGAGCGAGTCGCGTACGAGCGGATGCTCGCGGCGATCGAGGGCGCCCGGGACGAGGAGCTGTTCGACGGGAAGCACTTCTCATGGACGGAGGGCGATCCGCTCGCCGACTGGTTCCGGGGCAATGGCGACGAGCACTACGACGAGCACCTCGAGCAGCTGACCCGGGCGGCGCGCTGAACGGCGTCAGGCCCCGACGTGCGCCCGCGTGAGGTGGCCAGGCGTCGGCGTCCCGAGGAGCGCGAGCGCGATCTCGAGCTCCTCGCGCAGGATCGCGAGCACGCGCTCGACACCGGCCTGGCCGGCGACCGCGAGGCCCCACTGGATCGGCCGCCCGACGAGGACCCCACGGGCGCCCAATGCGAGCGCGATCGCGACGTCGAGGCCGCGACGAACCCCGCCGTCGACCCAGATCTCCGTTCGGCCCCGGACCGCGTCGACGATCTCCTCGAGGACGTCGATCGTGGCCGGGACCCGATCGAGCTGCCGCGCGCCGTGGTTGGACACGACGATCGCCTCGGCGCCATGCTCGACGGCGAGCCGGGCATCCTCGGCGGTCAGGATCCCCTTCAGGACGAACGGGAGACCCGGTGCCCATCCGCGGATCGTCGTGAGATCGGCCCAGGTCAGGCTCCGGGAGAGGAGATCGGGGACCTGGACATCGTCGTCATCGGGCGGCGGTCCGACCGGGACGTCGGGGAGGTTGCCGAGCGGACCCGGGAGATCGAACCGATTGCGCCGATCGCGGTCTCGATAGCCGAGGACCGGCAGGTCGACCGTCACGATGATCGCCCGGTAGCCGGCCGCTGCCGCCCGCTCGACGAGCTCCCGCGTCCGCTGCGGATCGGCCTGGACGTACAGCTGGAACCAGCGGATCGCGTCGGGAGTGGCCGCGGCGACCTCCTCGATCGAGCGGGTCGACATCGTCGCCAACGTGAACGGGATCCCCGCCGCGGCGGCGGCGCGGGCGGTCGCGACCTCGCCTTCGGGATGCACGAGGCCGTGGCCGGCGGTCGGTGCAATCGCGATGGGCATCGCACTCGGCATGCCGAGGAGCGCCGTCGCCGTCGTCACGTTCGCGACGTCGACGAGGACCCGGGGGCGGAGCGTGCGTCGTCGCCATGCGGCGACGTTCTCTGCGAGGCTGAGCTCGTCCCACGCGCCGCCCGCGACATAGTCCCAGGTCGCGGGCTCCATCGCCGACCGGGCGAGCGGCTCCAGCTCGTGCAGGTTCACGATCCGGGCGAGGGCCGGCGTGGTGTCGATCACGGTCATCGGCGCGAGCCTAGCCCACGAGATCGAGGTTCGCGAGGCTCGCCAGCATCGTCTTCCGGCCGACGGACGGGTCCTTGAACGCGACCGTGATCTCCTCGTCGCTCCGCGTCAGCTTCGAGGTCACCACGATCCCGTCGCCCCAGCGGCCGTGGCGGACGCGGTCGCCGTCCCGGAACTGGCGCTCGCCGGGGATGATCGGGCGAGGGGGACGAGCGGGGGAATCGTTGCCCCCCGCCTCCCGCCCGCGACCGAGCGATCCGGACGGGGCGCCTTCCTGGTACGCCTCGCGCTTCGCCGACAGGTCGCGCGACGGCCGGAACGGCTCGCCGGCCGCCGGCGCTCCCGGTTGGCCGCTCCCCTGCCGGTACGCCGGCCCGGGTCCCCGGTTCGGGATCGGGCGCCCGAAGCGCGTCGTTCCGCGGGCACCGAACGCGAGATCGAGGTCGACGTCGAGTCCCAGGCTGCCCCCGGCCAGGTCCGGCCCGACCATCAGCTCGGCCGGGATCTCGAGCAGGAACCGCGACGGCACCGAGGGCTGGCCCATCCCCCACGTCGCCCGTCGCCACGCGTGGGACAGGTAGAGCCTGCGCATCGCCCGGGTCATCCCGACGTAGGCGAGGCGGCGCTCCTCCTCGAGCTCCTTCTCGTCGTCGAGGGCGCGGCTGTGGGGGAAGACCCCCTCCTCGAGGCCGGCGATGAAGACGACCGGGAATTCGAGGCCCTTGGCCGCGTGGAGCGTGATCAGGGTCACGGCATCGGCGTCGCCCTCGTACGTGTCCTG
>DATLVO010000279.1:0-26141 GCA_035577485.1 Verrucomicrobiia bacterium
CCGATCCTTCAGGATCTGGCCCGCGGCGAGCTTGCCGGGGGCGCCCATGACGCAGCCGCCGGGATGCGTGCCCGACCCGCACTGGTAGTAGCCGTCGATCGGCGTCCGGTACTGCGACCAGCCGGGGGCCGGCCGGAACAGGAACATCTGGGGGGCGAGGAACTCGCCCGCGAAGATGTTGCCCTCGGACAGCCCGACCGTGCGCTCGATGTCGAGCGGGGTCCGGATCTCGCGCTGCAGCACCAGGTCGCCGAAGCCCGGGAAGAACGACTCGAGCGTCGCCTGGACCGTGTCGCCGAGGTTCTCCTTCTCGGTGTCCCAGTCGGACTCCCGGAGGTGATACGGGGCGTACTGGACGAAGCAGCTCATCACGTGCTTGCCGGGCGGTGCCATGTCCGGGTCGATCGTCGATTGGATCGCGCAGTCGAGGTAGGGCCGCTTCGAGTACCAGCCGTACTTCGCGTCGTCGTAGGCCCGCTCCAGGTACTCCATCGACGGGCCGATGTTCGTGAAGCCGCGGTACTGGTCGACCCGGTCGCCGAGGGCCGGATAGCGCGGCGCCCCGTCGAGGGCGAAGTTCACCTTGGCCGACGTGCCCTGGAACCGGAAACGCTCGATCGTCTCGACGAGATCGGTCGGCAGCTCGCGCGGGTCGACGAGCTCGAGGAACGTGCGCCGCGGGTCGAGGGCGGAGACGACGATGGGGGCGTGGAACTCCGTCCCGTCGACGAGGGCCACGCCGGTCGCCCGGCCGTCGCGGGTGATCACCCGCTCCACCGGCGACTCGAGGGCGATCTCGGCGCCGAACGCCTGGGCCGCCCGCGCCAGCACCTTGGTGAACCCGCCGTTGCCCTGCTTGTGGAATGCCCAGGCGCCGAACTCGCCGTCGTGCTCGCCGAGCAGGTGATAGAGGAGGACGAGCCCCGATCCCTGGGAGTACGGCCCGACCTTTGTCCCGATGATCGACGTCGACGCGAGATAGCCCTTGAGGATCTCCGAGTCGAAGTAGTCGTCGAGGAAGTCGGCGGCCGAGCCGGTCAGGAGCCGGACGGCGTCGTGGAGGACCTTCTTGTCGAGCGTCCGGAACCGCGAGCCGAGGGCGGCGAGCGCCACCAGTTCCTCGGGATCGTCGCTGAAGATGTCGGGCGGGACCTGGTCGAGGAGCGGCTTGATCGCCCGGCAGACCCGGAGCACGTCGTGGTTGTACGCCTCGTAGGCGTCGGCGTCGTGCTGGTCGTGGCGGGCGATCTCCCGGAGGTTCTCGCCGTGATCCTGGCCGAGCAACAGGTAGTCGCCGTTCTCCATCGGGGCGAAGGTCGAGGGCATGAGCAACGGCATGAAGCCGTGCTTCGTGAGCTCGAGGTCGTGGATGATGTCGGGCCGGAGGAGGCTCAGGGCGTAGGAGAACGTCGTGAACCAGAAGCCCGGCCGGAGCTCCTCGGTGATCGCCGCGCCGCCGACGAGATGGCGTCGCTCGAGGATCAGCGTCTTGAGGCCGCTCTTCGCGAGATAGGCGCCGTTCACGAGGCCGTTATGGCCGCCACCGATGACGATCGCGTCGTACGTCCGCCCGTCGGCGCGGCGGTCCGGCAGGTTCGTCGCGGGGTCCGTGCCATTGCCGGCGGCCGCACCGCTGGTCTTCGCCATCAGGCGGTCCTCCGATCGGGGTTGTAGAGCGGGAGCCGGCTGACCGCGGCGTCGAAGTACTCGTAGCGATGGTTGACGGGGAGCTCGAGCTTCACCCGCGACCCGGCCGTTGACAGCTCGAGCGGCACCCGCGCGAGGGCGATGTGGCGCTGGAGCATCGGCGAGTACATCAGGCTCGTCGCGTACCCGACCTGGGAGCCGTGGTCGTCATAGACGTAGTACTCGTCCTGGATCGGGGTGTGGTCCTTGGGCGGGATGAGACCGGCGGCATCGAAGTGTCGATCGTAGTCCTGCCAATCGAGGACGAGGCCAGTCAGCTTCCAGCGCGACGTCTTGTCGCGGAGCTCGCGCTCGAGGGCGGCTCGGCCGATGAACGACCGATCGTCGGATGCGAGATCGCGCACCATCCAGCCCAGCCCGAGCTCGACGAGCGTGGAGCGGTGGGCGTCGGTCCAGGCGTAGCGGCTGGAGTCGAAGTCGACGTCGAGGAGCAGGAGCCCGGCCTCGATCCGGGCCATGTAGAGGGCGATCGTCCCGAAGGGGATGACGCCCCGGCCGGCCGCGGCCGCCTCGACCGCATCCCAGACGTCGAGGGCCCGGTCGGCCGGTGCCCAGATCTCGTAGCCGAGGTCGCCGGTGTAGCCCGTGCGCGAGACGGTCACGGGAGCGCCGCCGATGGTGGCCGAGGTGAGCCCGAAGTACGGCAGCGTTGCCACCTCCGGCGCGAGGCAGCTGAGGACCTCGCGGGACGTTGGGCCCTGGATCGCGAGCACGCCCGAGGCCTCGCTCACGTCCTCGATCGTGACCCGCTGCCGGCCGAGCAGGGCATCGAAGTAGGCGAAGTTCGGCTCGGCGGAGGTCAGGAGGTAGTCGTCGACGGCGTGGCGGAACACGACGCCGTCCTCGACGACGAAGCCGCGATCGTCGAGCCACGCGGTGTACTGGCCATGACCGACGGGGCACGTCCGGATGTCGCGGGCCAGGACGCCGGCGAGGAAGGCCTCGGTGTCGGGGCCGTGGATCCGGTACTTGTAGAGCGGCGACGAGTCGAAGAGACCGGCGCTGTTGCGGATCGCGAAGTACTCGAACTTCTCGCTCAGCTGGTACCGCTGGGCGACGAGATAGCCGGACCAGTGCTCCCAGAGGCCCGTCGTGTTCGCGACGCTGGTGCGCTCGTGGAAGGGCGTCGTCCGGATCATCGAGCCCTCCGATGCGGCCGCGGACCGATCGCAGGCCGTCACCTCGGGCGGCTTCCTCGCGTCGTCTCGACGGCTCGCTGACGGTCGCGCATCGGGGTGGCAGCGGACGCCGTCGTCCCGCGTGATGCATCCCCCGTCCCGTACGATGGGCCGGCTGGCGATGGCCGACGTCCGGATGGGTGAACGAGACGCTTGACCCTATCCTGTGGCCGTGGCGCTCTACCGTCTCGACGATCCCGGCCCGCTTGCGGCGCCGTCGCTGGTCGTCGCCCTGGACGGCTGGGTGGACGCCGGATCGGCAGCGACCACGGCCGCGGGCCTGCTCGCCGGGGACGGCAGGGCGGTCGCGACGTTCGATGCGGACCGCCTGTTCGACTACCGGGCTCGGCGGCCGACCCTCGAGATCGCCGACGGCCGGCTCTCCGAGCTGACCTGGCCCGAGTTCGAGATCCGCCACGTGCGGGTCGACGAGCGGGACGTCCTCGTCCTCACGGGGCCGGAGCCCGATTACCGCTGGCCCAGCCTCGCGGATGCGGTCGTCGAGGTCGCGACGACCCTTGGCGTCACGGAGTGGATCAGCATCGGGGCGATCCCGGCTGCGGTTCCCCATACCCGTCCCGTGCCGATCCTCGGAACCGAATCGCGCCCAGGCCTCCTCCGCGGCAACGTCCAGGCCGGCCCGATGGGCCTCCTCCGGGTTCCGGCAGCCCTCGTGTCGGTGCTCGAGATGCGGGCGACCGATGCGGGCATCGCCGCCGTCGGCTATTTCGCCCAGGTACCACATTACGTCAGCGGCCCGTACCCGGCCGCGGCCCTGGCCTTGCTGACGTCGGTGGGGCGGCATCTCGGTCTCGAGCTCGACGGCGGTCCGCTGGCGGAGGAGTCCGACCAGCTGCGGACCCGGCTCGATGCCGCGACGCAGGGCGACGAGAACACCCGCTCCTACGTGGTCCGCCTCGAGGCGATGGTCGACGAGGAGCGACTCCCCGCGGGCGAGGACCTGATCAGCGAGATCGAGCAGTTCCTCCGGGACCAGGGAAGCGAGGGCCGGCCGCGACCCTGACGCGGGTCCGCGATCTCGATAGGCGACACAATCTGTCACCAATGCGGTATCCTCCCGGCGATGCGCGCCTCTCGCCTCGTTTCGCTCCTGCTGCTCCTCCAGTCCCGCGGTGGCCAGACGGCGGCCGAGCTGGCCCGCGAGCTCGAGGTGTCGGTCCGCACGATTCACCGCGACGTCGATGCCCTGAGCGCGTCCGGTGTCCCGATCTACGCGGAGCGCGGGCCGCACGGCGGGGTCCGCCTCGTCGACGGGTACCGGACCCGGCTGACCGGCATGACCGCCGACGAGGCCGAGGCACTCTTCCTTTCCGGGTTGCCCGGACCGGCGGCGGAGCTTGGGCTCGGGACCGTTGTCGCCGCGGCGCGCCTCAAGGTCCTCGCGTCCCTGCCGGTCGAGCTGCGGGCTCGCGCCTCACGCCTCGTCGAGCGGTTCCACCTGGACGCGGCCGCCTGGTATCACGCGGACGAGCCGGTGCCGCATCTCGGCGCACTGTCCGAGGCCGTGTGGGAGGCGCAGCGGGTCGAGATCGGCTATGACCGCGGCGACAAGACGGTCGATCGGGTCCTCGAGCCGATCGGTCTCGTCCTGAAGGCGGGCGTCTGGTATCTCGTCGCCGGCGCCGACGGTCAGCCCCGGACGTACCGCGTATCGCGGGTCACCCGGGTGAACGTCCGCGAGGACCGGTTCGAGCGTCCCGCGGATTTCGACCTGGCCGCGTTCTGGACGGAATCGAGCGCCGCGTACGAGCGCGACACGCCCCGGACCGAGGTCCTGCTCCGGATCGCCCGCGAGCGGCTCGGCCGTCTGCACGGCGTCATCGGCGACCGGCCCTTCGACACGATGGTCCGGCTCGACGAGCCGGATCCGGACGGCTGGCTGCGGATCCGCATCAAGCTCGACTGGCCGAACGAGGTCGTGTCGCAGATCCTTGCGATCGGTCCCGAATGCGAGCTCCTCGAGCCCGCCGACCTCCGCTCGCAGATCGGCGCCCAGGCCGGTCGCGTGGCCGGCCATTACGCGGAGCGACCGCCGGACCAGCCGGCGGCCGAGCGTCGCTCCGAGGCGCCCGTCGGCGCCACTCGCTAGGCGGGCTCGCACGCGGACCCACCGCGGCTGGCCGGCCCGGCAACCGGGATCGGGCGGTCCGCGCTCGACGTGATCGTCGTCGTCTTGTCCGCTCCGATCGCGGTCTCGAGGAGCCGTCGGACGCGGAGGACGCGCTCGATCTCCCGCATCCGATCGGCATGAATCGCCTTCACCAACTCCATCGAATGGAACATCCCGCACCTCGTCCTTGCGGCGATCCGGCTGACCGCTTCACTCGCTCCGCGATCCTGACAGACATACATGCCAGAACCTGTCATGAGTCACGACGAAGGACCGATTCAGACCGCGTTCAAGGGCACATCCGGGGCGTTCACAGGGCCGCTCGCAACGCGTTTGCCACGGATCGATCGCGCGGCACGCCCGCCCCGTCCCCTCCGGTCGGCTACAACGAGGCCTGCACGCGTCGCGCCCCGGAGGACAGGCAGGATGACATTCGACCCGAACGCCCAGCTCGACCCATCACAGGTCACCGATGCCCGCGGCGGCTCACGCCTGGGCGGCCGAGGCGGCGGTCTCGCGATCGGCGGCGGCGGCATCGGGATCGTGATCGCGATCGTCTATTTGCTGCTCGGCGGCGACCCCAGCGTCCTGCTCAACGGCGGTGGCGGCACGGGGACGGGGGTCGACACGAACGGCCCGAACTCCTCGGCGCTCGCGGAGTGCACGACGGGCGCAGTGGCCAACCAGCGCGAGGACTGCCAGATCGTCGGCTATGTCAACAGCGTCCAGGCCTTCTGGCAGACGGAGTTCCAGCAGTCCGGCCAGACCTATCAGAAGGCGGAGACGGTGATCTTCAGCGACGCGGTCTCGACTGGCTGCGGCCAGGCGAGCTCGTCGACCGGCCCGTTCTATTGCCCGGTCGACAAGAACGTCTACCTCGATCTCGGATTCTTCCAGGAGCTCCAGGATCGGTTCGGCGCGAAGGACGCCCCGTTCGCCCGCGCCTACGTCGTGGCCCACGAATACGGCCACCACGTCCAGGACCTGCTCGGCGACCTGCAGCCCGGTGGCAACGACACCGGCGCGACGGGCCGCTCCGTCCGGACGGAGCTGCAGGCCGACTGCTACGCCGGCGTCTGGGCCCACAACGCGGCGTCGACCGGGTTCATCAAGCCGCTGACCCAGGACCAGATCGCGGCAGCCGACAGCGCCGCCAAGGCCGTCGGCGACGACCACATCCAGCAGGCGACCCAGGGCCAGGTCGATCCCGACAGCTTCACCCACGGCACCTCGGAGCAGCGGGTGCACTGGTTCACGGCCGGCTACGACTCCGGCAATCCCGACGACTGCGACACGTTCCACGCCCAGCAGCTCTGAGCGGGTTCCGGATTACGATGAGCGGAGGATGGCCTCTTCCACCGAGCCTCGGCTCAACCTCCCGACGATCCGGCCGGGCACTCGCCTCGATCGAGTCGATGCCGCGATCACGACGACCCTCGCCCGGATCGGCATTCCCGTCCTCCGGATCGGCCTGGGGATCGTCTTCCTCTGGTTCGGGTTCCTGAAGTTCTTTCCCGGCCTCAGCCCGGCCCAGGATCTCGCGGAACGGACGATCCACGACCTGACGTTCGGGATCGTCGGCCCGTCGGTCTCGCTCCCGGTGCTCGCGGCCTGGGAGAGCCTGATCGGCATCGGCCTCATCGCCGGGCGGTTCCTGCGGGCGATGCTGTTCCTGCTCGCGGTCCAGATGATCGGGACGTTCCTGCCGCTCGTCTTCTATCCGAGCGAGACGTTCACCCAGTTCCCCTACGCGCCGACCCTCGAGGGCCAGTACATCATCAAGAACCTGGTCCTGATCGGAGCGGCGATCGTCGTCGGGTCGACCGTGCGGGGCGGCCGGATCGTGCCCGATGCGGGCCTGCGCGAACCGCAGACGACGGACCGGGGCGCGTAGCGACGCTCCCGGAGACAGCCCGACCGAGCCGCTGGCGCGCGGCGCCGGGCCTCAGGCGGCCCGATCGTCCAGGATCACCTCGATCAGCGGGCTCTCAACGACCATCCGGTCGACATCGGTCCGGCGCCAGGCGCGGGCGACGCGCTCCAGGATCGTCCGACGCTCGGCCGCGTCGTCGACGATCCGGGCCGTGGCCGGGAGATCGGCAACCGCAATCGGGCCCTTGAGGTGGAACGTCAGCCGCGGGTCGTCGGCGAGGTTGGCGAGCCAGGACCGGCGGCGGGGGGACGGCATGCCGGAGATCCAGATCCGACCGTCGATGCGGTGGAACACGATCTCGATCCGGCGGGGCTCGCCGCTCGTGCGCCCGGTGGTGGTGATGTCGATGGTCCCGCCTCGTGAGAGGGCGGTCTGGATGGGATCGGTCATGGCGGGGGTCTCGGCGTAAGTCATTGCATACGCAACGATACCCGATCAGCCCCTGGAACGCCAGCCCCCGTCAGCCCTCGGTCGGCGTGCGTCGACGGGCCGTTCTCAGCCTTTGCCGGCCGCCCGTTGCACCGCCTTCCAGGCGCGCTTCCCCGCCTGGTATCGGCCGAGGGCCTCGGCGCCGTCCACGTCGGCGAGGGTCATGTGGTCCGGGACGAACGCCTCCCAGCCGGCCGGAGCCACGCCGAGCCGCTTGCCGAGGATCGCGAGGAGCGTCTCCGCCTTCATCGGGCCGAAACCGGGGAGCGCCAGGAGCCTGGCGTGGAGGTCGGCCCCGTCGCGAGCCTCACGCCAGATCCGCGACGCGTCGCCGTCGTAGTGCTCGACGAGGTACGCCATCAGCTCCCGGGTCCGTTTGGCCATGTTGCCGGGGAAGCGGTGGAGCGCCGGTCGCTCGCGGAAGGCCGTGTCGAGCTTCTCCGGGTCCATCGTCGCGATCTCCTTCGCGTCGAGCCGACCGATCCGCCGGCGCAGCTCGATCGGGCCGGAGAAGGCTTTCTGGAGCGGGACCTGCTGGTCGAGGACGAAGCCGATCAGGAGCGCCAGCGGATCGCTGACGAGGAGGCGGTCGGCGGCGTCGTCGCCGGTGAACGGGAGGCGGTCGATCGTGGTCGTCGGCATGGGCGGATGGTAGGCCGGCGTGACGGCCTCGGCAACGACCGGACTCGCACCGGATCGCTGCTCGCCGCGACTCCGGCTACGATGGAGCCAGCATCGGAGGGACCCCCGTGACCCCGTCACCGGATCGAACTGCCGGGGGCGAGCCCATCGCCGAACCGTCATCGCCGCCGTCGGACCCGACCGCCGCGACGGGCGCCGCGAGCTCCGCCGATGCGGATCTCGGAGGGCGAGGCGAGATGACGGCCGGCCCGGGCCGATCCGCGAAGGTCCTGCCACCGGGAGATCCCGCCGGCACGCTTCGCCGGCCGCTCCTCGAGCAGCGTCTCGCGGGCGGCGCCGACGGCCGCCTGACGATCGTCATCGGCGGTGCCGGGTTCGGCAAGTCCACCCTCGCGGCCCGGATCGCCGCCACCCGCCGCTCGGCCTGGTACACCCTCGACGCCACGGATCGCCATCTCGGCGCGCTCACCGCCGGGATCGTGGCGGCGCTCCGCGTCCCGCTGCCCGACCTGCCGGCCGACCTCGCGGCGCCGATCGAAGGCTCGATCGAGGCGACCGACGACGCGGAGATCCTGGGCCGGGCGAACGCCGCGGCTGCGCTCGTCGCCGATGCGGTCGAGTCGGTGATCGACGCGCCGCTCCTCCTCGTCCTCGACGACCTCCACGTCCTGGCCGGGGCCCCGGTCGCGTGGCGGCTCGTCGAGTCCCTGGTCCGCCTGGCGCCGCCCAACCTCCGGATCCTCGTCACCTCACGCTCGGAAGTGCCGTTCGGGATCGAGCGGTTGCGCGGTCAGGGCCAGGTGACCGACCTCGGCGGGACGACGCTCGCATTCAGCGAGCACGAGGTGGCGTCGCTGGTGGGCATCCTCCTGGCCGACGAGCTGCCGGCCGCCGCGATCCGCGACCACGCCGCCCAGCGGATCCACGCCGCCACCGGTGGCTGGCCGGCCGCCGTCCGACTGGCGATCGAGGCCGTCCGGGCCTCGAGTCCGGGCGACGTCGAGGCGGCCCTCGACCGGCTGCAGCGACCGGAAGGCCCGCTGTTCTCGTACCTCGCCGAGGAGGTCGTCGCGGCCGCCCCGCCGGCGACCCGGGCGATGGTCCGGCACGCGGTCCACTTCGACCGGTTCAACGCGGCCTTGCTCGAGGCCGTCGGTGTCGCCGATCCCGGCCCGACGATCGCGGAGCTGGCGAAGCGGGCCCTCTTCCTCCAGCCGCTCCCCGGGGAGCCGGGATGGTACGCGCTCCACGGTCTGATCCGCGAATACACGATGTCCCGCCTGCCCCTCTCGACCGACGAGATCCGGGCGCTGCATCGAGCGGCGGGCGCGTGGTTCGAGGCGCAGGGGATGCTCGAGGCGGCCCTTGCCTCCTGGGTCGCCGCGGACGATCCGCCGTCGCTGGCACGGTTCCTGAGCGACCATGCCGCACGCCTCGTCCTCGGCGGCGCGACGCGGCAGGTCGTCGAGGCCGCCGCTCCCCTGCCGCTCGAGCTGCGCGACGCGCGGATCGAACGGGCCTGCGGAGAGGCGTCGCTCGTCCGCGGCGAGTGGCGGGAGGCCATGGAGAACTTCCGGCGCGCCGCGGGACAGAGCGGCCGGCTCGACGCGGCGACCGCCTGGCGGATGGGCCTGGTCCACGGCCTCCGCGGGGCCTACGACGACGCCCTCGTGATCTATGGCCAGGCCGAGCTCGATGGCAGCCAGCCGGCCGACGAGGCGCTCCTCCTCGCGTGGTCGGCCTCGGCGCATGCCCACGGCGGCCACGTCGAGGCGGCTCGGTCGGCGGCGCTCGATGCGCTGGCCCGGAGCCAGGCCGCCGGTGATCATCGGGCCCAGGCTGCCGCGCTCACGGCCCTCGGGATGAGCCACGAGCTGACGAACAACCCCACCGACGCCGCCGCCCAGTACGGCCTCGCCCTCGCCGCGGCCGAGCGCGCCGGCGACTCGCTCCAGGTCGTCCGCATCCTCAACGCCCGCGGCGTGCTCGACCTCGAGCTCGGCCGGTTCGAGCCGGCCCTCGAGGTCCTCGACGAAGCCGTTCGCCTGGGCGACGCCGTCGGCTTCGCGTCGTTCCACGCGCGGGCCCTCGTCAACCGCGGCCGCGCGAAGCAGGGCGTCGGCCGGTTCGAGGAGGCCATGGCCGACTACACCGCCGCCCGCGACATGTACGAGCGGATCGGCTCACCATCCGTCGCCTACGCCCTCACTCGTGAAGGCTCGATGCACGCCTTGCGCGGCGACTCGTACCTTGCTCGATCGGCGTTCGAATCGGCGGTTCGCTCGGCCCGCAGCAGCGGCGACAACCAGGCTCTCGCACCCGCCCTGATCGGGCTCGCCCAGGCCGTCGTTCTCGACGACCCCGAGCAGGCATCCGCTCTCTCCGCCGAGGCGCTGGAGCTCGGGCGCGAGGTCGCGCCGGTGACGATCCTCCTCGGCGCGGGACGGGTCGCCCTCGCGACCGGCGACCGGGCGGCGGCCGAGACGATGGCGATCGAGGCGACCGCCGCGGCCCGCGCCCGTCGAGACGATCCGGGGATGGCCGCCGGCCTCGAGCTGACCGCGCTGACGACCCTCGACGCGGGCCGGGCGATCGCGCTCGTCGACGAGGCCGCAACGATCTGGATGCGCTCGCCGGCGCCGTACGGGGTCGCGCGCAACCGCCTGGTCTACGCGCGGATCGCGGGCGGCGTGGCCGGCCGGTCAGCGGCCGTGGAGTCCGAGCGGGCGTTCCGGTCGATGGGCGCGCGCGGGCCGGCGGCGGATGCGGGGGAGATCCTCGAGGCGATCGATCGGGCGGCCCGGCCGCCGATCCGGATCCAGTCCCTCGGTCGGTTCCGCGTGATCCGCGACGGCGAGGTCGTGCCGACCACGGCCTGGCAGTCGAAGAAGGCGCGCGACCTGCTGAAGATCCTCGTCGCCCGGCGCGGCCGGCCGACGACCCGCGACACGTTCTTCGAGCTGCTCTGGCCGGACGAGGACCCGGAGCCGCTCGGCAATCGCCTGTCGGTCGCCCTCGCCACGGTCCGATCCGTGCTCGACCCGGACAAGCGCTATCCGCCCGACCAGTTCGTCCCCGCCGACAAGAGCGCGATCGCGCTCGACCTCGACTCCGTGGGGCTGGACGTGGAGCAGTTCCTCGACGCGGCCGCGGCGGCCGTGCGGCTGGCCCGGAGCGGGGACGCAGCCGGCGCGCGGGCGCGACGCGAGACGGCCGAGATCCTGTACGGCGGCGACTTCCTCGAGGAGGACCCCTACGAGGACTGGGCGGTCAGTCTCCGCGAGGAAGTCCAGGCGACGTACATCGCGCTGGCCCGAACGCTCGCCGAGACCGCCGCGTCGGAGGGCGACGCCGACGGCGCCACCCGGTTCTACCTGCGGATCCTCGAGCGGGATCCGTTCGACGAGGGCGCCCACCTCGGGCTGGTCGAGGCGCTGATCTCGGCCGGGCGGCATGGCGAGGCCCGTCGTCGGTACGGGTTCTACGCGACGAAGATGGAGGAGATCGCCGTCGAGGCGGCGCCGTTCCCGATGACGGACGGCGGGACGGCGACCCGGTCGGGCTCTGGTCGGTCGACGGTCGGAGCCCTCGGCCGGCCCTCCTAGGCGCGCCCGGACGACGGCCCGGCCCCGGGCCGAGCACGGGTCCCCAGGTCGGGCGACGGCGCCCGACCCGTCTTCAAGGCCCCGGCGGATCCACGATGCGGTGGCTCCCACCGGGGCCTCCGCATGCCTGCGGCCCGCCGGTCATCTACGTCGGATGACCCGCCTCGCGATGGACCAAACGTCGCGCCGAATTAGCGCTCCGGGAGGATGCCGCCGCGTCCCGGGCGGGTCGAAGATGGCGCCAACGCCCGAACCCACTCGGACGCGAGCCTTGGAGCCATCCACGTGCGTACGATCAAGCTCTGTCCGGCCACGACGACGCGACCGACCACCCTCCGGCTGGCCATCGATCGGGCGATCATCGAGCTCGCCCGGTCCGGCCGCGAGGGCCGAACGATCAGCCTGACCACCCAGCCGCGCGCGACGGCCTGAGCCCCCGCGCTCGGCGCCGCGCCCGCCGGTCAGCCGGCGCGCCAGCTCGACGCTGACATGCCCAGGTCGCCGATCAGCGACTTGTAGTAGCGGCTGGGTGCGTACGGATCCATCAACGCGTACTTTCCCGGCGTCCGAACCGACGAGAAGCTGAATGCATAGCTCAGGGTGCGGGCCGGATCGGCCCAGAACACCTGCTTCATCGTCCGCGTGGTCCGGAACAGGCTCGAGATGATGTAGGACGCGCTGTCGATGCCCTCGGCGAAGACCGCTCGCGCGCCCGTCCGCAGGAAGCCCGCCCCGTAGTTGTCGACGCGCTTGATCGCCGTAGCCTTCGTCGGGTTGGCGGAGCCCCACTCCGAGTTGCCCGAGGCGTAGCAGAGGCGATTCAGGATCACGACGGCGTTCGGCGCCAGGTTGATGTCACGGGCGATGTAGTACTCGCCGTAATAGGTGTGGCTCGAGCTGCCATCGGTCGTGTTCAGGCCGAGGCCGTCCTTCGTGTACTTGCTGAAGGCGCCGTACGGGCTCGGATAGCCGTTGCCGTGGCCGAGATAGATGAAGAGGTTGGCGCCCTGGGCGACGGTCTTGACTCGCGACCACGTCGCGTGGGGGCTGTAGACCTCGTAGACGGTGGCTCCATAGGAGCGGGCCTGGGCGGCGAGCTTCTTCGCGTTGTAGATGTAGTTCGCGGTGCTCGAGCCGACGGGGCCGACGACGATCACGACTTTCATTCCGGCCGCGGACGCGGGGGCCGGGTGGGTGACGATTCCTCCGATGGCGAAGACGGATGCCATGAGAGCGATGACGACCAGTCGGAGGGACCGGTGGCCAGACGCCCGCTGGGCGCCATCTTGGGAAACGGGCAACGCTCGTGCCTCCTCTCCGCCGGAACACCGTGCATGGGGCACGGTGACGGTGGTTCATGCCGCCGGCGGCAGAGCGAGCGCACGCACGCACGCGCGGATCGCGGTTCGCGGGGATGGAGGGCGATCGGGGTGAGGTCCGACCGAGTGCGGGGCCGTCGAGCGGGTCAGCGCGGCTGATTTGACGACCGAGTGACGACAGGGTCCTGCCGTGGGGGGCGGCGGTCTTCGGTTTTTCGGCCTGTCTGTCGGGGGTGGTCCTGGCCTGGGGGCCTTGCAGGAGTATGCCAGTCCCGGCCAGACGCTGCCTCATCCATCCGAACCATGCCCGGAGAGCCGAAGGAAGGGGTTGCCACGCTCAGTCGGTGCACCGGTGCCACGCGCGTGCCGCCGGCTGCCGTGCCGTCGATGCCATCCGAGCGGTCATCGGCTATGCTCGCGAGGATCCGCGCTTGCACCGCGTCGTTTGAACGACGTCGAGGGAGGTGAGCGGGAGACGACCAGCCCGCTCGCCGGCGCGCTCACACGCGAGATGGCGGGCCCCAGGAGTCAGATGACCTTCGATACGCTCGG
The DNA here is from genome assembly GCA_035577485.1 of Verrucomicrobiia bacterium. GTDB lineage: Bacteria > Chloroflexota > Limnocylindria > Limnocylindrales > CSP1-4 > CF-46. Next base: position 13,497 of record DATLVO010000279.1, read on the forward strand.
CCTGTCGGCCGACCTCGTGCGGACCGTCGCCGAGGAGGGGTACGTCCAACCGACGCCCGTCCAGGAGAAGGCGATCCCGCTCGTCCTCGCCGGCCGCGACGTCCTCGCCGCCGCCCAGACCGGAACCGGCAAGACGGCAGCCTTCACGCTGCCGATCCTCGATCGCCTGCGGGGCCAGGCGAACACGTCCTTCTCCCCTGCCCGCCACCCCGTGCGCGCCCTGATTCTCGTCCCGACGCGCGAGCTCGCGATGCAGGTCGACGAGAGCGTTCACACGTACGGAAGGACCGTCCCGCTCCGCTCGACGGTCGTCTACGGCGGGATCCCGATGGACCCCCAGATCAAGGCACTCCGCGAGGGCGTCGAGATCCTCGTCGCGACGCCCGGCCGCCTGCTCGACCTCGTCGGCCAGAAGGTCGCCAACCTCGGCCAGGTCGAGATCCTCGTCCTCGACGAGGCCGACCGGATGCTCGACATGGGCTTCCTGCCGGACATCCAGCGGATCACGGCACTGCTGCCCGCGAAGCGCCAGAACCTGATGTTCTCGGCGACGTTCTCGGACGAGATCCGACGGCTGTCGCGGACGATCCTCAACAACCCCGACGAGGTCGAGGTCGCGCCGCGGAATACGACGGTCGAGGCGATCCGCCAGCTCGTCTATCCCGTCGATCGCGATCGGAAGGAAGAGCTCCTCGCCCACCTGATCCGTCAGCAGGACCTCCGACAGGTCCTCGTGTTCACCCGGACGAAGATCGGGGCGACCCGGCTCGCGACGTGGCTCGACCGGCAGGGCCTCAACGCCGTGGCGATCCACAGCGACCGGTCCCAGCCCGAGCGAACGCGGGCACTCGAGGAGTTCAAGACGGGCCAGATCCGCGTGCTCGTGGCGACCGACGTCGCGGCCCGCGGCCTCGACATCGAGGACCTGCCCCACGTCGTGAACTTCGAGCTCCCGTGGAACCCCCAGGACTACATCCACCGCATCGGACGGACCGGTCGGGCGGGCCTCACGGGTGACGCGATCAGCCTCGTGACGATCGACGAGGCCGATCTCCTCCGCGGCGTCCAGCGGCTCCTCCGGCACGCGATCCCGTGGACGGTCGAGGAAGGCTTCATCCCGGACCGGAACATCGAGCCTCGACCGCTCCGCGGTGGAGCGCCCGATTCCGGCGGGCCGCGTGGCGCGTCACGCGGCGGGCCGACCCGTCCGGCCCACCACCCCCACCGCAAGCCCGTCCAGTACCGCGCCGGCGCCTAGGTCCTGGCGCGGGCCCGACGCCGGGCTCGATCCCTACGCGACGCCCGGTGCGGTGACCGTGGCGGTGTCGCCCGGTGTCGCGGCGGTAACGGAGGGGGCGGCGATCGTCGTCCCGCTGGCACCGGCTTCGACCGTGTCGTGGCCCCGGGTGACGACCATCTCCGCGCCGGGGAAGAAGAAGCCGAGCATCAGGTCGGCTTCGACCCGGTCGACGACGTAGCGGTTCACGAGCGCGGTCCGCTGCCGGACCGACCCGGCGGCCTCCTGGCCGAGCAGCGTGATCTCGACGTCGCGGAGCAGGACGAATTCCCCGGTCGGGCGGGCCAGGGCACGACCGGGGTCGAAGCCCGGCATCGTCGGCATCTGGCCCGTCGCGCGGTACGGCCCGAGGTCGACGCTGACGTCGTGCCACTGGGCGTGGACCGGGGCGTCATCGCTCGTATCGCTCACGGCGATGTGGATGTCGTCGGGAGCGAGACGGAGCTCACCAGCGGGGCGCGCAGGGCCGCCATCGAGGGGATGCCAGGTCGCGCCATCGAGGACGAGATCGCGGCCGGCCTCGACGATGTCCCGGAGCGTGCCGACTCGGGCCACGACCGCGATCGCAACCCCTTCGGCGGTGTACAGCTCGACCTGAATCGGCATCGGGCCCTCCCGGCAGGCCTCGCCAGTCTGCGTCGTCTGCACGAGGTGACCATCGCCCGTCCGTACTCGCGGCAACCGGCTCTTGGTCCTGCCCCCCGCATCCGTTCGTCAGGCGCGCCGACGCCGCCCGACCCGGATCCAGGGCTCGGGCGACGGCGTCAGGTCAGCGCTCGAGGGCCAGAAGCATGACCCGGCGCATCGTCCGCGTCTCGCCGGCCTGGGCCCGCTCCTTGTTCACGGTCCGAGCGGCGATCTCCTCCGCCTTGGCGTCCGAGCGACCGCGATCGAGCAGACTCTCCTTGATGCGCCGGTACTGGCGTTGGCGCGCAGCCGACCAGCCGTGTTGCAGCATCGGCGCGGTCCTCCCGTACGACCGTCAGGGGTCGCCGGGATCGTCAGCTGTGGTCGGGGCACGCGACGATTCGGGAACGGCCGACTCGTTGCAGCTTCGTGCCGAATCGCGGGCGATTCGTGCCGATCAACGGCTGATCGCACAGATCGGGCACACGGGCGGTGACGGCGGGAGGGCGACGGCGAGGAGCGAGCGCACGATCACCCCCGGGTCGGCCCGGCTCTGGTTCGTGAGGACGGCGATCGTCAGGCCGTCGACCGGGAAGTGGCGAAGGGCGCCCCGGAACCCGAGGAGCCGGCCGCTGTGGCCGAGGCTCGGGTGGCCGTCGATCACGATCGCCTGGACGCCGTAGCCGTACGCGATGCTCGGACGGTAGGCGGCCGTGGCGGAGAACCCGCCGAGCAGGATGGCCGTCCCTGCCGGCCCCAGGACCTCGCCCGAGTACAGGCGCCTCGCCCACTGCGCCAGGTCGTCGCTCGTCCCGGCGAGGGACCCCGCCCCGGCCGCCGCTGTCACGACAGATCGGAACGGCGCGATGCCGGAGCCGTCGTCGAGGTCGACGGGCCGGACGGTGACCCTAGTGCCCGGCAGGCGGTAACCATGGGCGAGGTCGGTCCGGGGCGTCTCCACGGCCTGGTACCAGATCCGGCTCAGGCCGGACGGGTCGAGGAGCCGATCGCGGATCGCGACGGCGAGGGGCTGGCCCGTCACCCGCTCCGCGATCAATCCGAGCAGCAGGTAGTTCGTGTTCGAATAGTGCCAGCCTTTCCCCGGCGGGAAATACGGCTTGCCGACGAAGCCGAGCGCCTGGTTGGTCGTCCACGCTCGCGTCGGATCGGACTGGAGCGGCTTGTCGATCTTCGGGTTGAGGAAGTAGTCGTTGAGGCCGCTCGTGTGGTCGAGGAGCATCGCCACCGTGATCCGGCGATCGATCGGTCTCGCCAGCGGCGGCAGCAGGGCCGCGGCCGAGTCCGTCAGCCGGAAACGCCCCTCGGCGACGAGCTGCACGATCAGGGCGGACAGGAACGTCTTGCTCATGCTGGCGAACGCGAACGCCGTCGACGGTCGGACCGGGGTCCGCGTGGCGACGTCCGCGAGGCCGCTGACGCCGGTCCACCTCGTCCCATCGGGGAACAGGATCGTCGTGGACACGCCCGGGATCCCGAGCTTCGTCCGGACGCGGTCGAGGGTCGCCTGGAGCCGGGCGTGGAGGAGCCGGGCCTGGTCATCGGCCGACGAGGGTCCACCGACGGGGCTGCCGGACGGCGCGACGTCCGGCGGATTCGACGTGGAGACGGATGCCGGCGGCGGCGGCGTGCCCGACCCATGCCCGCCGGATCCGCCCGATGGACCCCCGGCACTCACCGCCCCGGCGCCGCTCGACGACGGCCGGGCGGTGCCGAGCGCCGTCCCGGCGAGGCCGCCGGTCGTCTGGGCGATCCCGACGGTCAGGAGGGCGATCCCGGCGAAGGCCGCGATGACGGCGGCCGCGATCCGGGTGCGCGGCGTTCGTCGCAGCCGGCCGGGCCGCCGCGGCCCGGCCCCGGCCGGTGGCGGCGCGTCGGCGCGAGGCTTCTCGGCGGGGAGTGGCATGTCGGTGCGACGATACCCTGACCGACGGACGACCCCGTCGGCGGCCGCCGGGCCCAAGCCCCGAGGCGCGCCGTCACGCCACGATGGGTGATCGATGATCCGTTTCCTCCGCTTCCTCGGCGTCCGGACCGAGCCCTTCGCCGCCACGACCGCCTTGATCGTCGGGCCGGACCGAGCGGCCTCGTGATCGACGCGGATACCGGCGCGGCCGGGCTCCTGCGAGCGGTCGGGTTGATGACCGACGGGCCCGTCGTCTGGGGCCGTCCTGTGCCGGCCCGCGGACCCGGCGTCTTCGTCGTGGAGCTGCCGGCGCCGCTGGCGACCGCGCCCCTCGAGCTGACGCTGATCGGCAAGTGGCTCGAACGTGTCCCCGATCTCCGGCTGGACGGGGAGCACCCGACGAGCCGGGCCCTGGCCGCCCGCATGGCCGCGTTCTGGCTGCCATCGACCCGGGTGGTCTTCGTCGGTGCGACCGAGGGCTCGATCGGGGGCCGGGTCGAGGCGATCCGGCAGACGGTCCTCGGCGAGCGACGGCCGCACCCGGGCGGTCACTGGCTCCACGCATTGCGCGGCCTCGAGCGGGCGCGAGTGTGGTGGGCTCCGACGTCGGCGGTCGAGGAGTACGAGGACGCGGTCCTGGGTGCGTTCGCCGAGTCGATCCCGCCCGGCGATCGCTCCCTCCTGCACGATCGGACGGTCATCCTCCCGTTCGCGAACCTCCGGACGGCGACGGGCGAGCGGAAGGTCACCGGCCTCGCCAACTCCCTCGTCCCGGCCGAGCCGGTTCGGGCGACTCCGCCCGGCCGCGTCGTCCAGCTCGAGCCCGGAGCGGCGGTCGGCACCGGCGGCCTGCCGACGACACGGGGCGCCGGCGGGACGATCCGGCGCGCCCCGAAGGCGCCCACGACCGGGAGGAGCGCCCCAAGCGCACCGCGACCGACCCGGGCCAGGTCGTCCGCCGTCTCGGCGGGCCGGCCGCGCGAGGCGACCTGGGTCTCGGCCGACGGGATCGCGCGCCTCCAGGCCGAGCACGACGAGCTCGTCGGCACGCGCCGCCCCGAGGTGATCGGCCGGATCAAGTCGGCCAAGGAGCTCGGCGATCTCAAGGAGAACGCCGACTACGCAGCGGCCCGCGAGGAGCAGTCGTTCCTGGAGGGTCGGATCGCGGCGATCGAAGCGACCCTCCGCGACGCGTCGGTCATCGAGGCGCCGGTCGGCGAGGCCGCGGCGCGGGTGCGGGTCGGCTCGACCGTCGACGTCGAGGAGGACGACGGGACGACGTCGACATTCGAGATCGTCGGGTCGACCGAGGCCGACCCCGCCGCGGGCCGGATCTCCAACGTCTCGCCGGTCGGCCGGGCGCTCCTCGGGCGGTCCGAGGGTGACCTGGTCGCCGTTGCGACCCCGCGGGGCGAGGTGCAGTACCGGATCACGGGCCTGCGCTGAGGCGATCGCTCAGACAGGAACGGCTCCGGGGTCGGGGGCCACCGGCACGAGCGCCGCGGATGGGCGGCCCGCGGTCAGTCGCGGGCGACCGGCTCCGCCAGCTTGTGCTCGACCGCCCACAGCGCGGCCTGGGTCCGCGATGCGAGCCCGAGCTTGCCGAGGATGTTCGAGACGTACGTGCGGGCGGTCCGCTCGGTGATGAACAGCGCCGCGCCGATGTCCTTGTTGCTCATCCCCTGGCCGAGAAGCCGGACGACGTCCTTCTCCCGCTCGGTCAGCGGCTCGATGGGCTCACCCTCACCGCTCTTCCGGGAGCGCATCCGCTGGGCGAGCAGCCGGGCGACGGCGGGATCGAGGTGGACCTCGCCGGCGAACGCGGCCCGGACGGCCGACGCGACCTCCTCGGCCTCGGCATCCTTGAGGACGTAGCCGGAGGCGCCCGCCTCGAGGGCGGCGGTGACCTTCTCCTCCTCGATGAAGCTCGTCATCGTGACGATCTCCGTCTCTGGCCGATCGGCCTTGATCCGGCCGATCGCGGTCACGCCGTCCATGTTCGGCATCAGCAGGTCCATGAGGACCACGTCCGGCTCGAGACGCCGGGCCATCGCCACGCCCTCGCTGCCGTCGGCGGCCTCGCCGACGACCTCGATGTCGTCCTGCAGGTCGAAGAACACGCGCAGACCCATCCGGACGACCGCATGGTCGTCGACGATCAGCACGCGGATCCGGGGATCGTCGGCCACGGTGCCTCCGAGCGGGGCCGGCCGGGAGTGACGGTTCGCGAGGGCGGTCGGCGTCGTCGAGTCTAGCAAGGTCGGATCCTCCAGCGGGCTCATGCGACGGATCGACCCGAGGTGGAGACCACGGCGTCGATCAGCTCGTGCGGACGGAATGTCTTGCGCGTGTAGGCGTCGGCACCGCTCGCCTGGACGGCGTCGGCGTCCGACCACTCCAGGACGAGGATCCGGGTGGCGGGGCAGGCTTCGCGAAGGCGCGCGATCAGGGCCGCGCCGGCGTCGGCACCTGGGAGCCGGGGGTCGACGACGACGACATCGGGGGCGGAATCGGTGGCGAGCCTGATGGCGGCGTCGGCGGTGCCGGCGCTTCCCACGACGAGACAGCGGTCGCCGATCCGCAACAGGCCGGCGAGGCTTTCGCGGACGCGGTCGTCGGGATCGACGAGGAGCACGCGGAGCGGCGCCGGCGCTGCAGCAGGGTCGGTCATGGCACGAAGTGTCGGCCGGCCGACACCCGATCGACAGGGACCGGTGTCTCGATTCGCCCTACGTCATTCCGCCGACGGTCCTCGCCCAGATGCGGGAGACGGAGCAACTCCGGCGACGGCGCTCGCGGGGATGGCCTCCGCGGCGGCGCTCGCGGGGATGGCCGGCGCGGCGGCGGCGCCCGTCGCACCCGCGGCCATGGACGCGGAGGCGACCGCGGCGGCCTCGGCCGACCGGGCGATCGCGGCGTTCGGGACGAGGACCTCGATCTCCGTTCCCTCCCCCGCACGGGAGGTCACGGTCAGCGTCGCCCCGATCTTGTCGGCCCGCGCCCGCATCCCCGTGAGCCCGAGGTGACCCTCCGGGACGGCGCGGGCGTCGAAGCCCTTGCCGTCGTCGCGGATCCGGAGCAGGAGGCCGTCACCGCGTCGGTCGATCGTCAGCTGGACCTGCCGCGCCGCGGCGTGCTTGACGACGTTGTGGAGCGCCTCCTGGGCGATCCGGTAGACGACCTCCTCGACCTCGAGGGGCAGCCGCTCCGCGAGCTCGCTCGTGACGACGATCGGCAGGCCGATCCGGCCCTGGAGCGCCGCGGTGTGGGTCCGCAGCGCCGCCACGAGCCCGTCCTTCTCGAGATTGCCGGGTCGGAGCTCGAAGATCAGCGCCCGCATCTCGGCGAGGGCCTCGCGCTGGAGGTCTCGCAGGGAGCCGAGCTTGGCCCGGGCGCTCTCCGGGTCCCGATCGAGGAGGAGCTCCGTGCTCCGGGTCACGAGGGTCATGCTGAACAGCGCCTGGGTCACCGAATCGTGGAGCTCGCGGGCGAGGTGCGCCCGCTCCTGGCTCGAGGCCAGCTCGCCCGCCTGGCGGCGGAGCTCCCGCTCGAGGCGCTCCCGATCGCCGATGTCGCGGGTCGCGCCGTGGATGCCCATGAACGCGCCGTCGATCGTCGTCCCGATCGTGCTGACCTCGACCGGCACGCGCCGTCCGTCGCGGTGGACGAGGTCGATCTTCACGACCTGGCGCCGGTCCGGCTCGGTGACGATCGCGTCCCAGCGCTCGACGGCCGTCGGCAAGGAGGCGGCGTCGACGATCCGCGAGAAATGCTCGCCGACGAGCTCCGCGGGCGCGAAACCCGTCACCGTCTCGATCGTCTCCGAGAGGTAGGTGAACGTGCCCTCGGCGTCGGTCGAGAAGATGATGTCGGGCGAGTTCTCGACGAGGAACCGGTAGCGCTCCTCGGATTCGCGCAGCTCGCGCTCGAGGCGATCCCGCTCGATCATGTCGCGGGCCGAGCCGTGGACGCCGGCGAAGACGCCGTCGCTCACGACCCCTCGGGTGCTCACCTCGAACGGGATCCGGTGACCGTCCTTGTGGGCGAGCAGGTAGCGCGAGGTGATCGCGGTCGAGGGATCCTGCTCGGTCGCGGCCCAACGGGACCCGCGATCCTCAGCGTCGGCGTACTGGATGATCGACCCGAAGGGCAGCCCGACGAGCTCGTCCGGCCGGTAGCCGAGCGAGCGCTCGACCTGCTCCGACACGTAGGAGAAGCGGCCGTCGACGTCGATCGCAAAGATCACGTCGGGCGCGTTCTCGATCAGGAACCGGTAGCGCTCCTCGGACTCGCGCAGCTCGCGCTCGAGACGGTCCCGTTCGCTCATGTCGCGGACGCTGCCGTTCGCCCCGGCGAAGCTCCCGGTCTCGTCACGCGTGCCGAACGCGATGAACTCCGCCGGCACGGGGCGACCGTCGCGGTGGAGCAGGTTGACCCGGCCGCGGAGCTCGCGGTCCTCGGCCATGCCGGCGGTCCAGTCGATCTCGGCGACGTCGCGCGAGGACTCGTGGACCAGGGCGCCGAAGTGTCGGCCGAGCAGCTCGTCCGGATGCCAGCCCGTCAGGCGCTGGCACGTGTCCGAGACGAACGTGAACCGGGCCTCGGCATCGATCGACCAGACGAGGTCCGGCGAGTTCTGCACGAGGTGCCGATAGCGGCCCTCGGACTCGCCGAGGAGCTCGTAGAGGTTCGAGTTCGTCAGCGCGATCGCGGCCTGGTCGGCCAGGCCCTGGAGCAGGTCGAGCTCGTCCGGCTGGATCTCGCGCGGCGTCGCGTACGACACGGCCAGCGTCCCGATCACCTCGCCGGCCGGGGCGCGGAGCGGCGCCGCGGCCATCGCCCGGAGACCGAGCCGCTCGGCGGCGGCGTCGTCTTCGGGCTCGTGGGGGATCCGCGGGTCGGCCGGATAGTCGTTCGTCCAGACGGGCCGGACATCCTCCGCCGCGAGGCCGTTGATCCCGCCGCCGAGCGGGAAGGTCATCAGCTTGAGCCACGCCTCCGTGTCGACGTCCATCCCGCCCGCGACGATCACCGGCACGAGGTAGGTGCCGTCGTCGGACATCCGGGTCAGGTGGGCGCCGTCGGAGCCGAGGAGCCGGCGCGATTCCTCCACGACCCGGGCGAGGATCTCGCCGGGGTCGCCGAGCGAGGTGATCCGGGCCGAGATGTCCCGGAGCGATCGCTCGGTCTCGGCCCGGGCGGCCAGCTCCGCGCGCGACCGCTCCAGGTCGGCGATCAGCCGCGCGTTCGTGATCGCGATCGCGGCCTGGGAGGCGAGCGACAGGATCACCCCGGCGTCGTCCTCGTCGAAGGCGCCCGGACGGGTCGAGTACACCTCGAGGGCCCCGAGGGGGCCCGACTCCCCGGTGATCGGGGCGATGATCATCGACCGGAAGCCGGTCACCGCGAAGAAGCGATCGTTCACCTCGGACGGCGGGAACTGGTGGGTCAGGTCGTCCGACGCGGTCACGACCCGGTTCTCGGCCACGGCGATGCCGGTGGCGCCCTGCCCGATCGGGATCTCCAGCTCCGCGATCTCCTCCGGCGTGAATGCGTCGCCGATCCCCGAGTCGTAGGTCCAGCGGAGCGCCACCCGCTCCGGATTGATCAGGTCCAGGACCGAGCCGTCGGCGTCGACGAGCCGGCGGGCCGCGTCGACGACCTGCTGGAGGAGCGACGACGTCTCGCGGATCGCCGTGATCTCGGCCGCGATCTCCCGCAGCGACTGCTCGGCCTCGGCTCGTCGGGCGAGCTCCATCCCGGATCGATCGAGCTCGTCGATCAGCCGGGCGTTCTGGATCGCGATCGCCGCCTGGTCGGCGAGGGCCTGGAGCAGGTCGGCCTGGTTGTCGTCGTACGCGTCGGGCCGGTGGCTGCTGACCGAGATCGCCCCGAGGGGGCCGGACTCGCCACGCAGCGGCGCCGACAGGACCGACCGGAAGCCGGTCATGCGGACGAGGTTGTCGGAGACCGGGGTATGGGCGAACCGCTCGTCGACGAGGTAATCCGCGGTCCGGAAGGCCTTGCCCGTGGCAACGGTCCGGCCGGCGATCCCCTCCCCGACCGTGAACGATGCGTCGAGCCCGGTGTCCCGCGTTCGGACGGCGTCCTCGCCCGAGGCGTAGGCCCACGAGAGGGTCGTCCCGTCGGCCTCGAGCATGTCGATCCGAGACGAGTCGGAATCGAGCAGGCGGCGCGCCTCGTCGACGGTCTGTTGGAGGATCGCCTCGACGTCGCGGAGGGCGGAGATGTTGGCGGCAATCTCGCGGACCGCCCGCTCTGCGTCCGCACCTCGCGAGATCTCCTCGCGGGACCGTCCGAGCTCGTCGATCAGTCGGGCGTTCTGGATCGCGACGACGACCTGGTCGGCGAAGGCCGCCATCAGCGCGGCGTCCTCGTCGTCGAAGGCGCCCGCCTGGACCGAGGCCACCTTGAGGATCCCGAGCAGGTCGGTGTCCGACATCAGGGGCGCGGCGACGACGGACCGGATGCCGACGGAGGCGACGAAGGCGTCCGACTCCGGGATGTGGTTGATCCGGGGGTCGGCGAGATAGTCGGCCGTCACCACGACGCGCCGCTCCTCGATCGCCATCGCGTTGATCCCGACCTCGGCCGCGACGCCCTGGCGCGTTCCCGGCAGGTCACCCCCGAAGGCGCCCTCGCCCGAGGCGTGGGTCCAGCGGATCAGCCCCGTCGCCGGGTCGACGATATCGAGCTGCGAGCGGTCACCCTTCAAGAGGAGACGGGCCGAGTCGGTGACCTGCTGGAGCAGCTCGCCCGGGTCGCGGATGGCCGTGATCCGCGTCGCGATCTCGCGGAGGGCCTGCTCGGCGGTCGCGCGCCGGCGGATCTCCTCGCTCGATCGCTCGAGGGCCTGGATCAGTCGGGAGTTGCGGATCGCGATCGCCGCCAGGTGGGCCAGAGCCTCGGCCAGGCCGACCTGATCCGGACCGAACGCCCCGATCTCGGACCTGCCGACCTGCAGCACGCCGAGCAGGACGTCGTCCGACAGGAGCGGCGTGACGATCAACGACCGGATGCCGTCGTCCTCGACCGCTCGATCGAGCTCGGGCGTGTGGTCGAACGACCGGTCCGTCGGGTAGTCGGCAACGATGATCGCCCGGCGCTGGGCGATCGCCCGGCCCGACGCGCCGAAGGCGAACGCCTCGCCCGTGGCGTTAACGGCCGCCCCGCCGATGTGCCGGCCCGCTCCGAGAAACGTGTAACCGGGACGGCCGGTGCCGGGCCCGATGAGGTCGATCCGCACCCGCTCGGCACCGAGCAGCCGGGCGGTCTCGTCGACGACGTCCTGGAGCAGGTCCGACGGGTCCCGGATCGCGATGATCCTCGCCGCGATCTCGCGGAGGGCCCGCTCCTCGTCGGCCCGCCGCCGGTCGATCGCCTGGGAGGCGGCCAGCGCCTCGATGAGGCGGGCGTTCGTCATCGCGATCGCGGCCTGGCCCGCGAGCGCCTCGAGCAGGCTCGCGTCGCGCTCGCCGAAGGCGTTCGGCTCGCCCGTGTAGACGGTGAGGGCGCCGAGCGGGGCGCGGTCGCCGACGAGGGGCACGGCGACCACGGACCGGATCTCGTACCGGCGGACGTGCTCGTCGGGCGCCTCGGCGTGCTCGAACCGGTCGTCGTGGAGGTAATCGCCCGTGAAGATCGGCTGCATCTCCCGGACCGCCCGCCCCGAGATCCCCTCGCCGGCCTTCGCCTCGCCGGTGCCGGCGATCGGGCCGAGGCCGGGCAGTCGGCCGGTCGTCGCGTCGTAGGCCCAGTACAGGCCACCGTCGCGATCCGACAGCAGGTCGATCCGCGCCCCATCCGCGTGGAGGAGCCGGGCGGCCTCGTCGACGGCCAGCTGGAGGACCTCGTCCTGGTGGCGGAGGGTCGTGATCCGTGACCCGATCTCGCGGAGGGCCAGCTCCGCGTCCGCCCGCCGCTCGACCTCCGCCCGCGAGCTCGCGAGCTCGCGGATCAGCTCGGCGTTCGCCATGGCCGCGGCGACGTGATCGGCCAGCGACCGGAACAGCGCGACGTCGTTCTCGTCGAAGTCGTCCCGCCGGCTCGAGAACGTCCCCACCGCCCCGAAGGTCCGGTCGCCCGCGATCAGCGGCGCCACGAGGAACGACGAGATCGCGAGCGTCTTCACCAGGCGGTCGGCGCCGGCGAAGTGGACGAAGCTCGGGTCGCTCGGGTAGTCGCCCGTCAGGATCGTCCGGCGCTCGACCACCGCCCGGCCGAACATCCCCACGCCCGGCTTGACCTTGAGGGATCGGACCCAGCGGCGCCGGCGATCGTCGGTGATCCCGGCGTCATCGACGAAGCGGAGGATCCCGGTCGCGGGATCGAGGACGTAGGCCATCGCGCCGTCGGCTCGTAGGAGACGGGCCGCCTCCTCGAGCGCGTGGTGGAGGATCCCGCGATCGGCCTCGTCGAGCAGCGGTGGGCGTTTCGTCCGCATGCGACCGGTGCCGGTCGTGCCGTTGGTCGCGCCGGCCCCGTTCGAGGCGTCGCCTACCGGCGCGGCGACGGAACGGGTGCGGCGGCGCGGACGGGTCGTGGCCACGTCTGGAGGATACGACGCCCCCCGACGGGTGGGGATCGACCGCAGGCCGCCTCGCCTACGTCATGTGTCGCGCTCCGGACCCGTCGGACGACCGCCCCGGACAGGCCGCAGGACGGTCCGCTTCGCCTCCGGATGACGGGCCTCGTTGGAGACACCAGCCGACGGTCGGCGACGCGCCGCCGCGGCGACGATCCGGCCAGACGCCGATGACGTGCGGCGACCAACCCT
>DATLVO010000280.1:0-3485 GCA_035577485.1 Verrucomicrobiia bacterium
TACTCGTCCGACTCGCAGGCGATGGGCCGGATCGGCGAGTCGTTCATCCGCCTGTTCCAGACCGCGCACAAGATGCGCCACTTCCACGGGCCCCTCGACGGCGACGACGGCAACGACAACGGCCGCATCCTGCGGTACCTCGCCAAGCTGACGATCAACCCCGCCCTGACGCACGGGATCGCGCACGTCGTCGGCTCGCTCCAGGCCGGCCGCCTCGCCGACGTCGTCCTGTGGCCGATCGCCTTCTTCGGCGTGAAGCCGAAGCTCGTCGTCAAGGGCGGGCTCGTGGCGTGGGCGCTGATGGGCGACCCGAACGCGTCGATCCCGAGCCCGGAGCCGGTCCTGTACCGGCCGATGTTCGGCGCCCTCGGCGGTGCCGTGGCCGCGACGTCCGTCACCTTCGTCTCCGGTGCCGCGGCCGCGTCCGGGATCCGCGAGCGCCTCGGTCTTGCCCGGCGGGTCGAGGCGGTGCGTAACTGCCGCTCGGTCGGCAAGGCCGACATGGTCCGCAACGCCGCGACACCCGCGATCACGGTCGATCCGGAGACCTACCAGGTCCGCCTCGATGGCGAGCTCGCGACGGTGCCGGCGGCTGAGACCCTGCCGATGACCCAGCTCTACTTCCTGGTCTGATGGGCGAGTCGGAGGCGCTCGAAATGACAGACGCAGCGCTGCTCGCGACGCTCCAGCTCGCCGACAGCGCGTTCCCGTCGGGTGCGTACACCCTGTCCGGCGGGCTCGAGACGCTGATCGAGCAGGGGATCGTCCACGACGCCGCCGGCATGGCCGGCTGCGTTCGGGCGCGCCTCCTCGGCCGATCGGCACGGGGCGACCTCGCGGCCCTCGTCGCGGCCCATCGGGCGGCGTCGGAGCGTCCCGCCGACGTCGCGACGGTCGTGGCGATCGACCGCCGGCTCGAGGCGTCGAAGCTGGCGGCCGAGGAGCGACAGGGCTCCCGCCGGGTCGGGCGCCGGATCGCCAGCGAGATGATTCGGCTGACCGCGTCGCCGGCGCTCGTCGCGTTCGTCGAGGCCATCGAGGACGGTTCGACCCCGGGGACCGCTGCCGTCTCCTACGGGGTGGCGGCCTCGGCCCTGGGGATCCCCGAACGGCAGGCGGCCCTGGCCGCGGCGCACGCCGAGGCCCTCGGGCTCCTCGCCGTCGGCGTCCGGCTGGGGACGATCGGGCACGGCGACCAGCAGCGGATCCTCCGCGACGCCCGTGAGGACATCGCTCGGGCGGTGGACATCGCCGAGGCCACGGACTGGCGGACGCTCAAGCCGTTCGCGCCGGGTCTCGATATCGCGATGGCGAGGCACGAGACCGCCCTCGGCCGGCTCTTCGCGTCGTGACCGGTCGCCCGTTCCGGATCGGCATCGGCGGACCCGTCGGGTCCGGCAAGACGACCCTGATCGAGCGGATCGTGCCGATGCTGCTCGCCGCGGGTCGTTCCGTCGTCGTCGTGACGAACGACATCGTCACCCGCGAGGACGAGCTTCATGTCCGGCACGCCCTTGCCGGGATTCTCGACGGTGAGCGGATCGTCGGCGTCGAGACGGGCGCGTGCCCGCATCAGGCGGTGCGCGAGGATCCGTCGATGAATCTCGCCGTCCTCGGGGAGCTGGAGGATCGGTATCCCGGCACCGACTACGTCCTCCTCGAGAGCGGCGGCGACAACCTGACGCTGACCTTCAGCCCGGAGCTCGTCGACGAGAGCCTGTACGTCATCGATGTCGCCGGCGGCGACAAGATCCCGCGGAAACGCGGCCCGGGCCTGATCCGGTGCGGGCTCCTCGTCATCAACAAGACGGACCTCGCGCCGTATGTCGGCGCGGACCTCGCCCGGATGGACGCCGACTCGGCGTTGATCCGGGGAGCCGCACCCTACCTGTTCACCGATGCCCGGGCCGGCAACGGAGTCGACGCCGTCGTGGCGTTTTTCGAGGAGGCTCGCGCGGCCTGGATCGGGAAGGGCGGCGCGCACGGGCCGCGCGAGGCCGTCGGCTCGGCGGCCGGCCGATCCGACCAACCAGACCGGGACCACGGCCATCCCCACGTCCATGGCTGAACCGGCACTCCTGGATTCCGCGCCCGTCCCACCGACGGGCAGCGCGGGAAGCCTGCGTCTCGTCGTTGCCCGGATCGCGGGCCGGACCCGGGTCGTCGACCTCGAGTGCACCGGCCCGGTCCAGGTCCTGCGCTGCCAGCATCTCGACGGTCACGCCCCGGATATCGCGTCGGTCATCGTCGCGAGCCCGTCGGGCGGCGTGCTCCAGGGCGACAGGCTGCGGATCGAAGTGGAGGTCCGAGCCGGCGCCCGGCTCGTCCTCGAGACGCAGTCGGCGACCCGCCTCTATCGGATGCCGGACCGCCCGGCCCGGATCGAGGCCCGGTTCGCGATCGAGGCGGGCGGCTGGCTCGAATACGTCCCGGATCCCTACATCCCGTTCGCCGGCTCGGACACGACGATCGACACCCATCTGATCGTCGACCCGACGGCCGCCGTCCTGTTCGGGGAGGTCGTGGCGGCGGGGCGGGTCGCCCGAGGCGAGGTCTTCGGAATGACCCGGTTCGCAAGCACCCTGACCGCCGTCCGCCCGACGCGAGAGCTCCTGTTCACCGATACGACACTCCTCGAGCCGGCCGCCGCCCTGACCGATCCCGGGATCATGGGCGGCCATCGGTCGGTCGGCAGCCTGTTCGCGATCGCGTCCGGATTGGACCGGGGGGTCTTGCGTGCCGGGCTCTCGCCGGACACATCGAATTGCTTCGCGGGCGCCAGCACCCTGCCCAACGAGACGGGGTCGTGGCTGCGAGTCCTCGCGTTCGACCCGGCTGAGGCGCGGGCGGTCGTCCGGTCGGGCGCGGACGCCGCTCGTGCGGCGATCCTCGGCGTGCCGCGGCCGGCATCGCGGCGCTGAGGGGACGCGCCGGCCCGCGCTCGCGCCGTCCGGGCCCCCGCGCCAGCCCCGGCGGACGCCAGATTCCGCTGAGGTCCCATCGCGACATCGCTGAAAGACCCCGTCCTTCCTCGATGCCGTTCGTTGCATATCTCATGCTGGTTTCCGCATATTCGCCGGTCGCCTCGCCGCAGCGCCGCCTCGCCGCCTCGCCGCCTCGCCGCCTCGCCGCCTCGCCAGCTCGCCGCACCGCCGCCCTGCCTCGCCGCCGGCCGACCTCTCCCCGCGGAGGTGATGCAACAACACGCATGTCATATGCAGAGAACCGCATCAAGGTTGGAGGGGGCCTCGCGGGCGCTGGAGGCGCGGTCCTCGCGGGCGTCGGAGGGACGCCAGTCGGCGGCCCAGACCTTCGTCACGACTCAGGCCCCCGGACCTTCGTCGCGTTGCGGCTGGACACCGCCGGGACTACCGTCGATGTGGGTGCGCGGCCGAGAGCCGCGTCCAGGGGGTCAAGCTCCAGATGACTCGCGCTCCTGTTTCGCGTTCCAGGCGACCGAATCGACTGTATCGGCCGAACCCGGC
>DATLVO010000281.1:0-20313 GCA_035577485.1 Verrucomicrobiia bacterium
GGTCGAGCGTGTAGCCGCCGAGGACGTCGAACTCGTGCTGGAGGTCGGCGTAGGCGTGCTCCTGGACGCGACCCTCCCGCTCCAGTGTCGCCAGCTGCTCGGCCATCGCCTCGAGACGGGCGCCGCCGTGCCGGACCGCCGAGCGAAGGTCGGGTGCGGCAATGAACGCGGCGTCGAAGTGCGACTCCTGGGCCAGCAACCCGATCGTCAGGTTGCGCCGGCGGCTGACCGTTCCGTCGTCGGGCTCGTCGCGGCCGGCGGCGATCCGGAGGAGCGTCGTCTTGCCGGCCCCGTTCGGCCCGACAAGCCCGATCCGATCGCCGACGGCGATCGCGGCCGTGACGTCGTCGAGGATGACGAACGTCCCGACCTCGCGTCGAACGCGCTCCAGCCGGAGGATCGACACCGATCAGCCCCCGACCGAGGCGCGAGCGGCCGCGCGCCGCGTGGCTGCGGCGCGCCGGGTTCGGGCGGTCCGGGCCGCGGCGCGGGCGGCACGATCGTCGCTCGCCGGACCGACGCTCCCCTCCCCGCCCGGCAGCTCGGTCCAGCGGCCGCCGGCCCGCTCGGGCACCGACATCGTCCGGAGGATTGGCCGAGCCCCGGCCCGGTCGACCGCCGGCAGGCGCTGGCACCACGAGCAGAAGTGGGTCGCCCGGCCACCGACGACGATCCGCCGAATGGGTCGCCCGCACCGATGGCACGGCTCTCCCGTCCGCTGGTACACATGGAGGTGCTCCTGCATCTCGCCGTCGCCGTCGGGCGCCGTGTAGTCGTCGATCGATGATCCACGCCGGATCACGGCCTCGGCGAGGATCCCGCGGAGCTCGCGCCAGAGCCGGCGCTCGTCGGCCGGGCGCAGCGTTGGTGCCGTCCGGAGCGGGTGGAGGCGGGCGGCCCAGAGGGCCTCGTCGGCGTAGATGTTGCCGACGCCGGCGATGAACGACTGGTCGAGGAGGAGCGATTTCAGGCGGCCCTTCCGGCCGCGGATCCGGCGGCGGAAGACGGCAACGGTGAACGCGTCCGCCAACGGTTCGGGCCCGGTCGTCGCGAACGGGTCGTCACCGTCCGCGAGGTAGAGGCCGATCCGGCCGAACTTGCGGATGTCGCGGAACCGGATCTCCCGGCCATCCTCGAGCTCGATGGCCAGCCGGACGTAGGGATCGACCGGGCCACCGAGGGGGACGACGAACAGCTGGCCGGTCATCTTCAGGTGGATCGTCAGGAAGCCGCCGCCGTCCAGCATCACGACGAGTTGTTTGCCGCGCCGCGAGACGCCCGAGATCCGGCGCCCGGCGAGGCCCGCCGCGAAGGACTCCGGGTCGATGCCGCGGAGCGTCCGCGCCCAGAGCGTCGTCGCGTCGACGATCGTGGCGCCGGTGATCAGGGGGCGGAGGTCGCGGGCGACGGTCTCGACCTCGGGCAGCTCGGGCATGGCCGAAGCCTACCGGGCAGGCGCACGGCGCGCGGGCACCCGGCCGGATGCGAGGGCAGCCGTCGCTCCGCCTTGACTCAGGCGATCGGGGTCAACGGCGCCTCGAGCGGCATCTCGTCCAGCTCCGCCGCGATCGCGTCCTCGCGGGTGAGCGGCGTCATCCCCTCCCAGTCGTCGCCGACCTTGATGTCGACGGTCAACGGGACGGAGAGCGGCAGAGCGCCTTCCATGGTCTCCCGGACGACCGCCGCGAGGGCCTCGACCTCGGTCCGTGGCACCTCGAACAGGAGCTCGTCGTGGACGCTCAGCAGGAGCCGGGCGTGGAGGCCGGTCGCGCGGACCCGTTCGGCCGACCGGATCATCGCGATCTTCTGGATGTCGGCGGCGGTCCCCTGGATCGGCATGTTGATCGCCATGCGCTCGCCCGCCCCGCGCAGGGCCGGGTTCGACGCCCGGAGCTCCGGGATCTGCCGCTTCCGCCCGAGGAGGGTCTCGACGAACCCCTGGCTCTTCGCCTGCTCCTTGATCGCCATCATGTAGTAGCTGATCCCGGAATACGCCGCGAAGTACGAGTTGATGAACTCCTGGGCCTCCTTTCGGGGGATGTTCGCCCGCGTCGCGAGGCCGAAGTCGCTCATCCCGTACGCGAGCCCGAAGTTGACCATCTTCGCCATCGACCGCTCGCCGGCATCGATGTCGGCGGGGTCCTTGTGGAGGACGCGGGCGGCGGTCTCGCGATGAATGTCGGCCTTGCGGGCGAACGCGTCCTTCAGGTGTTCGTCGCCCGAGACGTGAGCGAGGATCCGGAGCTCGATCTGCGAGTAGTCCGCGGCAAGGAGCGTCAGGTCGGGCTCGCCGGCCACGAACGCCCGCCGGATCCGTCGCCCGAGCGGGGTCCGGATCGGGATGTTCTGGAGGTTCGGATCGGACGACGACAATCGGCCGGTCGCCGCGACGGCCTGGTGGAAGGTCGTATGGAGCCGGCCGTCGGCCTCGGCGATCAGGCTCGGCAGCGCCTCCACGTACGTCGAGCGGAGCTTCGTGTAGATCCGCCACTCGAGGAGCTTGTCGATCATCGGGTGGGCGGGCCGGAGGTCCTCGAGGACCGATGCGTCGGTCGAGTAGCCGGTCTTCGTCCGCTTCCCCTTCGGGAGGTTCAGCTCGAAGAACAGGATCTGCTCGAGCTGCTTCGGGCTGCCGAGGTTGAACTCGTGGCCGACGTCGACGTAGATCTCCTGCTCGAGCCGCGTGATCACCTCGCCGAACTCGACGGCGAGCCCGGCGAGGGCGTCGAGGTCGAGCGCGACGCCGACGGCCTCCATCCGGGCGAGGACCGGGATCAGCGGCAGCTCGATGTCGCGGAACAGTCGATCCAGGCCGACCTCGCCGAGCCGCCGTTCGAGCGGCTCCCGGACGGCCAGTGCCGCCAGCGCCTCGATCCCGGCCCGCGCAGTCGCCGGCAGATCCGTGGCCGGCGGCAGGATCTGGTCGAGGTTCTCGGCGACGACGTCGGCGATCGTCTGGCTGCGCAGGGCCGCGTTCAGGATGTACGCCGCGATCTGCGTATCGAACGCCACGGTCGTCGCCGGTCCTTCGAGGTCCTCGGCAAACCGCGCAACGAGAACCGGCTTGACCTCGTGCCCGACCAGCGCCGTGCCGGCCGCCTCCACCAGGTGGCGGAGAGCCTCTGCCGCCTCGGCGCCGTCCGCGGCGACGACCCGACCGTCCGGACCCGCGAGCGCGAGCGCGAGGGGCGTTCCCCGCCGCGGCCGCGGATCGTCGGCGACGAGCGACACGCCCAGGGCCGACTGGCTGGCGATCCAGTCGCGTAGCTCGGCGATCCGGTCGGGCCCGCGGACCTCGATCCGGCCGGGGTCGACGATCGCCGCCGCAAGGGACGTCGGCAGGTCGCCGGCCGCTTCGACGACCCGATCGGCGCCGGGTTCGCCGCTCCCGTCGGCGCCCGACGACCCGTTCCGTGGCCCCGATCGCGCCACGGACTCGAAGTCGAGCCGGAGCTGGAGCTCGCCGGTCTCTGGCCGGGTGCCGGTACGCGACGGGCCCCAGCCGTCGGGCCGCCCAGCGACGCGCGCCGCGGGAACATAGCCGCTCTCGACCACCGACCGCAGGGAATCGGTGCGTTGCTCGGCAGACTCGCCGGCCATGGGCGGCAGGCGCTCGATCAGCGTCCGGAACTCGTATTCGCGGAACAGTCGGACAACCGTGTCGCGGTCGTAGTCGCCGAGCCGGGCCGCCTCGAGATCGATCTGGATCGGGAGGTCGCGAACGATCCGGGACAGGTCGCGACCCATGTGGATCTGGTCGACGTGCTCACGGAGCTTTTCGCCGAGCTTCGCCGGCGTCACCTCGTCCAGCCGGGCAAGGAGATTGTCGAGGGTGCCGAAGTCGCGGATGAGCTTCGCCGCGGTCTTCTCGCCGACCCCGGGGACCCCCGGGATGTTGTCGGTTGGATCGCCCTTCAGCGCCTTGTAATCGACCATCTGATCCGGCCTGAGCCCGAACCGCTCATCGATCTTCGCGACGTCGTACATCACCGTGTTCTCGACGCCCGAGCGGGTGGTCATCAGGCGGACCCGCGGCGTGACCAGCTGGAGCATGTCGAGGTCGACCGTGACGATCGTCGTCTCGAGGTCATCTCGTGCGTCGAGCTGCTTCGTGATCGTCCCGATCACGTCGTCGGCTTCGTAGCCCTGCATCTCGTAGACCGGGATCCGGAGCGCCTTGACGATCTCCCGGACCTTCGGGAACTGGTCGCGGAGGTCGTCGGGCATCCGCGTCCGGGTTGCCTTGTACTCGGCGTACTGCTCGTGGCGGAATGTCGGGCCCGGCAGGTCGAACGAGACGGCGAGATAGTCGGGCTGGAGGTCCTGGAGACCGCGGAGGACGATGCTCGCGAAGCCGAACGCGCCGTTGACGAGCTCGCCTTTCGATGTCGTCAGCGGCGGGAGAGCGAAATAGCCGCGATACACCAGCCCGTAGCCGTCGAGCAGCATCAGGCGTTCGGTGGGCACGAACGGAGTGTACCCGTGGCCATCCCGGCGAGCCGTGCCGGGCGAGGGGGACGCGGGTTCAGGAAGTGGCGGCTCCCCGAGCGACGCGGCGAAGGACGAGGAGCCCGAGACCGACGACGACCGCGGCGACGAAGACGAGCGTCCGGAGGTCCGGCGGCGAGGTGGGCGGCACTTCGCGACCGGCGATGAGGTCGCCCGCTCCCCCCGACCCGGCCGACGTGCCTTTCGGGCCGCCGGCGGCGGACTCGGTCCCGAAACCGTCACTCTGGGGAGAACCGGCCGAGACACTCGGCAGCGGACCCAGGCGTACGGCGCCGTCCGATGCGGCCGGCGCGGGCACGCTCGAGGCGACCGGGCCGCCGACCGCACCCGAGCCAGTCCCGCGAATGATTCCGTCGCCGGCTGCGCCATATGCCGATGACGCCGCGGGCGCCGATGCCGCGGGCACGTTCGCTGCGGGCGCCGGGCCTCCCACGGCCGGCGCTGCGGCGCTCGAGCCGAGGCTGGCGCCCAGACTGACGTTCATCAGCAGGAGCCCCGCGAGGCCGATCGTCGCCAGCCCGATTCCGAGGGGCCTCGTGAAGGCCAGTCGGGGCCCGGCCAACACGCCGGCAAACCGCCGCCAGCCCGAGGGTCGGAGGCGCGCCGCCTGCTCCGGGGTCAGCCGGAAGTCGCGCGGCCGCGATGTGATCGGGGGAGGCACGGTCGATGTCGCGCGGGCGATCGCGACGAGGTCGTCGTGGAGCGTCGCGCACTCGGCGCAGGTTTCGATGAGGTCGGTTGCGTGATCGCGGTCGGTGCCGGCGAGGTCGCCGGCAGCGAGCGCGGCCACGAGCAAGACGTCGTGGCGGTCGTGGGACGTCGAGCGGACGTCAGGATGGCTGGGCATGGGCGTCAGACGACCTCCCGTCCGATCCGGTTCCGGACCGTGGGCAGCGGCCGCCGCTCAACCACGGAACAGCTCCATGCGATCGGACAGATGCTCGCGGAGCGCGAGCCGGCCGCGATGGATCCGGGACTTCACCGTGCCGAGCGAGACCCCGGTCATCTCGGCGATCTCGGCGTAGTCATAGCCCTCCACGTCGAAGAGGACGATCGCCGCCCGCTGGTCGTCGGTGATCGTGGCGAGCGCGTCGTTGATGGCCCGGTGGCGCTCGGTCATGAGCGCGGTCGTCACCGGATCGGCGTCCTCGCCCGCTCGCGGCTGCCAGCTCTCGTCCTCGAGCTCAGGATAGGGCTGCGACGGCCGTCGCTTCCGGGCACGCTGGATGTCCATCGCGGCGTTGACGGCGATCCGGTTGAGCCACGACTTCACGCTCCCGCCACGGAATCCGGCCAGGTTGCGATAGGCAGAGAAGAATGCCTCCTGGACGACGTCGGAGGCCTGGTCGCGGTCCGGCACCATCCGGACGATCAACGCGAAGAGCAGGTCCTGGTAGCAGACGACGAGGTCGTTGAACGCATCGAGGTCGCCGGCACGCGCACGCTCGAGCAGGATGAGATCTCGGCGCTGGACGGGGTCGTCGGCGACCGTCGTCGAGCGAAGGTCCTCCACGGCCAGGGGGCCCCTCCGGACGGCGATTCTGAGGCGCGGCGAGTCTAGCATCGGGTTCGCGGCCAGACGTGCGCCCCCGTTCGACGGTTCCGGGTGTCCCGATGCAACGCCTCGGCCGCCAAGGGTCGACCGATCGTCCGGTACGATGGCGATCCGGGCCGAAGTGGCGGAATGGCAGACGCGGCGGTCTCAAACACCGCTGGGGGCAACCTCATCCGGGTTCGAATCCCGGCTTCGGCACCAGAACGCGCGTCCCGTCCGCGCGGACGGCCCGCAGCCCTCAGCGTCTTCTCAGGTTGGGTCCAGCCGCGGCTCAGCCCGATGGTCTACCGTCCGGGTGCGAGGTCCTCGCCGTTCTTGCTTGCCTGACCGGAGGAAGCCAGATGCAATCCGGGTCTCGGATCGGGATGCCGATGCGGGTCATTGCGTTCCTGGCCGTCCTCGTGCTGTCGACCGGGACCGTCCTTGCGGCCGATCCCTCCGTCGAGCCTTCGGCCTCAGCAACGCCGAGCGCCGAGCCCAGTGCGTCGAGCACGCCGAGCATCGGGCCGTCGGTGGAGCCGTCGCCGAGCACGGCCTCCCAAGCACCATCAGCCACCCCGAAGGCATCCAAGGCGCCGGAACCGGATGCGTCCGAATCGCCGGAGGCCAACGAGGGGTCCGATGCCGCCCCGAGCGCGGCGGAGATCACCGACATCGTCGGGAAGCTCAAGGCCGCCGGGATCACGACGACCGAGGCCGCCTTCAAGGCGCTCGTCGCCCAGGTGGGTGTCGGTGGAGCCGTGCGAACGCTGGCATTCGCCCACGCCAGCGGCAAGACCCCGGCCCAGATCCTCGCGATGCGCGACGGAGGCTTGGGCTGGGGCCGGATCCGCAAGCAACTGAACCTCGGCATCACGCCGGGGATCGGCTGGATCATGGGTGGTGGCCAGGGCCACTGACCCCGGCGAACGGGTGCCGTTTCATCATCGAGGCTCGGGGCGGCCAGCCTGACCGGACCTGTGGGGTGTTGCGTCGCGAAGCCGGCCGCGTTCCAATGGGGTCATGAGCGGGACGCCGAGCGACGGACCTGCGATCGCCACCGTCGCGGTCATCGACGACGAGGCGGGAATCGTCGACTTCGTGGAGCTCGGGCTGGGGCACGAGGGCCTGAACGTCGTCTCCGCCGGCGACGCGGCGACGGGCATGGCTCTCGTGCGACGGACGAAGCCGCAGCTCGTGATCCTCGACGCAGGGCTGCCGGACGCCGACGGCTTCGACCTTCTTCGCCGGATCCGCACGGAGAGCGACGTACCCGTGATCATGCTCACCGCTCGGGGTGACCTCGACGATCGCGTCCGCGGCCTCGACCTCGGCGCCGACGACTACATCGCCAAGCCGTTCCACTTCGCCGAGCTTCTCGCCCGCGTCCGAGCGCACCTGCGGCGCGCTGGCGTCACCGCCACCGATCAGTCGACCGTTCGGTTCGAGGATGTCGAGCTGGACGCTCGCACCCGCGAGGTTCGACGCGCCGGAACGTCCATCAGGTTGACGGCACGGGAGTTCGAGCTCCTCGAGCTGTTCATGCGCCATCCTCGCCAGGCGCTCTCCAAGGAGGCGATCCTCGACCGACTCTGGGGCTATGCCTTCGATGACAACCTCGTCGAGGTCTACGTGGGCTACCTGCGGCGGAAGCTCGGCGAGCCCGTCCTGATCCAGACCCTGCGGGGCGTCGGCTACGCGCTGCGGGAACCGGGTTGACCCGCCGCATGTTGCTGCCGAGATCGCTCCAGTGGCGCCTGGGCCTGCTGTCGGCGGGGGTGATCGCGATCGCCCTTGCCGCCACGTTCGTGGTCGTCAACGTGCTCGTGGAGCGGGCCCTCGTCGAGAGCACCGCTTCGCGCCTCGAGGTCGAGGCCGGCCTCATCGCCCCGTCGAACCCGGGCCGCGGCAACGCCCGGGCCACGACGCTGACGGCTGGTGACCTTGCAGGCCTGCTGGGTGGACAGGCGACCGCGGTCGCGATCCTCGACTCCTCCGGTGCCACCCTCGCCTCCCAGGCAAACGGCGCGGAGCCCGCGGTCGCCGACGCTCGCCTGGAGACCACCGCCTACGCCGGGATCCTCGCGGGTGGCGGAGCCGTCGACGCGGTCGTCGCCGCGCCCGGGCTCGCCGGAGGACGGGTCCTCGTCGTCGCCGTGCCGATCCGCTTCGCGAGCGCCGGCGTGTCCGCAGATCCGGCGCCGCCCTCGAGCGCCGGCCCGAGCAGCAGCGCGCCGTCGGGATCGGCCGGCCCAGGCAAGGGCCACGGTCAGGGCAACGGGAATGGCAACGGCAACGGCAACGGGAACGGCCGCGGCCTTGGCGACGCGAGCGCGCAGGATGGACCGCCGAACGCGATCGCCCAGCTCTCGATCTCCCTGAGCGACGTCGATGCAACGCTGGCCGGTCTTCGGTCCACGTTGCTCGCGGTCGCGATCGCCGCCCTGGCGGTGGCGATCGCGGTGATCTTCCTCGTGACGTCGATCGGCCTCCGGCCGCTCGCCCGGGTCGCGGCCGTTGCCGATCGCGTCGCCAACGGGGACCTGACGGCGAGGACCGGACTCCCGTCCGGCGGAGACGAGATCGGGCGACTGGGGCGGGCCGTCGACCGGATGGTCGGCCGCCTCGAGGCCTCGTTCACGGCGCAGCGCCAGTTCGCCGCCGACGCGTCCCACGAGCTGCGCTCCCCGCTCACGGTCCTGGGTGGGTACGTCGACGTCCTCGTCGCTGGCGCGCACGAGGCGCCCGATGCCGCGGCGCGCATCCTCGGCTCGATGCGACGCGAGATCGACCGTCTGTCCCGGCTGGCCGCGGACCTCCTCCTCCTCACCCAGCTCGAGGCCGGCGGCGGACGCCTCGACCCGGAGCCCCTCGACGTCGGCGAGATCCTGGCCGATCTTGCCGAGGCTGCGCGGGTGATCGGTCCGGATCGGCGCGTGGTCGTCGATCTCGGCGGGCGGCTCCCCGTCGTAGCCGATCGCGACCGACTGACGCAGGCCCTCCTGAACCTCGTGGACAACGCCGTCCAACACGCCCCGGCCGGCGGCCTGGTTCGCCTGTCCGGGCGCCGCGAAGGCGGCTCGGTCGTCGTCGGCGTCCACAACACCGGCGCGCCGATCCCGGCCGAGCACCTGCCGCGTCTCTTCGATCGCTTCTACCGGTCCGATCGATCGATCGAGCCGGGACGCCACGCCGGGCTCGGCCTGGCGATCGTGAAGGCCATCGTCGAGGCCTCGGGCGGCGCCGTCGCGGTGACGAGCGATCCGTCGGGCGTGACGTTCGTCGTCCGCCTGCCGGTCGACCCGGCGGCTGCCTCGGAGCCGTCGACCCGCGGTCGAGCAGTCCAGCTCCCGGATGCGCCCACGCCCTGACCACCTCGGGCCGATCCGGCTCCGGCTGCGATACTCGCTCCGATGACCGAGCCGGCGACCCACGAACCGAGCCTCCAGGAGCGGTACGCGCCCGAGGGCCGATGCTTCGGCTGCGGCCCGGCCAATCCGATCGGATTGCGGATCGGCAGCCGGCCCGACCCGGCCGACGACGCGGTTCTCGTCGCCGAGTGGACCCCGCTCCCCGATCACGAGGCGTTCGCCGGCGTCGTCAATGGCGGCATCCTCGGGACCCTTCTCGACTGCCATGCCAACTGGACGGCGGCGTGGCACCTCATGCGCGCCCGCGGCGTCGACCACCCGCCGACGACCGTCACCCTCGAGTACGCGATCCGGATGCGGCGGCCGACCCCGTCGAACGGCCCGATCCGCCTCCGCGCCCGCGTCGTCGACGCGGAAGACGACCGGGCGACCGTCGAGGCCGAGATCTCGTCCGGTGAGACCGTGACCGCCACCGGTCGCGGCACGTTCGTCGCCGTCAAGCCCGGCCATCCCGCATACGACCGCTGGTAGGAGTTCCTCGATGTTCCGTCGTTTTCTTGGTCTCGATCGCCGCCCCGCCACAGATCCGCGCCTACCCCACGGAGACGAGGCGGCCCCCGTTGCCGCGTCGGCCGCCGAGACGGCCACGGTCCGCCGGATCGTCGCGCGGCTCGAGGCGCTGCCAGCCGAGGAGGCGCGCTATCTCGCGGGCTTCGCCTACGTGATGAGCCGGGCGGCCAACGCCGACCTGGACATCAGCGACGACGAGACCCGGCTCATGGAGCACTTCGCGGTCGAGTCCGGCGGACTCGACGAGGCCCAGGCGGTCCTCGTCGTCGAGATGGCGAAGCTCCAGGCCCGCTCGCAGGGCGGCACCGAGGACTTCGTCGTGACCCGCGAGTTCCGCTCGATCGCGACGCTCGAGCAGCGCCGTTCGCTCGTCCGCTGCTGCTTCGCGATCGCCGCCGTCGACGGGACGATCGTCGCCGAGGAGGCGTCGGTCGTGAACGAGATCGCGCGCGAGCTCGACCTCGATCCGCACGAGGTCAACGCCCTCCGCGACGAGTTCCACGACCAGCTGTCGGCGGTCCAGGCGGTGCGCCGCGCGAGCGGCGCCTGATCCTCAGCCGGCGATATCCCCGAGCACCGCGTCGACCGTCTCGATCAGGCGATCCGCGTCGGCATCGGAGAAGACCAGCGGCGGCTTGATCTTCATCACGTTGTGGTCGGGACCGTCCGTGCTCAGCAGCACGCCCCGCTCGGCGGCGTGGTCGGCGAGGTCGCGTGCCAGCTCCGGGTGCGGCTGCCGGGTCTCGCGGTCGCGGACGAGCTCGATCCCGAGGAAGAGGCCGAGCCCGCGGACGTCGCCGATCGCCTCGTGACGGGCCTGGAGCTCGCGCAGGCCTGCGAGCAGCCGCTCCCCGACGACCCGGGCGTGCTCCTGGAGACCCTCCTCCTCGATCACGTCGAGCACGGCCAGCCCGATCGCCGCCGACACGGGATTGCCGCCGAACGTGTTGAAGTACTCCATCCCGTTTGCGAAGGCGTCGGCGATCGGTCGAGTCGTCACGACCGCGCCGAGCGGATGGCCGTTGCCGATCGGCTTGCCCATCGTGACGATTTCCGGCCGTGCGCCCGCGGCGCCGAACGCCCAGACATCCGAACCGACCCGGCCGAAGCCGACCTGGACCTCGTCGGCGATCGGCACGGCGCCGACCCCACGCGCCGCGTCGAAGAGACCGGCCAGCCATCCGGCCGGGGGCACGATCTGGCCGGCCGTGGACGGGATCGCCTCCGCAATGAGCGCGCCTGCCTGACGACCCGCTCGGACCGCCGACTCGAGCACGCCCCGTGCGTCCGCGACGTACGCCGCCGCCGTTTGGGCACCGGACCCGCGGTGGGTGCCGCGGTACGGATCCGGGAGGGGCACGACCTGGACGTCGTCGGGCTGGCCGGCGCCGCCGGGTCCGTTGAACTTGTAGGCGCTGACCTCGACGAGGCGCTGGGTGTTGCCGTGATACGCGACGTCGACGGCGGCGACGTCCGGTCGCCCGGTGGCCGCTCGGGCCAGGCGCAGCGCGAGCTCGTTCGCCTCGGACCCCGAGTTGACGAAGTAGCAGACCTCGAGGTGGTCGGGCAGCAGTGCGGTCAGCCGCTCCGCGTACCGCACGACGTTCTCGTGGAGGTACCGGGTATTCGTGTTCAGGAGGCGCATCTGGGCGGTGCCGGCGGCAACGACGCGCGGATGGGCGTGCCCGACATGGGCGACGTTGTTGACGCAGTCGAGATAGGCCCGCCCGTCGGCGTCGAAGAGATGGGCGCCCTCGCCACGGACGATGTGGAGCGGCCTCCGATAGCTGAGCGAGAGCGACGGCCCGAGGAGGCCGCGACGCGCCGCCAGGATCTCGTCCGCGGTCATCGTCGCCTCGGTCGGAGCCTTCGCCGGGTCCGTCACCGTCATGGCCGGCTCGCGCGGATCCGCGTTCCCGCGGCCGCTGGCTCGATATCGATCAGGGTCGTGAGCAACGCCCAGGCCGGCGCCTCGGACACGGTCAGATACGCGTCGGCCGGATCGAGCCGGGACTGGTGCGCGGAGAGCGCGACGCTCGTGGCGAGGCGCAGGGCGACGAGCTCGACGACGACCGCGCGTTCGTCGTCGCGAAGCGGGCACGTCTCCTCGAAGCCGGCCCGGATCGTCGCGACGACCGCGAGCGGATCGGGCGCGCCGAGGGCGGCGTAGGCCGCAGCCACGGCCAGCTCGTTCGCGACGACCGAATACACCGCGTCGCCGAGATCGAGAAGCCCGGCGATCGCGCTTCCGGCGTCATCGACGAGGACGTTGTGGTCGTTGGCGTCGTTGTGGATCACGCCGTGACGCAAACCGGGCAGTGTGTCGGCCAGGCGGCGGAGGCGGTCGATCCAGCGGCTCAGGAGCTCGCGGCGCTCCACGTCGGCCACCGCGGACGCATGGGCGGCGATCACCTCGAGCCCCTGCCCGGCTTCCCACTGGAACGGTCGATGGGCGGCGGGGTGCTCGAAAGAACCGAGCGCCGTGGCCGCGCGGCCCATCACCCGGCCCAGGTCGCGCAGGAGCGGCTCGGGGCGGTGAGCAGGCGGGATCGTCGCCAGCGGCCGTCCTGGCAGCCACGTCAGGACGCGGGCCAGGATCGGGCGGCCGTCCGAGCCGACGTCGAGGACCTCCCGCCCATCGAGGGCCACGACCGGCACCTGGCACGGGACGCCCCCAGCGACGAGCCGCGCCATCGCCTTCTGCTGGAGATCGAGGAACGCGGCGTCTTCCGATGCGTTCGAGAGCTTCAGGACGAACCGGTCCTGGCCGTCGATCGCCACCGCGAAGTTCTGGTCTCGCTCGCTCGGCAGTGGCCGCAGGTCGCCCTCGATGGCCCAATCCCGCGCCAGGATCGCTCGCGCCTCGGCCGGTTCGACCTGGGGCCGGGTCAGGACCGCCCCGACGAGCTCGCTCACGCTCAACCGCCGAGGCTGAGGTCGACCAGTCCGTCGCCCAGCCGGCGGCGAACCTCCGAAACCAGCTCGGCGTCGTAGGCGACGCGACGGCTGAGCTCCATCGGCAGGGTGGCCGAGCCCGTCGGGGCCGGGACGTGGAGGACGACGCGGGTCGCGCCGGGCCGCTCCCGGAGGAGCGATCGGAATGTCTCCATCGCGACGACGAGCCGGTCCGGGGCGGCGCCGCCGAACCGGACGTGGAGGATCTGGTCGGGCTGGCTCTCGACCTGCGGCGTCGGGGCGGCCGACTCGCTCGCCGCACGGGCGCGGGCCTCGTCGGGAAGCGCGGGCTCGTCGTCGCGCTCGGCAAAGCCGCCGCCGGCGGCCGTGTCGGAGAGCCCGGGCGGCTCGCGGTAGGTCGGGATCGGCTCCGCCGGGCTGATCGTGGGCAGGGGGCTCGCGCCACGGCCCTGCGCCTCGGCACGGAGCGGTGACACGCGGGGCACGCCGGCGCGGATCTCGTCGGGCCGCGGGCCGTGCCCGTTCACGGCGGTCGCCGGATCGGCCGGCCCACGGTTGGGCGCCATCGGCATCCCGGCGGCGTTCGATCCCCCGGCAACCGCCGCCCCGACGAGCGCGCGCTCGTCGACCATCGGACCCGGCCCGACCGGCACGGCAGGCCGGCCGCCTCCCGGACCGCCATTGGGTCCGCCGCCGCGTCGCGGCCCCCGGCCACGGTCTCCGGCCGCGACCTCGCGGGCGAAGGCGTCGGGTCCGCGGGAGATCGCCCCGTCCCAGTCGGTCACGAGGTCGGCGAGGAGCGACACCTCCTCGCCCCGATGATCGATCCGGCCCGCCACGAGCAGGATCGTGCCCTCGGCCCACGTCCCTGCGGTCGTCTCGTACAACCGCGGGAAGACGACGACCTCGATCGTTCCCTGGAGGTCCTCGATCGTCGCCACGCCCATGGTCGAGCGCGTCTTCGTGATGATCGTCCGGAAGCCGGTCACGATCCCGCCGACGACCACGCGCTGCCCGTCGAGCGACTCGTCCTTCAGGTCGCTGCTGTAGGCCGTCACGAACGCCCCGACCTGCTCGGCCACCTCGCCCATCGGGTGGGCCGAGAGGTACAGCCCGAGCAGCTCCTTCTCCCAGCGGAGGCGCTCCGGGACGGGGACCTCGGTCGTCTGGGGCAGCGGCCGCTCCATCGCCGTCGCATCGTCGGCTCCGAGGTCGAACAGGGACGTCTGGCCCGTGATCCGGTCGCGCTGGGCCGCCTGGCCCGCGGCGATCGCGTCGTCGAGGCCGAGCAGCACCTGCGCCGGGTGGCCGAGCGCGTTCAGGGCGCCGACCTTGGCGAGCGCCTCGAGGACCTTGCGATTGACGAGCCGAAGGTCGATCCGCGAGCAGAGATCGGTCAGGGACCGGAACGGGCCGCCCTCCTTGCGCGCGGCCACGATCGACTCGATCGCGCTCTGGCCGACGTTCTTCACGGCGAGAAGCCCGAACCGGATCGCGGGGCCCTCCACGGTGAACTCGACGTCGGAGCGGTGGACGTCGGGCGTCAGGACCTCGATGCCCATCCGCCGGCACTCGGCGACGGCGGCCGCGACCTTCTCCTCGTTCGACCGGAAGGCGGTCAGGACCGCGGTCATGTACTCGACCGTGTAGTTCGCCTTGAGATACGCGGTCTGGTAGGCGATCAGGCCGTAGCACGTGGCGTGGGCCTTGTTGAAGCCGTACCGCTCGAACGGCTGGAACGCCGCGAAGACCTGGTCGATGACCCGGGCATCGACGCCGCGCTCGGCGGCCTGGCTGACGAACTTCTCCTTCTGGGCCCGGAGGACCGAGGACTTTTTCTTGCGGATCGCGTAGCCCAGCGTGTCCGCCTCGGGCCCGGTGAAGCCGCCCAGGGCGATCGCCGCGGACATGATGTCCTCCTGGTAGACGAAGATCCCGTAGGTCTTCTCCAGGTAGGGCTCGAGGAGCGGGTGGAGGTAGGTGACCTTCTCCTGGCCATGCTTCCGCCGGATGTAGGCCGGGATGTTGTCCATCGGGCCCGGCCGGTACAGGGCGACCATCGCCGCCAGGTCGTAGACGGAGCTCGGCTGGAGATCGCGGATGTAGCGCCGCATCCCCGCCGACTCCAGCTGGAAGATGCCCGTCGTCTCGCCCGAGCCCAACAGGTCGAACGTCCGTCGGTCGTCGAGGGGGATCGCGTCGAGGTCGATCTCGATCCCCCGCTCCTGCCGGACGAGGTCCACCGCCTGGCGCAGGATCGTGAGGTTCGACAGGCCGAGGAAGTCGAACTTCAGGAGGCCCAGCGCCTCGATCCCGTGCATCTCGTATTGGGTCATCAGGGCGTCGGAGTTCGTCGCCTTCTGGAGCGGCATCAGCTCCGTCAGGGGCTCGCGGCTGATGACGACGCCGGCCGCATGTGTGGAGGCGTTGCGGGCGACACCCTCGAGCTGCCGGGCGAAGTCGATGATCCGCTTCACCGCGGGATCGCCGTCGACCATGCCCTTGAGCTCGGGCGCCATCTCGAGGGCGTCCTCGAGCTTGATCCCCAGGAGGTTCGGCACCGCCTTCGCGATCCGGTCGACCTCGCCGTAGCTGTGGCCGAGGACCCGTCCGACGTCGCGGATCGCGGCTCGAGCGAGCATCGTCCCGAAGGTGATGATCTGGGCCACGTGGTCGCTGCCGTACTTGCGCGAGACGTAGTTGATGACCTCGTCCCGCCGCTCGTCCTCGAAGTCGACGTCGATGTCCGGCATCGTGACCCGGTCGGGGTTCAGGAAGCGCTCGAACGGCAGCTCGTAGGCAATCGGGTCGACCGGCGTGATGTAGAGCGTGTAGGTCACGATCGAGCCCGGCGCGCTCCCCCGGCAGGTGGTCTGGATCCGCTGCTCGCGGGCGAAGCGGACGAAGTCGGCCACGATCAGGAAATAGCCGGCGTAGCCCATCGAGATGATCACGCCCAGCTCGTAGTCGAGCCGCTGCTGGAGCTCCGGGGTGACCGTCCCGTAGCGGGCGGCGAGGCCCCGCTCGCACTCCTTGCGGAGCCACGTCTCGACGGTCTCGCCGTCGGGCACCGGGAAGTGCGGGATCCGGAGCTGGCCGAGGGGCAGGTCGACCGCGGTCATCTCGGCGATCCGACGGGTGTTCAGGATCGCCTCGCGCTGGTCGGGGAAGAGGGCCGCCATCTGGGAGGCCGACTTCAACCAGAAGTCGCGCGTGTCGAACCGCATCCGCCCCGGCGTGTCGAGGTTGTTCCCCGTCCCGACGCAGAGGAGGACGTCGTGGGCGTCGGCCTGCGGCTCGTGTACGTAGTGGAGGTCGTTCGTCACGACGAGCGGGACGCCCGTCTCGGGGCCGAGCCGGAGGAGCTTCTCGTTCAGGACCCGCTGCTCCGGCAGGCCGTGGTCCTGGAGCTCGAGGAAGAAGTTGTCCCTGCCGAGGATGTCCTGGTACTCGGACGCGAGCTTGCGGGCCGTGTCCCAGTCCTCGATCTCGAGGCTCCGCGGGATCTCTCCGCTGAGGCAGGAACTCAGCCCGACGAGGCCCTCGCTGTGCTTCGCGAGGTGCTCGCGGTCGATGCGGGGCTTGTAGTAATAGCCGTCGACGTGGGCATCGGTCACGAGGCGGCACAGGTTGCGGTAGCCGACCAGGTCCTTGGCCAGGAGGATCAGGTGGAATGGCTGCGCGTCGGCCTTGCCCTCCTTCTCGGTCATCGACCGGCGGGCCACATAGGTTTCGACCCCGATGATCGGCTTGATCCCCTTTGCCTTCGCCGCCTGGTGGAAGGCGACCGCTCCGTAGAGCGCACCGTGGTCGGTCAGCGCGAGGCTGTCGAAGCCCTGCGCGGCCGCCGTGTCCACGAGGTCCGTGATCCGTCCCAGCCCATCGAGCAGGCTGAACTCGGAGTGGACGTGAAGGTGGGTGAAGTCGTTGGGCGCCAGGGTCATCGGGCATCCAATGGTAGCGGCGTTACGCCGACCCATGGATCGTCCTCGTGACGGCTGAGCGTGCCCCTACACTCCGTGGGTGGTCCGCTGTCCGTCATGCGGCGAAGACAACCCTGAGCGCTTCCGGCACTGCGGGAATTGCGGAGCCGCGCTCGGCGCATCGTCCGTCGCGCGCGAGACCCGCAAGATCGTGACGATCCTGTTCACCGACGTCACCGGGTCGACCACGCTGGGCGAGCAGCTGGACCCAGAATCGCTGCGTGACGTGATGGGCCGCTACTTCGCGAGCATGCGCGAGGTGATCGAGCGTCACGGCGGCACGGTCGAGAAATACATCGGCGACGCCGTGATGGCCGTCTTCGGGGTGCCGCTGATCCATGACGAGGATGCCCTCCGCGCGGTCCGGGCCGCGGTCGAGATGCGCAAGGCGCTCGAGCGGCTGAATGTGGGCCTGCTTGCGGAGCGCGGGGTCACCCTCGAAGCGCGATCGGGCATCAACACCGGCGGCGTGGTCGTCGGCACCGGCGGCCCGGGCGAGTCGATCGTCGTGGGCGACGCCGTGAACGTCGCGGCCCGCCTTCAGACGGCGGCCTTACCCGGCGAGATCGTCATTGGCGGCGCGACCCATGCGCTCGTGCGCGACGCCGTCGACGTCGGCCCGTCGGAGGCGCTCGAGCTCAAGGGCAAGACGGAGCCGGTGGTCGCCTATCGGCTCCGCGACGTCGCCCCCGGGGCCGAAGGTCACCGTCGGCGTCTCGATGCCGCGATGGTCGGACGCGATCGGGAGCTCGACGCGTTGCAGCACGCCTTCGAACGGACCGTCTCCGATGGGTCGTGCCAGCTGTTCACGATCCTCGGGTCGGCCGGAGTGGGCAAGAGCCGCCTGGTTGCCGAATTCCTCGAAGTCGTCCGCGATCGGGCCCGCGTCGTCCGCGGCCGGTGCCTCCCGTACGGGGAGGGCATCACCTACTGGGCGGTCGCCGAGATCGTCCGGCAAGCAGCCGGCATCGAGGACGGCGACACCGCCGAGACGGCGATCAAGTCCATCGACGCGTTCGTCGCAGGACTGCCGGAGGCGGCGGCGATCGCGCGCGGCCTCGTCGGTCTCATCGGTCTGGAGGCGTCGGCGGCTCGGGAGGAGCTCGTGTGGGCGTTCCGCAGGGCCCTGGAGCACATCGCATCCGCAGGGCCGCTGGTCGTCCTGATCGACGACATCCACTGGGCCGAGCCGACGCTGCTCGATCTCGTCGAGTCCCTCGCCGACCTGACCAGGGATTCACCGATCCTGTTCGTCTGTCCTGCCCGCCCCGAGTTCCTGGACGAACGACCGACCTGGGGTGGCGGCAAGCTCAATGCGACGACCATCCTCCTCGAGCCCCTGACCGAAGGATCGGCGATGGCCCTGATCGACGAGCTCGTGCCCGGTGGCGCACTCCCGTCGGCGATCCGAGCCCGGATCGCCGACGCCGCCGAGGGCAATCCCCTCTATGTCGAGGAGTTCCTGGGCACGCTCATCGATGACGGCGCGCTGGTTGCCGGGCCTCAGGGGTGGATCGCGTCGCGGGATCTCGATTCGATCGCTGTGCCGCCGACGATCCAAGCCCTGCTCGCGGCGCGCCTGGACCGCCTGGATCCCGCCGAGCGGGCGGTCGCCGAGCGTGCGTCTGTCGTCGGACGCGTCTTCGACCAGCCGTCCGTCGTGGCCCTGTCGCCGGCCGAAGGTCGCTCCGAGATCCCCGGCAATCTCCTCGGGCTGGTTCGAAAGGAGCTGATTCGACCCGATCGCTCCGGGGTCGCCCAGGGCGATGCCTTCCGATTCCGCCACATGCTCATCCGCGATGCCGCGTACGAGCGGCTCCCGAAGTCGGAGCGCGCCGACCTCCACGAGCGGTTCGCCGGCTGGCTGGATCAGGCCGCAGGTGACCGTCGGAGCGAAGTCGAGGAGATGGTTGGATATCACCTGGAGCAGGCATTCCGATACCGCGAAGAGCTGGCCCCGGTCGACGACCGATCGCGCGAGCTTGCGCGCCGCGCCGGAGGACGCCTGATCGCAGCGGGCCACCGGGCGCTCGAGCGGTCGGACATCGCCGCGACCGTGAACCTGTACGGCCGCGGCGCGACGCTGCTGCAGCCGAACGACCCGGCTCGCCTCGCGATCCTGCCCGACCTTGGTCGGGTCCTGAACGCGAGCGGCCGGTTCGACGACGCGACGGCCTTCTTCACCGAGGCGCTCGAGCGGTCGGAGGCCGCCGGCGACCGGAGAGCGCTGGCGCGCGCTCGCGTCATGCGATACCTCGTCGTCGAGTCCGACCTCTCGCCGAGCGACTTCCGGGAGATCGCCGACGAATGCTCAGCGACGTTCGAGGAACTCGGCGACGACCGGGGGCTGGCGCTGGCATGGAGGCTGCGCGGCAGCGCTTCGTGGAGTGAGGGGAGCGCGGCCGGCGAGGAGGTCGCCCTCGCACGAGCGCTCGAGTACGCACGTCGCGCGGGATCCCATTGGGAAGCGGCGTCCATCGTGCTCGATCTGAGCATCGACCTCTACTTTGGGCCGACCCCCGTCTCGGATGCCATCCACCTCAGCAACGACATCCTGGCGTCAGCACCGGACGACCGCGCGATCGAGATGGCCATCTCCCACGCCCTCGCCCACATGCACGCCCGTCTGGGCGCGTTCGACCTGGCACGATCGCTCGCGGCCCGGTGCCTGGAGATCGCCACGGAGAGCGGCGAACAAAAGCTCGCAAACACCCTGAAGGAAGTCGCGGCGGACGTCGAGACGCTCGCAGGAAGGCACGACGTTGCCGAGAGGATGCTCGCGGAAGCATGCGACTGGTACGTCGCGTTGGGCCAACGGCACGCGAACCTCGAGGCGTTCCACGCCTTCGCACAGCTGGCGAGCGGTCAGCCAGTGGACATCACGCGCCTGACCGTCATGGCGGACGAGAAGGGTCATGAGACGCGAGCGCTGTTGCATTCGGCCATCGCGGGAGCGCATCTCGGCGCCGGTGACCTTGCCGAGGCCGAGCGGCATGCGCGCAGTGCGGTCGACTACTTCGCAAGCACGGATTTCATCACGTTCCACGCCAACAGCGCCGTGATCCTCGGCGACATCCTGCGGGCAGCCGGGCGTCGCGACGAGGCTGAGGCCACGTTCCGGCAGGCCCAGGAGCTCTACGAGCAGAAAGGCAGCCGCGTCAGCGTGGAGCTCGTCGCGGCTCGGCTCGCCAGCTGACCGCGCCGGACCGGCTATCGTGCCGGGCATGGAGCCGCACGACCCGATGAACGAGCCCGTCGACTTCGACGAGGTGATCGACCGGGTCATCGACGGCCTTCCGGCCGCCTTCGCCGAGCGGCTGGGCTCCGTCGCCATCGTCGTCGAGGACGAGCCGACCGCGGATCAACTCGCATCGGTGGGTGCGCGCGGGTTGTTCGGGCTCTACCAGGGCGTCCCCCGAACGCGCTGGGG
>DATLVO010000282.1:0-11283 GCA_035577485.1 Verrucomicrobiia bacterium
CTCGCGGATATGGCGCTCGACGTCGGACAGGTCAACCCCCTTCGGCGTGGCCTCCAGGAGGACGTCGACACTGTCTCTGAGGAGCACGACCGTCCGCGGCACGATGAGCACGGCGACGAGGATCGACGCGAGCGCGTCGGCGGGGCGCCAACCGGTGGCCAGGATCACGAGGCCGGCGACGAGCACGGCAGCCGCGCCCATGAAGTCGCCGGCGATCTCCAGGTACGCGCCCCGCATCGTCAGGCTCTCGCCCTGACCCCCCGACAGGATCCGCAACGCCACGAGGTTCGCGAGGAGCGCCCCGGCCGCGACCACGACGACGATCCCTGGCTGGACATCCGGCGGAGCGAGGAACCGTCGAACCGCCTCGATCGCAATGACGATCGCGATCGCGAGCAGCAGGACCGCGTTGACCGCGGCGGCGACCATCTCGAGTCGATAGAGGCCGAACGATCGCGTGTCCGTTGGTGGCCGGGCGGCGAGCCGGATCGCGATCAATGACAGCGCCATCCCCGAGACGTCGGCGAAGACATGGCCCGCGTCGGCCATGAGCGCGAGGGAGTTGGCCGCGATCCCGGCCACCAGCTCGACGACGAGGACGACGACTCCGATGCCGATCGCGGCGGCCAGGCTGCCGGAATGCCGTCCGGCGGCCGAATGGGAATGGCTCACGGACGGCAGGGTACCGCTACGTTCCGGGCGGGA
This sequence comes from Verrucomicrobiia bacterium, assembly GCA_035577485.1. Taxonomy (GTDB): domain Bacteria; phylum Chloroflexota; class Limnocylindria; order Limnocylindrales; family CSP1-4; genus CF-46. The sequence continues at coordinate 706 of DATLVO010000282.1, forward strand.
CGTCCAGCCAGCCCTCGCGCAGGGCTCTCGTCGCCAGCTCAGTCCGAGAGGCCAGGTCGAACCGCTCGAAGAGCCGGCGGAGGTGCGACTCGACGGTCTTCGGGCCGATCCCGAGGCGGACCGCGATCTCGTCGTTCGAGCGGCCGTCGACGACGAGACGGACGACGTCGAGCTCCCGCTCACTGAGCCGCCCGACGGCGGCGCCCGAGCGCGGTCGGACGGAGAACGCCAGGCCACCTGCCGCCACCCGCCGGATCGCGTCGAGGAGCTCGGCGATCGGGGCCGTCTTCAGGACGAAGCCCGAGGCGCCCAGCCGAAGCGCGGCCTCCGCGTACTGCGGGTAGTCGTAGGACGTGAGAACGATGATCGCGGGCCGTGCGACCGAGGACGACGAGCTCTCCGTGAGCAGCCGCAGGCCGGAGTCCGTGCCGAGCCGGATGTCGAGCAGCAGGACATCTGCCGCCTCGCGGGCCAGCACCTCCGTCGCCTCCCCGATCGAGCCGGCGGTGCCGGCGACCTCGATCCCGGGCTGAGCCGCGAGCAGGGCTGCCGTTCCCTCGCGTACGACGGGGTGATCGTCGACGACGATGATCCGGATCGCCTCGGTCAACGCGGCCGCCACTCGAGCGCGACGTGCGTCCCGCCACTCGGCCAACGCTTGACGTCGAGGATCGCCCCGATCTGCTCCGCGCGCTGGGCCATGTTCAGGAGCCCGAAGCGGCCGGCCTTCTCGGCGTCCGCCGGCGCGTCGTCGGCGATGCCCGGGCCGGCGTCGTCGATCGCGAGCGAGATCCCGTTCGTCGTCGAGCGGTACCGGACGACGATCGGCGGGCGGCCGTGCTTTACGGCGTTCGCCAGCGCCTCCTGGGCGACGCGGAAGATCGCGAGCTCGACGTCGGGCGAGTGGCGCGCGTCGTCGGCCCGCTCGAGACGGACCTCGCCGCCGGCGAGGCGCTCGATCCGGAGAACCAACCAGTCGAGGGCCGGGCCGACACCGAGGTCGTCGAGGATCGGCAGCCGGAGGTCGCCACAGATCGCCCGCAGCCGATCCGCGACCGTCCGTCCGATCTCGGCCCCTTCGGTGTCGCCAGACGACTCCAGGCGCCGGACCAGCAGGGTCAGCTCCTGCAGGGCATCGTCGTGGATGTCTGCCGCGAGGCGGGCGCGCTCGGCTTCGGTGGCCGCGACGACCAGGTCGCGTTGGAGGGTCGCCCGGGTCGCAAGCCGGGCAAGCGGTCGGACGGTGAATCGGCCGGCCAGCGCGATCGCCCCGATCCAGATCGCGAGCGGCCAGATGAACGGCGACTGGTTCGAGAGGAGGGCGAACGTCGGCGTGGCGCCGGCCAGCGCGAGCTCGGTCGAGCGCATCAGGCCCCCCGGACCGCGTCGAGAGCTGACCGCCTTGAGATCGAGCGGACCGGCCGCGATCAACCCGGGCACGAGGGGGATCGCGGCGGTGACGATCCAGCGCAGGTCGCCCAGCACGCCGCGCTGCAACGGGTCGATCACGAAGGCGATCGACAGGACGGCGGCGGCGACCGTGCACGCAGCGACCGAGACGACGGCGAATCGCCGATCGAGCGGGTTGTCGACCCGCTCGGCGAGGGCGAACGCCAGCGGGACCATGGCGGCGACCGACAGGAGGCCGCCGAACACGATCTGGGGCGGCGAGCCGGAGGCGAGGAGTGTCAGGACGAACAGCGGCGAGGCCGTGGCCGTTGCCAGCGGGAACGCGATCCCCTGCAGGGACGGCCCGGCACGCCCCGAGACCAGCCACCAGCTGCCGAAGAGGAGGATCGCGAGGCCCGGAAGGATCGCGCCGGCGGCGTCGTACAGCCGATTCCAGCCGGGGTAGTAGACGCCGAAGGTCGGCCAGCCGGTCGATGCGGTTCCCACGGCAAGATCCTTCGGCGAGATGAGCTCGAGGTTGGTGATCGGCCCGTTGGCGAATGACTGGAGATCGGCGGCCGTCGCCCGGCTCGTCGGGACGGGCGGTTCGATGCTCACGAGCTTCGTCTCCCCGTCCGGGTTGGCCGAATCGACGGGCCCGTAGATCTCCTGGGGCAACGCGAGGAGCTCCGAATCGTTCATCCGGACGACGACCATTCCGGCCGTGACGCCGTCCTGGGCCGCCTGGCTCCATGGGTCCACCTCGGTCACGATCAGGCGGCTGGCCGCGTTGTCGACGGCGAGCGTGATCCCCGTCTGATAGTGGAAGAACGTGAGTGGCAGGAGGCCGAAGCCGAAGGCGACGAGGGCGATGGTGATCGCCAGGACGTCTCGCCACGGCTTTGTCGGCATGGCCGCGACGGTACCAGAGGCGCGTTCGCGCCCGTACCGGGATGTCCCGTAACGACTCCCCGGGGAGTGCCGGCTGGGTCTGCTCGGGGCGCCACGCGACGATGACCGCGGCACGACCCATGCGGGCCGGCGTCCGCCCTGGGGAGCGGGCGCCGGTCACGCTCCGGAGACGCGGGGCGTCTACCGTGCCGGCAGCGCGGGCGGCGCGACAACGAATCGGGAGGGACGAATGACGGCGGTCCTCGAGGCTCACGGGTTCGGGAAGCGCTACGGGCGACGGACGTGGGCGCTCCGCAACGTCGACCTGACGGTCCCCGCCGGGACCATCACGGCGCTGGTCGGGCCGAACGGATCGGGCAAGTCGACCCTGATCCGCGCCTGGATCGGGTTCGAGCGGGCGACCGAGGGCCGGCTGTCGACCGGCGGCATCGATCCGCAGCGGGATCGCAAGGGAGCGGTCGCCCAGGTCGGCTACGTGCCGCAGTCGCCGTCCCTCTATCGCGACCTGACGATCCTCGATCACATCGCCCTCGCCGAGACCCTTCGCGACGGCTTCGACGGGACGATGGCCGCGGGGTACGTCGACCGGCTCTCGATCCCCCTCAGGGCCAAGGCGGGCGAGCTGTCGGGCGGCGAGCAGGCCCAGGTCGGCCTGGCCCTGGCGCTGGCCACGCGAGCGCCGATCCTCCTCCTCGACGAGCCGCTTGCGAGCCTCGATCCGCTGGCCCGCCGGGAGTTCCTCCACCTGATGGTCGAGGCGGTCCGGGCGGCCGGCGCGACCGCGCTGCTCTCGTCGCACGTGATCACGGACATCGAGCAGGCGTGCGATCGCCTCGTCGTCCTCGGCAAGGGCCATACGCTGCTCGACCTCTCGGTTGCCGAGGCGCTCGCCCACCACCGGATCGTCGAGGCACCGGCGGCCGAGGCGGCGCGGCTCGCGGGCGCCGACGCCGTCATCGGCGGGTTCCCGGCACCGGCCGGCGAGCCGCTCAGCCTCGTCCGGGTCGCGGTCGTCGCGCCGGTCGGCTCGGAGCCGCTGGGCCGGCCGGCGACCCTCGAGGAGGTCGTGATCGGGCATCTCGCCGCCGGCCGCCGGCGCGCCGTCGCGGCCGCCGAGGAGGCCGCGGCATGACGCTCCGGGCCGCGCTCCTGACGTTCCGAATCCATCGGTTCGAGACGATCCTCGTGATCGGAGCCACGGTCGTGTCCGTGCTCGTGTCGGCGGCGGTCATCGGCTGGATGTCGTCGAGCGGCTTCACCACCTGCCTGAGCGAAGACGGGCCACCGACGTTCAGCAGCCTGTGCCAGGGTTCGCTTGGGCTGTGGGTCTCGCGGATCGCCCGGCTGTCGGTCACGATCGTCCCGGTCTTCCCGTTCGTCGCGGGCCTGCTGCTCGGCGGTCCGCTGGTCGCCCGCGAGCTCGAAGGCGGGACGGCTCGTCTCGCGTGGTCGCTCGGCCCGTCGCGCCTGCGCTGGTTCGTCCAGCGTGCCGTGCCGGCGCTGGCGTTGATCGTCGTGGCGGCGCTGGTCATCGGCTTCACATCGGACGCCTTGTTCCGGACGATGCATCCGACCATCAACTTCGACCAGTCGTTCATCGGGTTCCGCGGCCGCGGGCTGCTCGTTGCGGTCGAGGCGCTCCTGATCGCGTCGACCGCGGTCGCGCTCGGCTCGATCCTCGGCCGGCTGGTCCCGACGTTCATCCTGACCCTGATCCTGGCAGCCGGCATCGGCATCGCTGTCGAGAAGGTGGAGAACGAGCTCCTGATGTCCGAAGCGGTCGTCAGCGACAACTTCCGTTGGGACGGCACCGACATGTACCTCACGAGCCGCTTCCGCCTCGCGGACGGCGCGATCGTGACGTGGGAGGAGATGCTTGCGATCCATCCCGAGTACGAGATGCAAGGTCCCCCGGAGAACGTCGCGAACGTCGTCCTGTACATCCCGGGGTCGCGCTACCACGACGTCGAGCTGCGCGAGGCACTGGGCCTGGCCGGGCTCGCCGGCATCTTCCTCGCGGTCGCCGGGGTCGCGGTCACGCGGCGACGTCCCCGCTGAGCGGCCCGCGCCGACCGCGGCGCCGATAATCGCGGGGTGACGAGCGCCCTCCTCGCCTTCGACGACGCCTTCGAGCGCTCGTTCGGCGCGATCCGCCGGGCCGCTCGACGGCGGCTGCCATCGCTCGAGCGGCTCGAGACGCCGGCCTGGGTCGGGATCGCCGTCGCGCTAGCGGCGTGGGCCCTGATCACGGTCTTCAGCGAGCCGTGGGGCCGGGCTTGGGGAACCGGCCAGGACGCCTACTGCTACTGGCAGGCGACCTTCGCCGATCCCTACGCCCGCTCGGACTGGAACGACCCGATCGCCTACGTCTACTCGCCGGCGTTCCTCCAGCTCCTTGCGCCGCTGAAGATCCTGCCCTGGCAGGCGTTCGTGGCCGCGTGGACCGCGATCCTCATCCTGGCGGTCCGGTTCCTCACGGGGCCGCGGCTGTTGACAGCTGGGCTCCTCTTCCCGTTCGCGGCGATGGAGGTGGCAGGCGGCAACGTGTCGCTCCTGCTCGCGGTCGCGATCGTTGTCGGGTTCCGCTGGCCGGCCGCCTGGTCGATCGTGCTCCTGACGAAGATCACGCCGGGCATCGGCCTGCTCTGGTTCGCGGTCCGGCGGGAGTGGCGCTCGCTCGCGATCGCCCTCGGGGCCACGGCCGCGGTCGCGCTCGTCTCGTTCGTCGTGCTGCCCGACCAATGGCGATCCTGGATCGATGTCGTCATCCGGAACGCCCTCGCCGGCAAGAGCGGCACCTGGGCGTCGGTGCCGATCCCGCTCTGGATCCGGCTGCCGTTCGCGATCGCCGTGGTCGTGTGGGGCGCCCGTACGGATCGCCGCTGGACGGTGCCCGTCGCGGCGATGATCGCGCTGCCGGCGGTCTGGTACGGCGGGCTCTCCATGCTGCTCGCGGTCATCCCGCTGAGCCGGCCGGGCGCCGGTGCCGTCAGGCTCTCACGGGAACGGTCAAGCTGACGCTCAGCCCGTCCGCGACGGATCCGGTGATCGCGCCCAGCTCGTGGACGCCGCCGTCGTCGCCGAAGACCATGTCGCGCTGCAGGGACACCTGGCCGAGGTTCGTCACGCTCTGGGCGTAGCCGTCGGTCGCGTAGACGAGATCGCAGGCGTCCTTGGGTAGGGCGATCTGCGAGGTCGCGATCTTGTTGGCCTCGTTGGTCGCCGCCTCGAGGTTCGCATAGACCTCGAAGTGGATGTGCGGCCAGCGACCGGCATAGCACGCGGGGAAGATGCTCTCGAAGGTGGCGACGCCGCTGCCATCGGTCGCCTGGACGCCGCGCAGGTAGTTCTCGCTGGCGGCCGCCTGCGAGTACAGCGAGTAGTTGCCGTCCCGGTCGCAGTGCCAGATGTAGACCGCGGCGCCCTGCATCGGCGCGCAGCCGTTCGCGGCGTCCTGGATCGTGAGCTTGACGGCAAGCGGCACGCCCTTCGCGGTCGTCGTCGAGGATCCAAAGCTCGAGCGGATGTCCTCGCGGACGATGCCGCTCTGGGCGAGGACGTTCGGGCCGTTCGAGCCGTCACCCGGGAACGGACCGGCGGTCTCCTCGGGGATCACCGCGCAGCTCGCGTCCGCGCTCGCGCCGGTCGCGCCCGACGAGGCGGCCGCGGAGGCCGACGAGGCCGGGGAGGCCGCCGGGCTCGCGGACGCGCTGCCCGATGCGCTCGGCGCGCAGCCCACGATCGACATCAACCCGGCGCTGATCGTCGTGAAGCCCGCGAGCTTGAGGATCTGGCGTCGGTCGAGCAGGGTCGAAAGGTCGTAGACGAGACCGCGATCGGTCTCCTCGAGCCGGTCGTGGAGCGCGACAGGGCGGCGCGGATCGGGTGGCGTGATCGTGGGCGTGGTGGGCGTCATCGACGGTCCTCGGGTGCTTCGCTGCCTCCCGTCCAGTCTGAGAGGTCGTGGCCGAAGTCTCCAGCGGCCCACCTTGCGGTTCGATGAGAAACGGCCCGGGGGCGCGGCTGGAGTTCTCAGCTCTGCGGTAGCGCTCGGCCGGCCGGTCGGAAGCGCACCCGGAGGGCCACGACGACCGCCCCGACGAAAAAGACGACCGAGGCCGCCCAGAACGGCCCGGTCGGGCCGGTGAAGCCGGCGATCGCCCCGCCGATCGTCGGCCCGACGATCCCGGCGGCGTACAACGGCAGGTAGACGAGGTTGAGGGTCTGCGACCGGCGTTCCGGCGGAACCTCCGTCGCGAGGAGGCTGAAGACCATCGCGCCGACGATTCCGAAGCTCGCGGTGAAGACGAGAACCGCAAGGGCAAGGACGGGGACGGCCATCGCGAGCGGGACGGCCAAGAGGGCAGCGGCACCGACGAACATCGCCCCGATGAGGACCGGTCGGAACCCGATCCGGTCACCGATCACGCCGCCGAGCGGTGCCGTGATCGCGCCGACCAGCCCGGCAGTCCCGGCGACGAATCCGATCGACGATGCGAGGCCGGGTCCCGCCCCGACGATGCCCTCCACGATCAGCGCCTGGTAGGGCCGGCTCATCTGGTTCGCGAGGAACGCGACGCCGTAGATCGCGAAGATCCGCCGCACGACGGGGTCGCGGAGGACACCCTTCAGCGCCCCGAAGGCGAGCGGCAGCACGCGCCCCTCGGGGATGACCTCCGGACGGACCTCGCGCGTGCCGAACCAGATCAGGGCCGCGGTCGCGAGCGACAGACCCGCCGACGACCAGAACATCGCCGGGTAGCTCCAGCCGAGACCGTCGACGAGCCAGCCGCCGAGCACCGGCCCGATGGCCCACCCGATCGGTCCGGCGGCGCCGAACAGCGCGATCATCGTCCCGATCCGGGCGCGGGGGACGACGTCGCGGATCCCCGCGAGCATCACGCCCGTGTTCCCGAGCTGGAAGCCGATCAGGAGCAGGCTCAGCGCGAGCTGCCAGGGCTCGCGCGAGAGGGCCACGCACCCGAACACCGCCGCCTCGACGATCGCGCTCCGAGCGATCACGGCCTTGCGGCTGTACTTGTCGGCCCAGACCCCCCAGAGCGGGACGAGCGGCATCCCGACGACAAAGATGAGCGCCGAGAACAGCCCCACGAACGGCACGCGCTCCGCGTCCGGGACGCCCATCTCGTGGAGATACGGCGCCAGGAAGGAGAAGACCTGGTTCACGCCGAGACCCTCGACCATCGACGTGATCCCGAAGACCACGACAACCCGGCGCCAGTCCGGACGACCCGCGTCGTTGGTCGACGCGGGCGCGGCGGCATGCTGGGCGGACATGGCCGCGAAGCGTAACGGGTTCGAGAGATCTGGCGCGCGTCCTGCGTCGTAGACTCGGCCGTAGGAGGACGCGACGATGCTGGGTCGATACCTGAGCCGCGCGGTCGATGCCCAGGCCCGCTGGTCGAAGCCGTTCGGCGAGTTCAACCACCGCTGGCTCGGTGCCCTGTTCCATCCGATCCGCCCGATCCAGAGCTTCCTCAACGGCACCTGGCTGGGTCATCCCGTCCACTCCGTCGTGACCGACGTCCCGGTCGGCGCGCTGACCGTGTCGATCGTGGCCGACCTGGTCGGCCAGCAGCTCGTCGCCGACGTGACGATGCTGCTCGGCGTCCTCGCGATGGTCGCGGCAGCGGTGACCGGGCTGGCCGACTACGCCGAGGTCGACGGGACGCCGCGGAATCGGGCGACGGTCCACGGGACCCTGATGGTCGTCATCCTCGCGCTCTACACCGTGTCGCTCGTGATCCGGAGCGGCAATCCGACGGATCGCCTCGCTCCGGTCGTCATCGCCTTCGCCGCGTACCTCCTCCTGGCGCTCGCCGCGGCGATCGGCGGCGATCTCGTCTACCTCGCCGGAACGCACGTCAACCGCAACGCCTGGCGGGCAGCGGGCACGAAATGGGTCGCGGTCGACCTCGGCGGCTTGCCCGACATCCCGGAGGGCGGCCCGACGAAGGTCAAGGCCGGGAGCAACGACCTCGCCGTGATCCGCGAAGGCGATCGGATCCTGGCGATGCACGCGGTGTGCGCGCACGCCGGTGGGCCGCTCGCCGAGGGCACCATCGTCGGCGGCGATCGGCTCGAATGCCCGTGGCACGGCTCCCGGTACCTGGTCGCGAACGGCCACGTCGTTCGCGGGCCGTCGATGTACGACCAGCCTTCCTTCGAGCTCCGCCGCGCCGAGGGCGGCGGCTGGGAGGCCAGGCGCCGGCCTGCCTGACGCGCCTGACCCGCTTGACCCGCTTGACCCCGCGGGTGCCGGGCGCGCCGGGCGCGCCGTCGGCAAGCCGACAGGCGGCGGCGTCTCGTTGGCCGTAGCATTCCGGGGCCGGGGCGCCATCGACATCCGAGTGCGCGTGGGGGAAACATGAGCCACCTGTCGACCGTGCTCGTCGTCGACGCCCCCGCCTCGACGGTGTTCGACATCGTCGCGGACCCGACGCGGAGCCCGGAATGGCAGTCGCTGCTCGCGGAAATGGGCGAGATCGCCGGACGTCCCGGCGGCGTCGGATCGAGCTACATCGGCTACTACCGGGTCGCAGACCGGCGCCTGGCGGGCCACTTCGTCGTCACGGCCGCGGAGCGACCCACCCTCCACGAGGTCAACGGCACGACGACCGGCGGCTGGGCCCGCTGGACGACGATCATCGAGCCTCGCGGGCCCCAGTGCGAGCTCCGCGTCTCCCTCGAGTACGAGCTCCCCGGGGAGATCGTCGGATCGCTCTTCGGGATGCTCACGGGCAACCGACTCGAGCAGGAGTTCCGGCGGTCGTACGAGCGGCTCAAGAAGATCGCCGAGTCGGGCGCGCCGTTCGAGACGGGTGCCCAGTTCGAGCCGACCCCGATCGACCGCGACGTGGGCACCGACGACACCCGCGGCCACGCCGCCCGCGAGGTCCTGGTCGTCCGGACCGTGGCGGGTTGACCGGACGACTCCGCCCGCCGCGTCGACCCCGAGCGGGGTGAGCGCGGGCGAGATCCTCATTCGACCGGGGCGGCCGAGCCTCTTCGTCCTGATCGGCGCGGCCGGCGCGGGCAAGACGACCCTCGCCGCGCGGCTCTTCGAGCCCAGCGAGGTCATCTCCTCCGACGACCTCCGAGAGGCGGTCAGCGGGGATGCGGCCGACCAGCGGGCGACCCGTCGGGCGTTCTCGATCCTCCATCGGGAGGTCGCGCGACGCCTTGCCTCCGGGCGGATCGTCGTCGTCGACGCGACGAGCGTCGAGCGCGCAGCCCGCCTCTCGCTTCTCCGCCTCGCCGCGACGGCCCGCGCGGAGACGATCGCCGTCCTCCTTGCCCTGCCGCCGGACCTCGTCCACGCCCGGAACGCCGCCCGTCGTCCGCGTCTGGTCGCGCCGGAGGTCGTGGACCGCCATCTCGCGCGTGTCGCCGGTCTCATGGTCGACGGGAGCGGGGTGGCGCGGGCGATCCTGCTGGCCGAGGGGTTCGGCGACGTTCACATCGCCGAGACCGATGCCGAAGTCAGTCGTCTCCGCGTGGTCCGGCGTCCGCCGGCTCGTCCGTGACGCGCCCGAAGGGACGCGCCCGCAGCTCGACCCAGACGCCGTTGCGGGCATAGACGTCGTCGCGGAACAGATCGAGGGCCGCTCCCTCGTCGGCCGCCCGGACGATGATGATCGAGGCGCTGACATCCGCGAACGCGCCCGCCTCGAGGACGACGCCCCGGCGCTTCATCGCGCGCAGGTTGGCGAGGTGCTCGGCCCGGAACGGCACGCGCGTCTCCGCCGCGTCGGGCGCATAGGTGGCCTCGACGAGCCAGACCGGCTCGATCGCGGCCGGTCCGCTCGGAGCGACGGGCATACCCTCGGCCTGGCCGGTCATCGAGCGCCTCCCAGTTCCGCCGTCGCCGGTCAGCTGACCGGTGCGGCCGATCCGCCCGCGATCAGGGCGATCGCGAGTCCGGCCATGATGATCCCGGCGAGATGGCCGCGGCTCACGCGCTCATGGAGCAGGACGATCGCGAGGACGACTGTCGTGACCGGGTAGAGCGACGACAGCGTCGCGGCGACGTCGAGCCGGCCGGCCTGCGTCGCGAGCACGTACAGGCCGTTGCCGGCGAGGTCGAGCAGCGCGACGGCGACCAGGGCCGGGAGGACCGGCCGCGGGATGCGCCAGGGCCGCCGGCCGATCGCGACGATGGCGACCAGGGCGACCAGCGCGGCACCCTTGATCACGACGAGGGGCCAGGCGACGGCATGCTCCGGGAACGCCCCGACCGCGACATTGAACAGCCCG
>DATLVO010000283.1:0-2259 GCA_035577485.1 Verrucomicrobiia bacterium
CCGACGCCGGCCCGCCCGGCTCCAGCCCGAGCCCGTCCACGATCCCCAGGGCCTGCGGATGCGCCAGTGACCGACGGTCCGGGCGGGGCCGGCGGTCGGGTCGTCGTCGACGGACGACCGATCGAGTTCCGGGCCGGTGACTCGCTCGCGATCGCGATCGTCCGGGGAGGGGAAGTCCCGGGGCGCGGTGGGACGCTCTGTCTCGCCGGCGACTGTGGCAACTGTCTTGCGGAGGTCGACGGCGTCGCGTACGTCCGTACGTGCCAGACACCGGCTCGCCCCGGAACCGTCGTCGCGAGGCACCCGACCGAGGGGAAGCCGCCCCTGCCGACGCTCGATGGAGCCGACCTGACAAGGAGCCCGCTCGGGCCGGACGTCCCGGTCCGTCGGGTCGACGTCGCCGTCGCGGTCATCGGCGGCGGGCCGAGCGGTCGCGCCGTCGCGGCGGCGACCCGCTCGGAAGGGCGCGAGGTCCTCGTCCTCGACGCCGCCGGCGGGGTGGAGGTCCTCGGCATCTATCCCGGTCGATCCATCGTCGCGCGTGAGCCCGGCGGCATGCTCCACGTCCGGGCCGACGAGATCGTGGTCGCCACCGGTTCGGCCGAGATCCAGCCCGTCTGTCCCGGGAGCGACCTGGCCGGGATCGTGACCGCCGGCGCGGCTCGTCGCCTGGTCGCCGCCGACGTCGCTCTTGGCCACGTCGTCCGGGTCGGCCCCGAGCTCGTCCGCTTCGAGGGCGGGGCCGGCGAGCGGATCACCGCCGTGGTCACCGCCGACGCCGCCGGGACCGAGACGACCACCGCTTGCGATACGGCCGTCGTCGAGCTGGGTCGGGCGCCGCGTGACGTCCTCGCCCGCATGTCGCCGGATCCCGCGATCGCGAGCGCGGGCTCGGCTGCGGACGAGCATCCGCTGCCGCCCGCGCCCACCGCTGGCGTCGTCTGCCCGTGCATGGGCACGACCGTCGACGACCTGACGGCCGCGTTTGACCGGGGCTACACGGACCTCGAGCTGATGAAGCGGGCCAGCTGGGCGGGCCTCGGGCCGTGCCAGGGCGGGGCCTGCCTGCCACACGTTCGGGCGTTCCTGGCGGCGAAAACGGGCACGATCCCGGATCCGTTCACGGCCCGGCCGGCCGCCCGCCAGGTCACGCTCGCCGAGGCCGCGGCCGACGTCGCGATCGACGCCTTCCGGCGGACGCCGCTCCACGAGGAGCACATCGCGCTCGGCGCCCGGATGGACCGGTTCGGCGGATGGTGGCGGCCGTGGCACTACGGCGACGTGGTTGCCGAGTACTGGGCCGTCCGCGAGGGCGTGTCGATCGGGGACGTGTCGACCCTCGGGAAGCTGGTCGTCAGCGGGCCGGACGTGGTCGAGGCGCTCGAGCGGATCTATCCCTGCCACGTCGCGGACATCAAGGTCGGCCGGTCGCGCTACGCCCTGCTCCTCAACGAGCGCGGCCACGTGATGGACGACGGGATGATCCTCCGCGACGCGGAGACCCGGTTCACGCTGACGTTCACGTCGGGCGGCGCGGCGAATGCCGAGATGTGGCTCCGCGACTGGATCGACACGTGGGGCCTTCGCGTCCACGTGATGGACCGGACGATGTCGCTCGCGGCGATCAACGTCACGGGCCCGCTCGCGACGACGCTCCTGGGCCGCCTCGGGCTGCCGGACGCGCCGCGCTTTCTCGGCCACGTGCGGGCGAAGATCGCAGGCGTGCCGTGCCACGTGATGCGGCTCTCGTTCACCGGCGAGGCGGCCTTCGAGCTGCACCACCCGCTCGACGGCTCGGTCGCGCTCTGGCGGGCGCTCCTGGACCGCGGCGCCGACCTGGGCATCCGGCCGCACGGCCTGCAGGCGCTGTTCGGGCTGCGGCTCGAGAAGGGCCACGTCATCGTCGGAATGGACACGGAGCTCGACACAACGCCGCGCCGGCTCGGCATGGACTGGGCCGTCCGGATGGAGAAGCCCGCGTTCATCGGTCGGGCATCGCTGGAGCGGACGGGGAAGCTGCCGGAGACCCGGCGATGGATGGGCTTCACGATGGCGGGCCCGGCACCGACCGAAGGCACGCCGATCCGATCGATCGACGACGGCGAGATCGTCGGCAACGTCACCGGCAGCTGGTCGTCGCCGCTCCTCGGCAAGGCCTTGATGCTCGGCTGGCAGCGCCGCGCGCCGTTCGCCGAACGGGTCGAGATCGACGGCCGCGAGGCCCTCGTCACCTCGACCCCGTTCTACGACCCGGAGGGC
>DATLVO010000284.1:0-2930 GCA_035577485.1 Verrucomicrobiia bacterium
CGACGTCCTCGTCGAGCAGGCCGGCGGCCGCCGATTCGGCTCGCGTCAGGCGCTTGGTCAGCTCGACGTATCCGTGGACCGGGTCGCTGATCAGGTTGACCGCGCTGAACGGGTGGCGGGGCATCAGCGCCCGGCCTTCGCGCCCACGGCGCCGTAGCGGGCAGCCGCCCGGGCGTGGGTCGCGGCGACGTCGTCCCGCAGGCTCGCCGGCTCGAGGACCTCCACATCGTCGCCCCACTGGAGGATCCAGAGCCGGATCTCGATCGTGCCGGCGACGGTCGCCCGCCAGGACAGCGAGCCGTCGGGCTCTTCCGCGACGACCTGCGACGGGTGCCAGCGGGCCTCCCGGACACGGGTCGCGACAGCCGGCGAAAACCGCAGGACGACCTCGACCGGCTCCTGGTCCGCGATGATGTCCCAGGCCAGGCCGAACATCCCCTCGATCACGCCGGCCTCGGGCGGCGGGAATGGGTCCGGGGTGAGCGAGACGTCCCGGATCCGCTCGATCTTGAACGTCCGGATCGCGTCGCGGGTCTCGTCCCAGCCGATCAGGTAGAGGGCGTGCGTCTGGAGGGACGGCTCGATCAGCCAGGGCCGGACCCGGGCCGTCCGCGGCGATGCCCCGGGCGCGTAGTTGGCCGGCTCGTAGTCGAGCGAGACGACGCGGCGCTCCGCCCAGGCCTGGGTGAGGAGATGGACGTGACGGCCGAAGACGTCGTCGGTCGGCCGCTGCGACAGGGTGTCGAGCGTGCGCGCGACATGCTCACGAAGCGCCGGCGGCAGAATCTCGGCCAGCTTCTCGAACGAGGCGGCCAGGTCCGGGTCGTACTTGTCGGCGTAGCGGACCATGAGCCGGGCCGAAAGGACGACGGCCATCGCCTCGCTCCGGGTCAGCTTCAACGGCGGCAGGAACGCCTCTGCCTCCATGCCCCACGAGCCCGCATCGGACCAGAGCGGCATCCCGAGCTCGCCCTCGATCGAGCGCAGGTCGCGATACACCGTCCGGACCGACGAATCGACCCGGCGGGCGATCTCGGCCGGTTTCATCCCGTCCGGGTGGGCGTTGAGCAGCGACAGGATCCGGGTCATCCGGGCGAGGCGGTCGCGCTTCCCGGATCGGGTCTCCTCTTCCATCGGCTTCATCATCGCCGCTCGGCGGCGCGCCGGCCACTCGCGGCCACGGCTACGGCGGCCAGGCCACGTGCTCCCTGAACGCCCAGCGTTCAAACGGGCGGTGGACTGGCCGATTGTTCGCCCTGGCATGCCTTCCTCCGCCAGATCGAACGCCGAGCGTGCGATTCACCCGAGGCCGACTCCGGAGGTGGCCGATCACGGGGCGCCGTTCGTCCGTTTGAACTCCCGGCGTTCGGGCGAACGACAACGATGGAAGGACCGGCCGGCGACGCGGCGGCCTACGGCGCCGGCGGCGTGACCTCGATGCGAGCGTCCCGATCCGTCGCCGTGAGATCGACCCGGATCGTTGCCTGCAGAGCACCGACCCGGAGATCGGCCGCGTCACCGTTGACGCTGCCGGCCATCCGCCCGATCTCGCCGTCGAGAAAGACCCAGTAGTCGAGCTGCCCATACCAGTGAGCGAGATCGGCGTCGCCGACCAGCCACGACGCCTGCGGGAACGCCGCCAGGAAGGTCGGCCCGTCGATGACGATCCGGCACTGGCGGGCGCGGGCGCCCTCGATCAGGGCGACGCCCCGTGAAGACGCGGCGGCCCGCGCCTCGGGTGAGAGGGCGATTCGGAACGCGGTGACGTCGATGGTCGTGTCCGGGACGTCGACATCGGTGCCGCGGCGCCAGCCGCCGAAGGGCCCCCGGACCCAGGCCTGGTTGCCGATCGAGGCGGCCCCGCGCAGCCCGAGGTCGAAGTTGGTCGCGACGTAGGCGAGCCAGCGGACGTCCCCGGCCGATCGTTCGCCCGCCAGATCGACCGTGCCGAGGGATCGGCCGTCGACCGTTCCGTCGAGATGGACGACGAGCCGGGCGCTCGGCCCGATGCCCATCGGCCCGTCGCACTCGGGCGGCTCCCGGTCGATGTCGGTCGGTCCGAACCGCGACGACGACGCGGTCCGGTCGCTCAGGGCGAGCTCGTTGCCCATCGCGACGGCGCTGAAGACCAGGCCGGTCCCGATCGCGAGGATCGTCGCGAGGGCGATCCCGCGGACGAGCCGGTTCCGGCGCATCGCGTCCTCGCCGAGCCGGCGACGGGCGATCCCGAACCCGGTGAACAGGCAGGTCCCGAGCAGTCCGAGGACCCAGGGGTAGGCCGCCTCGACCGAGGGAAGGAGCGTCTGGACGCCGCGCCCCCCGAGCTGGCCGGTGACGTCCGCGATCGACGGCACGAGGACGAGGAGCGAGCCGGCCGCCAGCCAGACCATCGCCGCGAACGCCCGGTCGCCGCGGGCGACCGGCGGCCAGATCACGCCGCCGAAGGCCACGACCGCCGGGAGCAGCGCAGCCACTCCGACGGCGACATCGATCGGGCCGCCGGGCCGGTAGGCAAGCAGGACGAGACCCGCTGCGACCGCCCAGCACCCTGCAAGGACGAGGGCGATGAGCCGCAGCTCCAGGGTCCGAACGCGCACGGCGGGCAGTCTACTCGCGCCGCGTACGTCGTTCGCCGCAGAGGGTCGGCGCAAGTACCGGGGCACCCCTGACCGACGGGTCATCGCCCGTGTCGGCAGGCCGACCGAACATCCCCGTAACCACACCAGATCTCTCGAACGTCAGAGACCCAACAGGGCCACCGACAACCGGGATGGCACTGGGACCATCGAAGCAACGACAAGTAGCCAGAAAGCGACAAGGACGGACCGGTGCACCATGGCAGGCCAGGCGCGACGAGGTACTCGGGGTCAGGGTCGATCGTCACACGGCGCGCACTCGTGGCCGGTCATCGCGGCGGTCTCCGCGGGCGC
>DATLVO010000285.1:0-7527 GCA_035577485.1 Verrucomicrobiia bacterium
CTTGACGAAGATCTTGACGCGGTCGAGGAACATCGCGGTCATTGTCGCATCTGACCCTGCCCGGCCCGGGGCACGGCTACCGGCCGCCGCGAGGGCGTTCAGGCGAAGGCGCCGACGAGCACCGGAGCGAGCGGGCTCAAACGCCCGTGAGCGAGGAGCACAGGAGGCAACGCGCGCCTGGACGTCCTGGCGGCGGGAGGGGAGCGTCGCCGGCCCTCCTCCGAGCCGGCGACGCGAGTCAGATGTTCAGGCGATGAGAGATAGAGCAGCGGGTTGACTCGAACGCCGCCGTCCCAGACCATCCCCACCCAGACCTCGAAGTGGCAATGGGGGCCGGTCGCGTTGCCGGTCATGCCCACCCGTCCGACCCGTTGGCCGCGCGACACGCTCTGGCCCCGCCCGACGGCGACCGACATCATGTGGTTGTACGTCGTGTACAGGTTGGATCCGTGGGAGACCCAGACCTGGTAGCCGCCGCCGTTGTTCTTCCAACCGGCGAAGATCACGGTCCCGCTGGCCGCTGCGAGGACCGGCGTTCCCTGAGGGGCCGCGATGTCGATCGCGTAGTGCCCATAGTGGAAGTATTGGCTGATATACCCGCCCGGGACGGGCCACAGGAACCGACCGCCGGTGTATCGCGCCGGTGGCCGCGAGGTGTGGACACCGCTGCTGGTCGGCCGGGGGGTCGCCTTCGGGGCCGGCGTGGCGATCCCGGACGAGCGGGCCCCCGGGACGGTGAGCGTCTGGCCGACGACCAGGATCGGGTCGGCGAGGTTGTTCGCGTCGATGATATCGGCCGGGTCCACGCCGTATTTCGCGGCGAGGCTCTCGAGCGTGTCGGCCGCCGTGACGGTCACGACGACGCCGCTGACGGGGGGGATGACGATGATCTGCCCGACGTGGAGGGCGTCCTTGGCCGTCAGGTCATTGGCCCACCAGAGCGTCATCATCGAGACGCCGTAGTGATGGGCGATGCCGGTGAGCGTGTCGCCGGACTTGACGCGATAGCTGCGCAGGAGGGCTTTGCCGTCGGCCACGGTCGTGTCGACCGCGAACGGCTTGACGAGCGTGCCGTCGTCCCGGAACGGGCCGTCGATCGTGGTCTCGCTGCTGAGGCCCAGGCCCGACCCGTTGACCGACGACGGGTCGCCGAGGGCCATGTCGCTGGTCGGATTGCCTGTCGGATCCACGTAGGATCGATCGTCGATGCCGCCCTGACCGGTGTCGGTGATTCCGGAGACGGCGCCTCCGGCCGCGATCCGGGCCGTGGTGCCCTCGCCGTCCGTGTTCCCGGTCGGGCCGCTTGCGGAGGCCGTCGTCAGGTTGCTGACGACGAGCGCGAGAGCGACGAGACCCGCTGCCGTGACGGAGACAAGGCGTTCGCTCGAGAGCGTGGGGAGACCGGCCGACCTGCTTGCACGGATCGTGCGAGCGATCGATACGCGATGTCGCTGGAAGGTGACGGCGGCCGAGGGTCGGCGGCCGGGGCCGGTGCGCAGGCGGGCGAGGGCGCGCTGCACGCCGACCGATGCATTCAGCAATACGGTCTCCTGAGGGACCGGACGGTCGCGCGAGGGGAGCGCTGCGGGGGGATGGACCGTCCGACGGGTCGCGATATCGAGCTGGGGGTCTCTTCCGCGGCCGAGCCCGATGACAACGGGCTTACGACATCGCGGGGCACCGTAACAGATCGGTGACATTGGACGCAAACGTCGCGTCACATCCGTTGCGCGTCACGCGTCGCGCCGGCCGCGCTCGAGGGTGGGTCGCCCCTACGCTTCCAGGCGACCTCAGGCCGATGGCCTCGCGGAGCTCAGCCTCGGACTTCGGTGAGCGAGCGGCGAGCCTCAGGCCTCCAGGCTCTTGGTGAGCGAGCCGAGGAACTGGACGTTGTTGTCGGTCTTCGAGAGCCGGTTGAGGAGGAGCTCGATGCCCTCGTTCGTGCCGACGGCCGATAGCATCCGGCGCATCGTCCAGACCATCTTGAGGACCGGCTCCTCGAGGAGGAGCTCCTCGCGCCGGGTGCCGGAGCGCTGGACATCGATCGCCGGGAAGATCCGCTTCTCGGCCAGCTTCCGATCGAGGATCAGCTCGCTGTTGCCGGTGCCTTTGAACTCCTCGTAGATCACGTCGTCCATGCGGGACCCCGTGTCGACGAGGCAGGTGGCGATCACCGTCAGCGAGCCACCCTCCTCGATGTTCCGGGCGGCGCCGAAGAACCGCTTCGGGGGATACAGGGCGATCGGGTCGATGCCGCCCGAGAGCGTTCGACCGGACGGAGGGAGGGCCAGGTTGTAGGCCCGGGCGAGGCGGGTGATCGAGTCCATGAGGATCACGACATCGCGGCCGGTCTCGACCTGGCGCTTCGCGATCTCGAGGGCCATCTCGGCGACGTGGGTGTGGTTCTCGGTCGGCTCGTCGAAGGTCGAGCTGATGACCTCGCCCTTGACGCTTCGCCGCATGTCCGTGACTTCCTCCGGCCGCTCGCCGATCAGGGCGACCATCAGGAGGATGTCCGGGTAGTTGGCGCTGATTCCGTTCGCGATGTGCTTGAGGAGCATCGTCTTGCCGGCCTTCGGCGGGCTGACGATCAGGGCGCGCTGGCCCTTGCCGAGCGGGTTGACGATGTTGATCAGCCGCTGGCTGAGGTTCTTGGGGTCGCTCTCGAGGTTGATGAGCTCATCCGGGTGGACCGGGGTCAGGTCGCCGAAGACCGGGCGGCGACGAGCCGTCTCGAAGTCGACGCCGTTGACCGCATCGACCCGGAGCATCCCCCAGTACTTCTCGGCCTCGCGCGGGGCACGGACGGCGCCGCTGACGCGGTCGCCGATCCGGAGGCCGAAGCGACGGACCTGGCTGGAGCTGACGTAGACGTCCTCGGGGCTCGGGAGGAGGCCGTGACGGCGGAGGAAGCCGAAGCCCTCGTCGACGACGTCGAGGATGCCGGTGGCGTAGGCGTGACCGGCCCGCTCGGTCTGGCGCTCGAGGATGCGCTCGACGAGATCGTCCTTGCGCTCCTGGGTGCCGGTCTCGAGCTCCAGGTCGCGGCTGACCGCGCGGAGCTCGTTGACGCTCATCTCGCGCAGATCGGTGATGTCGAGGTCGTTCCGCTCTCGAGCGGCTTCGAGCTCCTGCTGCTCCTCGTACTCCGTCACCGGGGCGCGAGAAGAGGAGATCTGTCCGCGACGTCGCGGACGACGGTTACGGGATTGCTGGTTGGGACCGAGTTGGGGCATGGGCTGGGAATTCCCTCAGGGGAGAAGCGTGGGCCGCGTCCGGGCTGGATTCCGCGCGGAATCGCTCCGCTGCGCAGGCCGGTCTGGGATGTCTTGAGTCTACGCTCGCATCCGTCACTCGTCAACGCGATTTCTGATCACGCCGTCGGCCCCCCTGACCGGGTCTCCGCCGCCTATCCTCGGCTCGTGCCAGTCGACGTCGCGAACCTTCGAACCGGCTCGACGGCGAACGCCGTGCGGCGGGAGCGCCTGATCGTCGTCCTTCGTCGGATCGAGCCCCGGTCGCGCCTCGTCGAGCTCGTCGGCGAGCTCGCCGACGCGGGGGTGTGCCTGTTCGAGGTGACCTTCGACGGGGACGATGCGGCCGACGACCTCGTCGCCGTCCGCGAGCAGGTCGCGCTGCATGGCGGCGTCGTCGGCGCCGGGACGATCCGAACCGCGACGCAGCTCGAGGCCGCGATTGCGGCCGGGGCCACATTCGGTGTCAGCCCGGTCTTCGATCCCGCGATCGTCGAGGCGGCGCTTCGGGCCGGCTTGCCGTTCGTGCCGGGGGCGTCGACACCCACCGAGGCGGACGCCGCGTGGCGATGCGGGGCAACCTTCGTGAAGCTGTTCCCCGCCTCGTCGCTCGGACCAAGCTTCGTCCGCGAGCTGCGCGGTCCGCTGCCGGAGATCGAGACGATCGCGACGGGCGGCGTCGAGCTGGTGAACGCTGCCTCGTTCCTCGAGGCGGGAGCCGTCGCCGTCGGAGTGGGCTCGGCGATCGTGCGGGCGACACCGGCCCAACGGCGGGGCCTGATCGCTGCCATCGCGGCGGCCGGCGGCCCTCGATGACGAACCGTCTCGCCGACCGCGTGTGCCTCGTGACCGGCTCCACGGGGATCGCGGCCGCCGCGGCGCGTCGGTTCGCCGCGGAAGGAGCCTCGGTCTTCATCGTGTCCCGGACGGCGGAGCACGCGACCGGGCTCGCGACGGCCGTCGCCGCGGACGGGCTACGGGCCGTCGGCCAGGTCGCCGATCTCACTCGGGAGCCGGACGTCGAAGCGGCGATCGACGCCTGCGTTTCGCGGTTCGGCCGGATCGACGGCCTGTTCTCCGTGGCGGGCGGGAGCGGCCGCCGGTTCGGCGATGGCCCGATCCACACGGTCGATCGCGATGCCTGGGACCGGACCCTGGAGCTGAACCTCACCACGCAGGCGCTCGTGTGCCGGAACGTCGTCGCGCGGATGCGGGATCAGGAGCCGAACAGCTCCGGGACGCGCGGATCGATCCTGCTGATGGGCAGCGTCACCACAACCGATCCGGCACCCGAGTTCTTCGCGACACACGCCTATGCGGCCGCGAAGGGCGCGCTGACCGCCCTGATGACGACGATGGCGGCCGCCTATCTCCCCGACCGGATCCGCGTGAATCTCGTCGCGCCGGGACTGACTGCGACGCCGATGTCGATGCGCGCCGCAGGGGATCCGGCGATCCGCGCCTACGCGGCACGAAAGCAGCCGCTCGCCGGCGAGCTGATGGATCCGGACGAGGTCGCCCACGCCGCGGTGTTCTTCCTGTCGGACGAATCGCGAGCGGTCACCGGCCAGGTCCTCAAGGTCGACGGGGGTTGGTCGATCGCTTCCGTCTCGCCCGATCCAACGCCCGACCCAACGCCCGAGCCATGACCTTCGTCCGCACCGTGCTCGGCGACATCGAGCCTTCGGCGATGGGCGTGACGTACGCGCACGAGCACCTGATCATCGACGGCGGCCGTCCCGTCGAGCTGTCGCCGGACTTCCTCCTCGCGGACGTGGACCTCCTGGCGGCGGAGCTCGGCGAAGCCGCGGCCGCGGGGCTCCGGACCGCCGTCGACGCGATGCCGATCGGATGCGGACGGAACCCGATGAAGCTCGCGGAGCTCTCGCGTCGAACGGGCGTCCACCTCGTGGCCGCGACCGGTCTTCATCACGAGCGGTTCTACGCCCCCTCGCACTGGAGCCGGTCGCTCGGCGTCGACGAGCTGGCGGAGCTCTTCGTCGCGGACATCGAGCTCGGGATCGACGCCGCCGACCACGCGGGGCCGCGAGTCGACCGGACTCCCGTCCGCGCCGGGATCGTGAAGGTCGCGGGCAGCGACGGAGGACCATCCGCCCGGGACCTGCCGATCTTCCGGGCCGCGGCGATCGCCCACGCGCAAACCGGCGTCCCGATCCAGACGCACTGCGAGGGCGGCACGGGCGCGCTCGAGCAGATCCGCCTTCTCGTCAACGAGGGTGTGCCCGCGGATCGGATCTCGGTGAGCCACGTCGACAAGGTCGTCGACCGCGGCTATCACCGCGAGGTGTTCGCGACCGGCGCCTTCGCCGTCTACGACCAGGCGTTCCGATGGGGCGATCGCGAGAACGGCACGCTCGCGCTGCTGGAATGGGCCGTCGCCGACGGCAGCGACCATCACGTGATGCTCGGGATGGACGCGGCGCGCCAGGGCTACTACCGGGCGTTCGGCGGATCGCCCGGTCTGTCCTTCCTCCTCGACGGGTTCCGCGCCACGATGGAGGCGCGCGGACTCGGTGACCCGGTTCGCAGCCGGCTTTTCGTCGACAATCCGATGCGGGCGTTCCCCGTTGCAGAGGTGGCTCGTTGACACAGGAGCTCCTGACCAGCGTCGTCGGCTCCCACGCGCACCCCGGCTGGTTCGTGTCCGGGATCGCGGCCGCCGAGCGCGGCGAGTTCGGCCCGGCGGACCTCGCCGAGATGCTCGACGACGCCGTCGATCTCGCGATCCGCGACCAGGAGCAGGCCGGAATCGACGTGGTCACCGACGGCGAGATGCGCCGCGCTGGGTTCTTCACCGCCGAGTTCTACCGCCACCTCACGGGCCTGCGGGCGCTGCCGTCCGAGCGGCGGCTGGGCGCGCCCGGTCACGACCAGCAGCATCGCTTCGAGGTGCTCGAGCCGATCACCGCACCCGACGGTCTCGGCGTCATCGCGGAGTTCCTCGCGGCACGAACGCGGACCGAGCGGCCGCTCAAGGTCACGCTGCCGGGTCCGTACACCCTCTCGGGCCGGCTTCGGACCGGACCGGGCGAGATCTACGCGACGCGCGTCGCCGCGGCCGAAGCGTTCGTCGCCATCCTCCAGGCCGAGCTCCGCGGCCTGGCCGACGCGGGCGCGACGTGGATCCAGGTCGACGAGCCGTCGGCGGCGATCCATCCGGATGCCCCCGCCGATTTCGCGGCGCTCTTCAACGAGGCGATCGAGCCGGCTCGCGGCCGGGCCCGCCTCGGCGCCCATCTCTGCTTCGGGAACTTCCTCGGTCGGCCGCTCGCGCCGCGCTCCTACCGGCCGATTCTCCGGTCGATGCTCGGCTTCCAGGTCGACGAGCTCGTCCTGGAGTTCGCGAATCGGGAGATGGCCGAGATCGGCGTCCTCCGCGAGATCGCCGACGCCGGCCGCGATGTCGCCGCCGGGGTTGTCGACGTGAAGAACTCCTGGGTGGAGACGGCCGACGAGGTCGCGAACCGGATCGACGCGATCCTCGCCCTCGGCGTCGCGCCGGAACGGCTGGCCCTCGTCCCCGACTGCGGATTCAGCCAGACCCCTCGCCAGATCGCGAATCCGAAGCTCCGGGCACTGGTCGACGGCCGCGATCTCGTCCGTGGCCGGCGCGGTGGTGGCGAGCGGTCCACGAGATCGGCGGAGGAGGCGCGACGATGAAGGCCCACCACGTCACGATGCTCGGCACCGGGCTGATCGGCGACTTCTACACCGCGACGCTCCACGGGCAACGCGGTCGGGATCACGTCCAGGTCGTGTTCTCCCGCTCCGAGGAACGGAGCCGGGCGTTCGCCGAACGCTGGTCGATCCCGGAGCACACGACGGACCTCAAAGCGGCGATCGAGCGCGACGACACCGAGGTCGTCGTCGTCGGATTGCCGAACTACCTCCACGAGGAAGCCGTCGGGCTGGCCGCGGCCGCCGGCAAGGCCGTCCTCTGCACGAAGCCCCTCGGCCGGACCGCCGACGAGGCCCGGAGCATGCTCGAGACGGTCGAGAAGGCGGGGGTCTTCGGCGGCTATCTCGAGGACCTCTGCTACACGCCGAAGACGCTGAAGGCGATCGCGTCCGTCCA
Source organism: Verrucomicrobiia bacterium (assembly GCA_035577485.1). Classification (GTDB taxonomy): domain Bacteria; phylum Chloroflexota; class Limnocylindria; order Limnocylindrales; family CSP1-4; genus CF-46. The sequence goes on from DATLVO010000285.1 coordinate 7,351, forward strand.
GGGCGGGGCGATCGGCGACGTGACGTGGGTGCGCTCCCGCGAAACGCATCCCGGGCCCCACAGCGCCTGGTTCTGGGATGGCCGGCTGACCGGCGGCGGCGCGATCATCGACCTCGGCTGCCACTGCATCGAGATCATCCGGAGCTTCGTCGGCAAGGGCAACCGGCCGGTCGAGGT
>DATLVO010000286.1:0-6835 GCA_035577485.1 Verrucomicrobiia bacterium
GTGCCGACCCGCCGCCGGCGGGCTCGGCTACACTCGCCGCCCATGACAACCGACCCTTTGGCGGCGCCCGTCCGGGAGACGCCCGACGCGCGACCGCGACCCCTGATCTTCTCCGGAATCCAGCCGTCGGGCGTCGTCCACCTCGGCAACGACCTGGGCGCGATCCGCAACTACGTCGCGCTCCAGTCCGAGTACGAGGCGATCTACTGCATCGTCGACTACCACGCGCTGACGAGCGCCCACGACCCGGAGCTCCTCCGGACGCGGACCCGGGAGATGGCGGCCGGACTGCTCGCGCTCGGCCTCGACCCAGACCGATGCACGCTCTTCGTCCAGAGCCATCGGCCCGAGCACACGGAGCTCACCTGGCTGCTGTGCACGGTCACGCCGGTCAGCTGGCTCGAGCGCACGCCGACCTACAAGGAGAAGGTCGAGCAGCAGCCGCACGACATCAACCACGGCCTGCTCACCTATCCCGTGCTCCAGGCGGCCGACATCGTCATCTACAAGGCCTCCCTCGTGCCGGTCGGCAGGGACCAGGCCGCCCACCTGGAGCTGTCCCGGGAGATCGTCCGGGCGTTCAACCGGCGCTACGGCGAGACGTTCCCCGAGCCCGAGGCCGTGTTCACGGAGGCGCCCACGGTTCTCGGAACCGACGGGGTTCGGAAGATGAGCAAGTCGGTCGGCAACACGATCGACATCCTCGGCGAGCCGGACTTGATCCGGAAGCAGGTGATGTCGATGGTCACCGACACGCTGCGGATCAAACGGACCGACCCGGGCCGGCCCGAGGTCTGCAACGTCTGCCAGCTGCATCGCTTCTTCGGCGACGACTGGGAGGAGATCCAGGACGGCGAGCGGACGGCGCGAACGGGCTGCGTCGACACGAAGAAGCTCCTGGCCGATCGGATCATCCGCCACTACGCCCCGGCCCGCGAGCGCTACGCCGAGCTGATGGCTCACCCGGCCGAGATCGACGGCATCCTCGAGACCGGCGCCGACCGGCTGGCCCCGAAGGCGAAGGCGACGATGGACGAGGTCCGCGAGCGGATGGGGTTGCGCTAGCCCGATCGCTCGCCGCGGTCTGAGCACTCTCCGACCCGGTCCACCAACCTGGATTGTGCGCCGGACGCCGGTCGCGCCGACATCGACCGATCGGGGTCGAATGTTGCCGCCCGCAGCTACCAAGCCGACGAAAACCGGAGCCATCGGCCCGATTCGCTGGATCGCACCAACCGTGTTGGTGGACCGGGCGTCTCGCCGGTCGGCTGCACGCGTAGCGTTCAAACGGACACTCGAGCCGGCCAGCCGAAGCCTCGATCCGGTTCTTCCCTCGTTTGGTCGCTCGCCCCGCGTTCACGTCGACGATCAAGCCGCTTCCGGAGCTCGATCGGGTGGCCTCCTCCGCTCGTTTGAACGCCCGGCGTTCAGGCGACGGCTGGCCGGCCGATGAAGCGATGGTGAAGCGCCGACGACTACCATGACGCCGAAGGGGAGGGGCGCCGCCCCTCCCGAGACGGGGCGGCAATCGCACGGCCCACCGTCCGGCCCGAGGATGCTGAGCGTGACCGATCGACAACGGCGTTGGTTGACCGCGGTGCTCGTCCTCGGCGCGTTCGTCCTCGCGATGGTCGCCGTCGAGCTTGCCGCGACCGTCTTCTTCGCCTTCGGCGACGTGATCCTCGTGTTCTTCCTCGCGTGGCTCCTGGCCTTCATCCTGAGCCCCGTCGTCGCCGGCCTCACCCGGCTCGTGCCGATCCTCCCGCGCGTCGGCGCCGTCGTCCTCGTCTACGCGACCCTCGTCGGCGGGATCGTGCTCGTGGTCGTCCTCGTGGCCGGCGCGCTCGCCCAGTCGATCGGGGACTTCATCGCGAGCGTCCCGAGCCTCCGCGATGACCTGCCTCAGCTCCTCGCCCCGTGGCAGGACCGGCTGGACCATCTCGGCCTGAACCAGGTCAACCTGCTTGCCCAGGCCACGAGCTTCATCGACAACCTCGCGGACTACGCGGTCCAGTTGGCCGGCCCCGTCCAGCAGCTCGCTGTCGCGAGCCTCGGCGCGCTCGGCAACGTGCTCATCGTCCTGATCCTGTCGCTGTACATGGTCGTGGACCGCGACGCGATCCTGTCGTTCCTCTTCCGCGTCGTCCCGCCGAGCGGCAAGGAGGAGGCCCGCCTCCTGGAGCGGAGCGTCGCGCGGTCGTTCGGTGGATTCCTCCGCGGCCAGGCGATCCTCGGCGTCGTCTACGCGGCCGTGGCGGCGGTGACCAGCGCCGTGCTCGGCTTGCCCTACCTGGCGGTGTCGACCGCCGCGGCCGGCGTGCTGATGGCGATCCCCTTCTTCGGGCCGTTCGTGGCCTGGGCGCCGCCGGTGATCGTGGCCCTCCTCGTGCCGGGCGAGCACGCCCTCCTCGCATTCATCCTGATGGCGGTCGGCTGGCTGATCGTGATGAACGTCCTCCAGCCGCGGCTGATGCAGGAGGCAGTCGGGATCCACCCGATCGTCGTCCTCGGCTCGGTGCTGGTCGGCAGCAAGATCGCCGGCGTGACCGGCGCGATCTTCGGGATCCCCGTCGCGGCCGTCCTCTCGGCGTTCTTCTTCCACTTCCTGATCCTCACGCGGGAGCCGTCGCCGGTCGCCGCCCGGGCCGCCCGACGCGTCCAGGCCCGCGAGGGGCGGCCGATCCGCGTCCCCCACGAGCCCGTGCCGGGCATCGATCCCGACGTGACCGTGTGACCACGTGACCGACGAGGGTCGAACGCGCGGCCGGGGGCAGGGTCCGCGCCCGGACGACGACGGGCAGGCGGCCGACCTCGGCCGGTCGCGACGGCCGGGACCGGCGGCCGCGAACGAGGGGCCGGACGATCGGCCCGACATGACCCGCGAGCGGGCCCGGACCGAGCGCCGCGACCTCGACAAGGAGCGGGGCGAGCCCGTTGCCGGTGGCGCGGTCCGGGGCGGACCGCGAGCGCTACGTCCAACGGCGAAGCCCCTCCACGACTGGACGACCCGGCCGCGGATCCTGATCACGAACGACGACGGGATCGAGTCGCGCGGTCTCCTGGCGCTCAAGCAGGCCCTCGACCCGATCGGCGAGACGACGGTCGTCGCGCCCGACACGAACCAGAGCGCGGTCGGCCACCAGAAGACGCTCATGCGGCCCCTCCGCGTCCGGGAGCGGACGCTCGGCGACGGCTCGATCGGCTTCTCCGTCGACGGCTCGCCGACCGACGCCGTGAGCCTCGCCTTCCTCGGGTATTTCGGCCACGGCTTCGATCTCGTCGCGTCGGGCATCAACTACGGAGCGAACCTCGGCGACGACATCACGTACTCGGGTACCGTGAGCGCCGCGATGGAGGCCGTGATCAACGGCTGCCCGGCGTTCGCGATCAGCCAGGAGTATTACGAGCACCCGGACTTCACCCTGGCCGGCACCGCCGCGACGACCGTCGCCCGGAACATCCTCGAGCACGGGCTGTCACGAGGGGAGCTGATCAACGTCAACGTGCCGGCCGCGACGATCGAGGAGTCCGAGGGCTTCGAGATCACCCGCCTCGGCCGCCGCGTCTACCAGGACCAGCTCATCGAGCGACTCGACCCGCGCGGGATCCCCTACTTCTGGATCGGCGGGCCGCCGCCGTCGGGTCTCGCGGTGCCCGGCACGGACTTCCATGCCGTCATCAACCGCCGGATCGCGATCACCCCGATCCACCTCGACCTCACGGGGCGCAGCCTGCTCCGAAGGCTGAAGACCTGGAGCTGGCCGCTGGCGCCGGACGCGGCCCCGGCGCCGAACGCCGCGGCCCGGCCACCCAGCGCCGACGAGCCGGCCGAGGCGGCGACGGATGACCGGATCGGCGAAGAGCGTGAGGTCGAGCGCCGCTGAGGGTGCGACCCGCCGACGGTCGTCATCGGCCGCGAATGGTGATGACGCCGCCGGTCTGAGTCAGGGAGCGAGGAGCGACGCCGGTCCGCTCCAGATCACGCCGGCCGCCTGACCATTGATCGTCATCTGGCCGCTCAGGAACGCTCGCCCGTCGGCCACCAGCGCCCCGCTCACGGATGTGCTCGCGTCGACGCCCGTGGGCAGCTCGACGGTCCGCCAGGTGGTCCCGTCGGACGACGCCCAGGCCCGCGGCCCGCTCTCCGTACCGCCGAGGGCCACGAGACCGCCGTCGACGTCGACGACCCGGCTCAGGATCGACGCGTCGAGCCCGTCGGCCGCCAGGGGCTGCCACGCCCCGCCGGCGTCCTGCGCGATGACGCCGACGGTGGACCCGGACTCGGCGATCGCCGCCGCCTGTCCGTTTCGATGGACTGCGGCCACGATGACGACCGAAGCGTTGCCGGGGAGGCGTTCGCTCTGCCAGACGCTCCCGTCGACGCTGCGCGCGACCCACGGCCCGGCCGGGGACGAGCCGAAGATGGTGAAACCCGAAGCGTCGCCGAGCACGGCGTTGGGCGCGGTGTCCGGCTGGATCGCGCCGGTCCGGTCGGTCCAGTGCAGGCCATCGGCCGAGGACCAGACGAACGGGACATCGCCCGATCCGAGCCCGGCGAACACGGCGGTCTGGACGTGGACCGCCAGCTGGCCCATCCCGCCGACGCAGTCCTTCTGGTCGGCCGGCGCGGGTGCCCACGTCCCGCTCGCCGAGCGCACCCAGGTCTGGACCGCGACCGGGTGAGCGCAGTTGAAGCTGCCGGCCCCGGCTGCCAGGAACCGATCGCCCCAGGCGACGACCCGCGACGGCGTCCGCTGATCGGCGGGAAGCGGGTCGGCGACCCAGGCGACGCCGTCGCGCGACGACCAGGCACCGGCGGATCCGATCGGCCCCAGGCCGCCAACTGCGACGATCCGTCCCGGGCTCGCGGCGAGGTCCGCGATCGACGAGATGCCGGTCTGGTCTGGCAGGATCGCGAGCTGCCATCCGGCCGGGATCGTCGGGCTGGATGGGGCCACCGACGGCGGTGGGCTGGCCGTGACGCTCGGCGCGGTGGACGGAGGTACAGCGGTCGGGCTCACCGAGGCGACCGTCGATGCGGATGCGGTCGGTGGCGGCGAAACGGTCGAGGTGCAGCCGGCGATGAGGAGCGCGACGAGCAGGCCGGGCAGGAGCCGCGGCCGGTGGGGGTGGAGCATGGCCGTCGGACGCACCGTCAACCGACCCCGTGACGGCGGTCGCCGCGCCGATGGTCCGGGATCAACGTCGCCGTTTCGCGTCCGCAAGGATCGCTCGGGCGGCGTTCTGGCCGGGCTGGCCGGTGATGCCGCCCCCGGGGTGAGCCCCCGATCCGCACAGGTACAGGCCGTCGATCGGCAGGCGATACCGGGCGCTTCCGAGGAGCGGTCGCCACAGGAAGAACTGGTCGAGCGCCTGCTCGCCGTGGAGCGGGTGGCCGCCGGTGAGGCCGTACGTCCGCTCGAGGTCGAGCGGGCTGATGACCTCGCGGGCGACGACCGAGCCGGCGAGACCCGGCGCCAGGTCGTCGAGGACGGCGACGACCGCGTCGCCGAATGCGTCCGCCCGCCCGAGATCGTCCCACGACCCGTCGCGCACGGCGTAGGGCGCGTACTGGGCGGCGATGCTCATGACGTGCGTGCCGGTCTTCGCGCCCTCGACGAGCGAGGGGTCCACGAGCGACGGGATCGTCGCCTCGAGGACGGGCCGGTCGGAGACGCGGCCGTACTTCGCGGCATCGAAAGCCCGCTCGATCGCGTCGATGCCGGGCGCGGCGAGGATCCGGCCGCGGAGGAGCCGCTCGTCGTCGCCGGCGGCGGCCGTGAACCGGGGCAGCCGATCGAGGACGAGATTGACTTTCGCGACGACCCCCGGCGTGCGGTAGTTGCCCGCTCGCCAGCGGAGCGTCGGACCGATCGTGACCGGATCCGCGAGCTCGAGGAGCGTCCGCTTCGGGTCGAGACCGGAGACCACGATCGGCGCGTGGATCTCCTCGCCGGAGGCGAGGGCGACGCCCGTGACGTGGTCGTCGCGGGAGACGATCGCCGCGACGCGCGCCCCGCAGCGGATCTCCGCTCCGGCGCCGCGAGCGGCCGCGGCGAGCGCCTCGGAGAGGGCACCCGGGCCACCGACCGCGAAGACCGTCTGGCCGGCCGCTCCTCCGTCGTTGCCGGCGGAGTCGCCGAGGAGCACCGCCGTCGTCCCGGCTGACCACGGCCCGAGGAACGACGAGCGCACGCCGCGCCAGGCGATCGCGGCCCGGACCGCGTCGGTCTCGAACGCCTCGGCGACGAAGTCGGCGACCGCCATCGGCAGGACCCGCAGGATCGTGTGGGCGTCGTGCTTGCCGAGACCGCGGAAGGTCCGGCCCAGCTGCAGCCCCGTGAGCGCGTCGCCCAGGCCGGGCGACTTGATGTCGGGTGGCGTCCGGGCCCCGACCTCGGCGAGGAACTTGCCGAGGGCCCGAACGAGGCGATCGAAATCCGGGTAGTGGTCCGCGTCGGATGCGGACCATTCGCGAAGCGCCTCGACGGTCCGCGCCTGGTCGGTCCAGAGGGTGACGGCGCGGCCGTCGGGCTGTGGCGCGAACACCCGGACGTCCGGCGCGACGAGGCGGAGCCCATGCGCACGAAGGTCGAGGTCCTTGACGATCGACGGCCGCAAGCGGCCGACGGTGTCCGCGAGCCGCGGCACCCGGACTCCACCCAGCTCGGCGGTCTCGGCCGCACCGCCGACCCGGTCCCGGGCCTCGAGCAGGAGCACCCGCTGGCCGCCCTTCGCGAGGTAGGCCGCCGTGACGAGGCCATTGTGCCCGCCGCCGATGACGATCGCGTCCCAGCCGGCGCGCGGGACGACCACGGACGACGTGGGCGCCACG
>DATLVO010000287.1:0-4853 GCA_035577485.1 Verrucomicrobiia bacterium
CGACCTGACGCCCGACGAAGGCGGGCCATTCGAGGCCGTCGCCCGCGACCAGGACCTGGCGGTCGTCTACCTCGTCGCACCGACGACGGCGCCGGCCCGGCGAGTCGCGATCGCCGCCCGGAGTGGTGGCTTCCTCTACTGCGTATCCCTCGTCGGTGTCACGGGCGCCCGCTCGTCGCTCCCATCGACGGTCGGACGGCTCGTCCGCGAGGTCGCGGCTGCCTCTCCCGTCCCGGTCGCTGTCGGGTTCGGGGTCAGCAAGCCGGCCCACGTCCGGGCGATCGCCCGGGCGGGTGCGGCTGGCGTGATCGTCGCATCGGCGCTCGTCGACGCCCTCGGGCCGGACGGTATCGACGTCGACGCGATGGCCCGCCTCGTGACGGGCCTCGCGGGGGCGACCCGGACCCGCTGAGCCCGGGCCCGGCGGGGCGAGTCCTGGGCCTGGGCCTAGGGCAGGGTCACGAACTCCGACAGGAAGGCGCGCGACTCGTCGGTGTCGACCCGGTAGTCGACGTCGGTCGCCCGGCAGTTCACGTCGCCGGTCACCGTCACGGCGACGACGACGTCACTGCTGCCGACGAAGTGCGGCCCACCCGAGTCGCCATAGCAGGTCCCGCCACTGCCGACCGACGGGTTCATCGACAGGTTGAGCCAGGCCTTCGTCATCGAGCGGAAGCCCTGGTCGACCGAGCGTCGCGTGGCGTCGAAGAAGAGCGACGCGGGGCCTTTCGTCTTGTCGTCGCGGGCAACGCCGTAGCCGACCGTGACGAACCGCTGGCTCTTGAGGTCGAGCTGGTCGAGCAGGTTCGCAGTCGGCAGGTGGGCCGGCGTGATCCCTGCCGGCGCCTCGTCGAGGACGATCACGGCGACGTCGTGTGGGTCGCTCTCCGGGCCGCCATACAGCGGGTTCGTGTGCGCGGTGCCGCGGTACAGGGTCGCGCCGGGCCCGACGACCGGATCGAACGTCACGTAGACGTCGTGGGCGTCGACGCCGATCTCCGGCAGGAACGCGGTGCAGTGGGATGCGGTCAGGAACACGGTCGGGCTGATCAGCGTGCCGCTGCAGACGAGCCCGGGATCGCCGTTCTCGTCGAGCAGGACCATCGCTCCCACGTTCGGATGACCGTTGCCGTCGAGCTGGCCGAACGTGATCGCATTGGCGGGGGCGCTGATCGCCAGGATGGCGATGGCCGCGAGAGCCAGGGTTCGGAACGCGCGCATCGGACCTCCTCCAGGTTGGCCCCGTCATTGTCGCCTGTCGGGCCCCCGGAGCGTCAACCCTCGCGACCGGGGGGCGAACCATCGATCCCCGGTGGGGGCATCGCCGAGTAGGCTTGACCGATGCCCAGACCGATCGCCGTGACCCTCGAGACGACGCCGAAGAAGGCCTTCGCATCGGCCGCTGACTGGCCGGGCTGGAGCCGTTCGGGCAAGACCGAGGAGCTCGCGCTCGAGGCGCTGGCCGCCTCCGCCGGGCGCTATGCCCCGATCGCGTCATCCGTCGGTGGCGACTTCCCGTCGACGGTCGACGTCGAACACCTCGAGATCGTCGAGCGTCGGCCCGGCTCGACGGGGACGGAGTTCGGCGTCCCGAGCCAGCCGACCGACCAGGATGCCCGGCCGCTGACCGCGACCGATGCGACCCGCCTGGCCGATCTCGTCGAGGCCGCCTGGTCGGCCTTCGACCGGACCGCGGCGTCCGCGCCCGAGGAGCTCCGGAAGGGGCCACGGGGCGGCGGTCGGACCACGGCCAAGATCGTGGCTCACGTGATGGATGCCGACCGGGCGTATGCCAACGAGATCGGGATCAAGATCCGGCAGTTCGCGCCCGGTGATCGCGCCCCGGTGGGAGCGATGCGCGCGGCGATGCTCGACGTCCTCCGGGCCGCCCGCGACGGCGGACCGCTCGGTGGCCGGCACTGGCCCGCCCGCTATGCCGCCCACCGGATCGCGTGGCACGCCCTCGACCACGCCTGGGAGATCGAGGACCGCACCGAACCGGTGCCCTCGGGTGTCCCGTCCAACGATTGACCCACCCCCGGATCGGCAGGTCAGGCGCACCCCGTGAACTCGGCGAGCCCGCCCTCAGTCGTCGCCGGCATCGCGCGTCGCCCGCCGGCGATCGCGCGTCTCCAGGGCGCGGGCGACCGCGAAGAGCCGCCGGTAGATCGCGAGGAGGTCAGCCTGAGGGGTCGGGCCGGCGTTGGCCATCGACACGCGCAGCAGCACCTCTCGCTCTCGCTCCGCGTCGCGCACGGCCGGTCGCCCGTCACGCACTTTCGCCCGCCCCACCTCGCGGGCGAGGTCGGCCCGGTCGTTGAGCAACCGGACGATCCGCCGGTCCAGGGCGTCGATCCGCCGTCGCAGGCGTCGCAGCTCGACCGGCTCCGGCTCCGGCCGGGCTCCGTCAGTCACGATCGCCCTCCCCGCCGAACTCCTGGGCGATCGCTTCGAGGGCGAGCAGGTACCCGCGCTTGCCCTGGCCGACGATCGAGGCGACCGCCACGTCGCGGAGGAAATTGACCGCCCGGAACGGCTCGCGGGTCGCGGGGTCGGAGAGGTGAACCTCCCAGAACGGCCGCTCGACGCCGAGCAGGGCATCCCGAAGCGCGACCGACGTGTGGGTCAGCCCGCCCGCGTTCACGATCGCGACGTCGAAATCGCGCTGGTGGAGCCGGTCGATCAGGGCTCCCTCGTGGTTCGATTGGTAGAAGTCGACCGCAAGTCCGAGCTCCGCCGCGCGCGTCGCGATCTCGGCATGGATGTCGGCGAGGCTGTCGTGCCCGTAGATCGCCGGCTCGCGCGTCCCGAGCAGGTTCAGGTTCGGACCCTGGAGGACGAGGACACGGGTCATGCGGCCGCCTCCGTGCCGATCAGGAGTGAGGCCGCGACGCGTTCCACGAGCTCGCTCGGGACGTCCGAGCGAACCACCGGGCCGTCCGCGCCCGGCAGGACCCAGCGCAGGCTTCCGGCCGCGTGCTTCTTGTCGGTGGCGAGCGCGGCCATCACCGCGTCGAGCCGGTAGGGCAGCGGCTCGGTCGCCAGGCCGAGCTCCGTGAGCAATGCCTCGATCCGGGCAGCAAGCTCCGCGGGCGTGACGCCGAGCGCGACCCCGAGCCGGGCGGCGCCACGCAGTCCGTGGGCGACGGCCTCGCCATGGAGGAGCTCGCCGAACCCGCCGGCCGCCTCGACCGCATGACCGAGCGAGTGGCCGAGGTTCAACCTGATCCGGCCGTCGGCGGCATCGGCGGCCTGCTCCTTCTCGTCGGCGTCGACGACCTCGACCTTCGCCCAGGCGGCGCGCTCGACCACCTCGGCGACGGCGCCCGAGGCGGACGCGGATTCGTCGCCACGGGCGATCGCCGCGCCGTCGGTCTCGAGCAGCGCGAAGAGCCGTTCGTCGCCGAGGGCCGCCATCTTCACGGCCTCGCCGAGCGCCGCCCGGCGCTGCCGTTCGGGCAGCGTGTCGAGGTAGGCGATGTCGATGATGATCGCGGCCGCGGGATGGAAGGCACCGACGAGGTTCTTACCCTCCGGGAGGTCGACGCCCGTCTTCCCACCGATCGACGAATCGATCTGGGCGACCAGGGTGGTCGGGACCTGGATCAGGGGCACGCCCCGCAGCCATGTCGCGGCCACGAAGCCCGCCGCGTCGCCGAGCGCTCCGCCGCCGACGGCGACGATCGGCTCGCTGCGTTCCGCCCGGAGGCGCGCGAGCTCGCGCGCGGCGTCCTCGACGACGGACAGCCGCTTCGCCCCCTCGCCCTGCGGCAGGAGGATGCGCTCGACCGGCCAGCCGTCGTCGGCCAGCGCGGCGGCCAGCGACGCACCGGCCGATTCCCAGGCGCCCGGCTCCGACAGGAAGATCGCCCGGCGAGCCCGCGCCGAGCGCAGCGCATCGCCGACCGCGACGGCCGCGATTCCCCGTCCGATGCGGAGCTCGCCGCCGAGGGTGGTCCCGCGCAGGAGCGTCGTCGCCGTCCAGGAGTCGCGACGCGCCAGGAGCTCGTCCACGCGCTCGACCAGCGTCCCGAGCTCGGCGGCGCCGTTCAGCCGGTGGGCCGCGGAGTAGAACCGCTCCCGGTCGCGGGCGAGGGCGCGGATCGCGCCCATCGGATCGCGGCCGGCGATCAGCGGCCGGACGTTCGGGGAGCGGCGGAGTCGCTGGGCGAGCACCTCGGGCCGGGCGTCGAGCCAGACCGGGAGGCGGCCCCGATACAGGTGCCAGCGGTTCCGGGGGTCGACGACTGCACCGCCACCCGTGGCGACGACGCGGCGGACCTCGGCGTCGGGATCGGCCGGACCGAGCTCTTCGACGGCCGCCCGCTCGAGGGCCCGGAACTCGGCCTCACCGCGCTTGGAAAAGAGGTCCGGGATCGACAGGCCGGCGGCCTTCTCGATCGAGTCGTCGAGGTCGATGAAGGCGGCACCGTGACGGTGGGCGAGCCGCCGGCCGACGGCACTCTTGCCGCTGCCGGGCAGCCCGACGAGGACCACATCCATCGTCGCGTCCTCGACCCGGCCTAGTCGTCGCCGCCCGAGCCGGCCTCGTCGCCGCCGGCGACCGAGCCCGCAACGGACCCGGCGCGTCGGCCGCCGGCGATCGGCGCCTCGGGCGGGCGGGAGATCCGCTCGACGTAGCGATCGAGGGCGTCGCGCGTGTCGGCGACCGTGTCGCCGCCGAACTTGTCGAGCATCGCGTCCGCCAGGGTCAGCATGACCATCGCCTCACCGACGACGCCGGCGGCCGGGACGACGCTGATGTCGGAGCGCTCGTAGTGGGCCTTGTCGACGCCGTCACCGGTCACGAGATCGGCCGACGGCAGGGGCCGGGCGAGCGTCGAGATCGGCTT
>DATLVO010000288.1:0-4068 GCA_035577485.1 Verrucomicrobiia bacterium
TCGGTGCGCCCGCCGACGGTGCTGGACCGGATCCTTCCGGGACCGACGACGAGGGCGTGACCGACCCGGACGCCGGAGGCCCGCCGGATCCGGCCGCGATACCCGAGCCCGACGACGGGCCATGGTCGCCGGATCCCGCTGCGCCGGATCGGAGGATCGCCCATCCGCCGGCCAGGAGCGCAAACGTGGCGACGAAGGCGACGACGGCGAGCGCGACGTCACGACCGGCGGTTCGGGGCTGGCTCACGGCTGCAGAGTAGACGGAAGCGGCTCAGGCCCTCGAAACGGTGACCGTCCAGTCGCAGGGCTTGTTTCCGAGGTACGCCAGGAAGTACTCCCCGGTCCCGAGGACCGGGCTTGTCAGCCGCCCGGAAATCCGCGCGCCGGGTTTTACGGCCGTGACTGGAGTCGAGGCAAGGACCCGCCCCGGCGCCAGGGGATCCGGACCCTGGACCATCAGCTGCACCCCGAATTCGCATCCGAACGACGGTTCGCGGTCAATGGCGGCGTAGTCGATCGCGAGCGCGCCAATCGTCACCCTGAACGGAATCGACGCTCCGTTGCCCGTTCCTCTGTCCTCGAATAGTACTGCCGGGCTGCAGGCGAGGATGCCCATGAGCCCAGCAAGACCGATGGATTGAACCGCGAGCCTTGGGCCTCTCAAGGTCAGCCTCCAGCCGCCTCACGCAGCGCCCGCTCGAACGACGGCGTCGTCGCGCCGGCGAGGAGCCGGTCGAAATGCTCGCCGGCGTACGCGACGAAGTCCACGTCGAGCGTGCTGACCCCCTGCTGGAGCACGCCCCACATCGCCTCCCGGAAGTCCGAGACCGTGCGCATCAGGGTCAGCCGCGCGAGCCGGGTCCGGTTGGCCGGCCCCGCGCCGGTCTGGTCATAGGCGGCCAGGAGAACGGCGTCCTCGTCGGGCGACAGCTCGTGGTTGATGCTGAAGTTGCCGAGGTCGAAGAACGGGTCGCCCATCCCGGCGTACTCCCAGTCGACGATCCGGATCCGCCGGCCGTCGTCGATGAAGTTCGCGTTCAGCAGGTCGTTGTGGCACGGCCGCAGCTCGACCGGGTTCGACAGGAAGGCGAGCTCGATCCGCCGGCCGATCGAGGCCGCCAGCTCGTACTCCGCAGGGATCGGGACGCCCCGGGCGAGCGCCAGCGCTCGATAGGCCTCGACGATCCGGAGCGGGACGAACAGGCCCGGGATCGCCGGCCCGTCGTGGATCCGCCGCAGCGAGGCGGCGACGCGGGCGATCGTCTCCGGCCGGTGGACCGCCTCATCCGACACCGGCGAGCCCTCGATGAACCGGGTGACGAGGTAGCCCTCCGGACGGATGAACGCGGTGACCTCCGGCCCGACCCCCACGCCGGCCGCGGCGACGGTGGCCGCGTGCTCGACCTCGCGGCTGATCCCGAGCAGGTGCGTGTCGTTGCCGGCCAGCCGGATCACGTAGCGATCCGTGCGGCCGGCCACGTCCACGAGGAAGTTGCGGTTCGTGATCCCGCCACTGAGCGGGCGCAGGGTCAGGTCCGCGCCGGCCAGCTCCGGGACCCGCTGCATCGCCCCGACAAGCTGGTCGCGGAGCTCGCCACCGAGGATCGGGTCGGCCTCGTCGATCACGGGCAGTGCCTCGACTGACGTGATGAGGCGGCGCGCCGGGGCCCGGCGCGCCGCCCGATTGGTGCGTGGGAAGCGGCTCGCCTAGCCGATGACGGCCTCGCCGGTCGCGAGATCGCCTTCGATGTCGGCGGCCCGGCCGCGAACCGAGACCGCGTAATAGATCGCCCCGAGTACGAGGATGGCGATCACGAGCGTCTCGAAGATCGGCCACGATGGCATGCCCGAGATTGCCGTGCCGAACGGCTTGATGAAGCCGTCGATCGTCGGGTTCGTGATTGCCCGCCCGTCGCCGCCGAAGTCGCCGAACAGCGAGGAATCCTTCCAGATCGCGATGTTGAACAGCATCAGGCCGCCGTACAGGATCGCGATCACGTTGACGAGCTTGCCCCATCGCCCGAGGTTGAACCAGGCCGGCGTGCGAGGCCAACCACGGAAGCGGGCGGCGAGGACGCCGATGTTGCAGAGCAGGTAGCTCAGGTAGATGAGACCCGTCGCAGCAATCGAGAGCGTGAAGCCACCGAGCGGACCGATCACGAGGATCGGAATGGCGGCGAGGACTCCGACCGCGATCGCGGCGTTCGCCGGCGTCTTGAACGTCGAGTTGACCCGGCCCCAGATCGAGCCGAGGGGCAGGTGGCGATCGCGGCTCATCGAGAACATCATCCGGGTCGCCGCGCCCTGGATCGCCAGGGTGCACACGAAGACCGAGACGAGGATGACGAAGAGGTAGACCTCGCCGACGGTGATGCCCGTCCCGGCGATGTCGTACGTGAGGGTCGTCTGGATCGTGGTCGCGATCGGGAACCCGCCGGCCTGACCTTCCTTCATCGCGTCCGCGATCGACGGGATCGCGAGGATGACGGCCAGCAGGAAGATCGTGCCGACGATGCCCGAGATCGCGACGGACCAAAGGACGCCGCGCGGCGCCTGACGCCCGGCATCGACAGTCTCCTCACCGAACGTCCCGGCGGTGTCGAACCCGTAGACCACGAAGAGCGCCATGAACATGCCGAGCGCGAAGGCCGGCAGGTAGTTGCCGCCCGTCGCCTGCTCGGATCCCGCCGTGTCCAGCAGGACGCTCGGCGAATTGTGGTTCGCGAGGAACAGGAGGATCAGCGCGAAGACGACCATCCCGAGGATCTCGGTCCCGACGCCGATGTTGTTGAGCAACGACAGGAGCCGTACGCCGAAGGCGTTGATCACGCTCGTGATGACCAGTGTCCCGAGCGAGATGAACGTGAACATCGTGGTGAGGCCGGTGGGGTCCTTCGAATCCAGGAACGGAGTGTCGCCGACGGGGCCGCCGTGGATGCCGTCGACGACGAATGCGACGATGACCGCGACGGCCGTCACGGTCACGACCTGGGCCCAGAAATAGAACCAGCCGGTGAACCAGCCCAGGGTCCGGTTCGAGAGCCGCTTCGACCACTGGTAGATCGAGCCGGCGACCGGGAAGTGACTCGCCAGCTCGGCGAACACGAGGGCCACGATGAACTGGCCGACGATGACGATCGGCCACGACCAGAAGAACGCCGGTCCGGCCTGCCCGATGCCGACTCCGAAGTTGCCGTACGAGCCTGTCGAAACGCTGATGAAGCTGAATGCGATCGCGAAGTTCGAGAGGAACCCGAGGGTTCGTCTCAGCTCCGGCTTGATCCCCAACGAGCGCAGGTGCGCATCGTCGCGCGCAGCCTGATCCTGGACCGATCCCGACACGATCTCCTCCTCCTACCACCGCACCCATGGGGTGCGAGCCTGACCTCTGGAGTGGAACGCGAGGACGCGGGGTGCCTGCCGGGCGCTCTCTCCCTCAAGAGGGTCCGGAACCTCGGCCGAGGATAGGGTTCACTCTCGACGGAAGTCAACGCGGTTGTGAACTTGGCCCGAGGGGCGAGAGGGCCCGGCGTCAGGAGGAGGACGCGGTCCCGGCTCCGGCCGCTCGGAGCGCGTCCGGCTGCGGCATCTTCTGCTCGACCGGGTGGATGTACCCGTCGACCATCTCGCGCGAGCCGTTCACCCCGAGCTCGGTGAAGAGGAACGCGATCTTCCGGCTCTGGGCAGCGAGGATCTCGTCCTTCGTCGACAGGTCCCAGAGGTCGCGCTTGAGCGGCCCAATCGCCTTCTTCCGGCTCGTGTAGATGAACTGCTCGTCGGTCTGGCCGGGCTTGCGCTCGTCGGCCGCGCTCGTGAAGCAGAACGACTCGATCTTGCGATGCAGCTCGGCCGGGAACGCCGGGTGCTCGAAGAGCGCGTTCTGGAACCCCGTCGCGAGGTGGATCTCGGCCGTCTCGACCGCGGGGAACCGGTGGAACAGCTCGTCGGGCAGGGTCGATGCGCCGTGCTGGACCGCGCCTGCCAGCCCCCGCGAGCGAGCCAGCTCCCCGAGCCGCTTCAGCACGTCGAAGTCGAGCTTGACCGCCGCCACGGAGCCATCCGGCAACG
>DATLVO010000289.1:0-3052 GCA_035577485.1 Verrucomicrobiia bacterium
CGATCGACGAGATGCGAATCGTCCGTGCAGCGTGCAACGATGGGATCCGACGCCGGACCGGGGGTCGCGACGGCAGGACCGGACCGACGACGGGTCGTCGGGCGCGACCGAGGGATGCTCATGGCCGACCCCCACGCGGGCGAGGACGCCGCCGAACACCAGCCGGCCGATCGTCGGTCCGAGACCGGATCGGGCGAGGGCCCGCCGCTGCTGACGGCCGGCTCGGTGCGAGGCGACCCGAACGCCGTTCGCATCGATCCGCCCGACGGCTGGACGGACGCGCTCACCGGCGTCGAGGGCCCGCGGTTCTGGGATCGGCTCCTCGCGGGGGAGCACGCCCGGGTCACCCGGTACCGCCGGCCCGCCACCGTCGCCTTCGTGGAGCTCGGCGGGCTCGAGAGCCTCGCGAGGCAATGGGGAACCGACGTCGCGGAGCAGGCCCTGCGGGTGTGCTCGACGAGCCTGTCGGGGCAGATCCGCTCGAGCGATTACCTGGCGCGCGTCGATTCGGCGCGGTTCGCGATTCTCCTGACCGAGACCGACGAGGTCGCGGCGATCAACTTCATCGAGCGGGCGCGGGTCGCGACCGAGGAGGCGGTCCACCAGTCGGCCGAGCTCGTCTCCGTGGCCTTCGGCTGGGCGAGCCCGGCGGCGGGTGGCAGCCTGATCGAAGCGGCCGCCCTCGCGTTGCGGCGCCTGGCCGCGGAGCTGGCGGGCCCCAGCCGACGCTAGGGCCCCTGCCGGACCTGCCGCGCCGCCCTCGGGAGCGCGTGTCAGTCGCGACCGCGGCGGAGGGCTCGACCGGGCAGGGCCCCCGTCGGCCGGCCGTCGTCGACGACCGCGGTTCCCGCCACGATCACGTGCTCGATCCCGACCGGATCGGCGGTCGGATGGTCGATCGTCGCGTCGCTCCGCACCGTCGCCGGGTCGAAGACGACGAGGTCCGCGATGGCCCCGTCGCGGACGATGCCGCGGTCGTTGAGCCCGAGCCGGGCGGCGGGCGCCCCGGTCATCCGACGGACCGCCTCCTCGAGCCCGAGCAGCGCCTCGTCGCGAACGAACTGGCCGAGGATCCGGGGGTAGCTGCCGAAGGTCCGCGGGCTCGGCTTCGCCCCGACGAACACGCTGTCGGTCCCGATCATGGCGCCGGGGTGGCGGAGGAAGCGTCGCGTGCCCTCGAGGTGCGGGCCCGGGGTGATCTCGTTCGGCCGGAGGTCCTCGGTGAGGAGGAGGTCGCAGAGCGTGTCGACTGGGTCGCGTCCGCCGTCGTCGATCAGCGCGCCGAGGGTCCGCCCCTCCCAGCGCAGGTTCTCGGGCCGCCGGAGATACCCGATCCGGATGTCGCGCAGCCCGCCCGTTCCGGCGAAGAGCTGACCGCGGGCGGCCATGTCCTGGCGGATCCGCTCACGAACCGCCGGATCGGCGAGGCGCTCCTTGGTTCGAAGCGGGCCGCCGGCGAGGACCCAGATCGGGATCAGGATCAGCAGCCGCGTGCTCGCCCACTCGTAGGGGTAAAGATCGAAGGTGACGTCCTGTCCGGCTGCCACGGCGTCATCGACGAGCGCGAGCATCTGGTCGGGCGTTCCGGGGAAGGTCTGGCGATGGTAGAAGTGGGTGATGTGGGCCGGCGCTTCGCCTAGCCGGCCGATCTCGATCGCCTCGCGGAACGGGTCGAGGAACCGGTCGCCGAGCGCGTAGCGGACATGGGTGTGGTACATCCCGCCGAGCTTCGCCGCCTCGTTCGCGAGCTCGGCCAGCTCGTCGGTGGTGGCGTAGGCCCCGGGCGGATAGTCGAGGCCGCTGCTGACCCCGAAGGCGCCCTGCTCCATCGCCTCGCGCAGGCGCGCCCGCTGATCGCGGTTGGCCAGCGGCGTCGGCGGGAGATCGTCCCAGCCGAGGGCCGCGATGCGGAGCGGCGTGTTGCCGACGAGCTGGGCGACGTTCACCGACGTGCCCGTGTCGTATCGATCGAGGACGTCCTCGACCGTGGTCCAGTCGATCTTGATCGGGTGGCCCCGGCCCGCCGTTCCGCGTGCGCCCTCGTCGTCTCGCGGATCGCCGTCGAGTCCCCCGTTCATGTGGACCATCGCCTGGAGGTCGTCGGGGTCCGGGAACGGGACGTAGCTCAGGCCGTCGACCCCGACGACCTCGGTGGTCACGCCCTGGCGGACCTTCGGCTCGTGGTTCGGGTCGGCCAGGATCATCAGCGCGCTGTGTGAGTGGAGGTCGATGAACCCCGGCGCGACGACCTTCCCACGGGCGTCGATCGTGCGCGCCGCGCGGGGCAGCTCGGCGCCGGCGTTGAGGATGCGGATCCGTCCGTCCTCGACGGCCACGCTCCCGGCCTGGCCCGCCGCCCCGGTCCCATCGACGATGGTTCCGCCGGTGATGAGGAGGTCGACGTGCTCGGTCATGCTCATCAGGTCGGCCCGCTCCGCGTCCTCTCCCGTCCGTGTTGCGCTGAGCCCCACAAACGCTGGTCCGTCCCGGGGCTCGGCCCGAGTTTCGGCCGGTGGGCCCTCGCCTGTGGGCGTGGCAGCAACAACGGGCGGTTGTCGACGGCTGGAACTGCGCAGACCACGAGTTCCCTTGTCGCTTGTGGGGCCCACAGCAACGCGATCGGCTGGTGGGATAAGCGGCAGGCGACCGGCGAGGTCCAACATCGCACGCAATGAGCACAAGCGAGCGCCCAGGCCAGCGAGGCAGGCGGCGAATGCGGATGGACCTTCAGCTCGTGGCCGCGGACTTCCGGAGATCGCGCGTCGGCTCCGGGCTCAGCCTCCGTGCCGTCGGCGAGGCAGCCGGCGTCGACCATGCCCGGATCTGGCGCTTCGAACGGGGCGCATTCGGGGAGCTCACCTACGAGGATGTCGCTGCCCTGGGCAGCGTGGTCGGCCTGGAGGTCCGACTCCGTGCGTACCCTGCCGGCGACCCGATCCGGGACGCCGGCCAGGCGAGGCTTCTCGCGCGATTGCGGCCGAGGCTCCATCCGAGCCTCGGATGGGCAACCGAGGTGCCATTGCCGGTCGTGGGCGATCTTCGCGCGTGGGAT
>DATLVO010000290.1:0-8242 GCA_035577485.1 Verrucomicrobiia bacterium
GGGTTCCGCTCCCACAGACGCGTGCTGCCCTCGACGTCCGTGAAGAGGAACGTCAGCGGCGCGTCCGGCAGCGCGACGCCGGGCGCCGAGAGGGGCTCAGCCTCGACCGCTGGCTCCGGGATCGATCCTCCGGGTGATGGCACCGGGTGATCGTGACACGGCTGCGCCGAGTCGTCCTTGGAGTCATGGCGCGGGGCCTGGGCCCCGACCCCGCGGGTCGTCGCCGGATCCGAACCCCTCCACTGCCGGCGTGGGACGATGGCCGGATGGCAGGCCGAACCGAAGCTCGGCCGGACCAGGGCGGCCTCAGGGTCGCCCTGCTCCGGCTCATCGCGATCGCCGACGAACCCGGTGACGATGACGACCGTCGCCTTCGGAAACGCGTCGGCGTCCTGGGCGGCTATCTCACGATCGTTGCCCCGCTCGGCCTGCCGCTCGCCGCACCGACGCCTCTGGTCGGCTGGGTGGTCGCCCTCGTCCTGTCGCTCTGGAGCGCCGGCAACCTCGCGGTCCTCGCCCGGACGAAGAACTTCGATCGATATGTCATCGCCTTGGTCTCCGCCGGCCCGCCGTTCGTGCTGCTCACGACGGTGCTCAGCGGTGGTGTCACCCACACCGCCGGCCTCGTCTGGGCCTTCCTCACGCCGGCGTATGCGCTGCTCGCTCTGGGGCCGCAGCGGGCGATTCGCTGGTTCCTCGTGTTCCTTGCGACGCTCATCATTGCCGTCGCCATCGACCCGTTCGTCGGCGGTCTTGTCCCGCCGCCGCCATACGCGACCCAGCTCGTGTTCTACGTCCAGAACATCGGCGCTCCCCTCGCGATCACGTTCCTGCTCCTGCGGTATACGGACCTTCGACGACGCGCGGCAGAGCAGCGCTCCGACGAGCTCCTGACCAACGCGATCCCCGCCTCGATCGCGACGCGCCTCCGGCACGGCGAACAGCGGATCGCCGAGTCATACCCGGACACGACCGTCGTCTTCGCCGACATCGTCGGCTTCACGCCCTGGGCCCAGCGGACGGATCCCGCGCTCGTCGTGTCGCTGCTCGATGACCTGTTCAGCCGGTTCGACACCGCGGCCGCCGAGCATGGGATCGAGAAGATCAAGACCGTCGGCGATGCGTACATGGCGGCGGCCGGCGCACCGCAGCCGCGCGACGACCACGCCCAGGCGGCCCTCGGCTTCGCGCGAGCGATCCTGTCCGAGGTGGCCGGCTGGCGGCAGGCGAACGGGATCGATCTCGAGGCCCGCGTCGGCCTGGCCAGCGGCCGTGTCGTCGGCGGCGTGATCGGAACCCGGCGGATCCTGTTCGACCTGTGGGGCGACACCGTCAACACCGCCGCGCGGATGGAGTCGTCGGGTGTCCCCGGCAGGATCCACCTCGCCGCCTCGACGCGGAGCCTGCTCACCGGGCCAGAGGCGTTCGAGGAGCGACAGATCGAGATCAAGGGATTGGGCTCGATGACGACGTTTCTCGTCCCGGAGGTGCCGTAGGCCCGATACGCGGGGCCTCACGCCGGATGAAATCCCCGACTTGGCGGCCTCCTGGCAACGCGTCGCGAAACCCTGAGCGCCGGAACGCTAGCCGCCCTGCACGTCGCGGCGATGAGTTTCGGCGGCTCGATCAGTCAACTAGCCGCATCGGGACCAACCGGAGGTGAAGGGCGTGCGATCAATCGTCGTGTACGAGCTGTTGTCCCTCGACGGGGTTGCCGAGGACCCAGATCGGTTCTTCGCCGACTGGGACGAGGCGATGGACGCCAACCTGGCCGCAGTGATCGGGACACAGGACGCGGTCATTCTCGGCCGTCGCAGCTACACCGAGTGGGCACAGTTCTGGCCGAGCAGCCAGATCCAGCCCTTCGCGACATTCATCAACGGGGTCACGAAGTACGTCGCGACATCGACACCCCTTGACCAAGCGTGGGCCTATGCGACGGTGATCGACGGTGGGCTGGTCGAATTCGTCCGGGATCTCAAGCAGCAGCCCGGAGGCGATGTCGGCGTCCACGCCAGCATCTCGGTCGCACAGGCGCTGCTCGCCGCTGACCTTGTCGACGAGCTCAGGCTCGTGATCGCGCCCAGGATCGTCGGCCGCGGACGACGGCTCCTCGACGGCTTGTCATCGATTCAGCTCGAACCCATCCGAAGCACGATCTCACCGACTGGCTCTCTGCTCGTCGACTATCGGGTGATTCGGTAAGGGCTTGCGCCCACAACGAAAGAGGCCCGTCCCTCCCCGGGCAATCCGCACCAATCGCCCCGGAGCGACCGCGCGATTCGCAGTCGGCTACTGTTCGGACGATGACGGGAATCGGTGGGATCGGCGGCCGGCGGCTCGCGGCCCGGATGGGCCGCACCGGCGTGTGGAGCTTCGCCCTCCAGCGTCTCGTGGCCTCCGAGGAGCAAGATGCGGCGCGCGAGATCGAGGCGCTCGGCTTTGCCACCACGTGGATTCCGGAGAGCCTCGGCAGCAAGGAGCTCTTCGCCCACGCGGGGATCCTCCTCACCGGGACGGACCGACTCGTCATCGCATCCGGGATCGCGAACATCTACGCCCGCGACCCGATGGCGATGGCCAACGGCGCCAAGGCGCTCGGCGAGGCCTATCCGGGACGGTTCGTGCTCGGCATCGGCGTGAGTCATGCGCCGTCCGTCCAGACCCGCGGCGGCACGTACGGCAAGCCCGTGGAGGCGATGGGGGCATACCTCGACGCAATGGGGGCCGCGGCCTACACCGCGCCCGAGGCGGAGGAGCCTGTTCCGCTCGTCCTGGCGGCGCTCGGACCGCGGATGCTCGAGCTGGCCGCCGAGCGAGCCGACGGCGCCCTTCCGTATTTCGTGCCCGTCGAGCAGACGGCGATCGCGCGCAGGCATCTCGGTCCGGAACCGTTCCTCGGCGTCGAGCAGACCGCCGTCCTCACGACCGATCGCGGGGCCGGCCTCCGGGTCGCCCGCGCCTTCGCGAGGACCTACCTCGCGCTGCCGAATTACGCGAACAACCTGCGGCGGCTCGGTTGGTCGGACCAGGACGTCGAGGGTGACGGCAGTGAGCGGCTGATCGACGCCGTGATCGCGATCGGCGATGTCGATGCGATCGTCAGCCGCGTGCGGGCGCACCTCGACGCCGGCGCCGACCACGTCTGCGTCCAGATCCGCGAGGAGCAGTCGACCGACCCCGCGCTCGGAGCCTATCGAGAACTGGCGAGCTCGCTGAGCGTCGACGCGAGTGGCACGCCGTCTGCGATGTAGATCCCCGTCGGCCCGTCGGGCAGGAGATCGAACGTCGATCCGCCCGTGTATCGCTCGAGGGTCGCGCTGACCACCGTCGCGCCGTCCACCCGGTCACCTGCTCGGAGCGTTCCGAGCCGGCGGCCGTCGGCGAGCGGGTGACCCGGCGAAGCGTGGAGCACGCGGCCGTCGTCGAGGACCAGGCGGACGACCTCGTGGGTGTCGGGCACGGGCGTCTGACCGATCTGGGCGACCGTCGCGACGACGCGCTGGCCCGCCATGTCGATCGACCAGACGGGCATCCCGACGCGAATATCCTCGACGGCCAAGTCGCCGTCGGGCGTCGCGATCCGCGTCCCTCGGGCCAGGCAGATCGGGCACGGCGGCTGGCCGGCCGGCTGCTGCTGCTGGATCGCGATCGAGCCTGCGGCATCGATCGTCCCCGTGCTCCGTCGGCCCTCGCTCGCGCCCGGGGCCGGCATGTTCCGGTAGTCGAAGCGGTAGCTGCCGTCTCCGACCGGGTCCAGGACGATCGCGTTGAGCTCCTTCCAGGCCCGATAGATCGCGAGCTTCTGGTCGTCCGTGAAGGCCGCCCCGGCGGCGATGCCCAGATGTGCAACGATCGCAGCGAAGGCGTCGCGGTCCGCCTGGACCTCGGGGAAGCGTTGCTCCGCGAGGGCGGCTTCGTCCGCACGCGCCACCGGATAGAAGTCGCGGTCGCAGTACCAGAGCGGCCCGAGCGCGTCGATCAACCGGTAGCGCAGATCGGCCATCGACAGCGGGCCGCCCCCGGACGCGCCGGGTGGTGGTGGCGACGGCGCGGTCGACGAGCAGCCGACGACGAGGGCGAGCAACAGCACGGTTGCGACGGAACGACGGATCTTCATGATCGGGACCCCGTGAAGGTAGGCGCCGAGACGAAGCCTGTCACCAAGCGGTTCCGAACGCTCACGAACGACTAGAGCGTGATGTCCACCACGCAGAACCGGTTGCCCTCGGGATCGGCGAGGATCACGTAGTCCGCGTCGGGCGGTCGCTTGTCCCAGTGGACCTCCGTCGCACCCAGGCCGATCAGGCGCTCGACCTCGCCCGCCTGGTCCTCGGTGTACAGATCGAGATGGATCCGCGGCGGCACCTGCAGCTTCGAGTGGACCCGATCGAGGGAGACGTTCGGGCCGCTGCCATCCTTCGGTCGGAGCAGGATGAAGTCGTCCTCCTCGCCGGCCCGGCGCTCGTAGCCGAGCGCCGCCTCCCAGAACGCGGCCTGCCGCGGCAGGTCGTCGACCCGGATCACGATCGAACCGACGCGGATCATCCGGGCCGTCCTTCCGAATAACGATGGCCGCCTACTTCGCGATCTCCCAGATGTGGCCGCCGGGATCGCGGAAGGCGGCCGTCCGGATGCCCCACGGGCGATCCATCGGGCCGTTCAACAGCTCGACCCCGCGCTTGGCGAGCTCCGCGCACATCCTGTCGACGTCGTCGACCTCGATCGTGAACTGGACGCGGGCTCCAGCCTCGGGTGACGCGACCGGGGCCGGCGCGATGAGGTCGCGGGCCTCGCTCGCCTTCAGCAGGTTGATGAGCGTGTTCCCGAAGTTGAACACGGCCGACGCGTCGTCCTCGTAGTGGACGGGCAGGCCGAACACCTCCCCGTAGAACCGTTTCGTGGCCTCGAGATCCTCCGTGAACACCGTGATGGCACTGATGCCCTTCGGCCACGAACCCACGTCGCACCTCTGCCTGCGTGTTGGACATGATGAGGCTCGCGTCGGCCTCGACATCTGATCAGACTCGGGAGCCCGGCCGGACTCATCGGCCCTCGCCGATCTCAACCGCCTCGAACGGCAGCGGCGTGGATGATCGAGAGGCCATCCGGCGACCACGCGAATCCGCCCGTCTCCTCCATCGAGAGGTCGCGGGTGAGCCTGACCTGGTTCGAACCGTCGGCATTCATCGTGTAGAGCTGAGCCGGACCGTCGCGGTACGACAGGAACGCGAGCCGCCGTCCGTCGGGTGACCAGGCCGGATCCCAGTCCGCGGCGGTGTTGTCGGTGAGGGCGACGGCGTTCGACCCGTCCGCATCCGCGACGTACACCTCGGCATCGCCCGCTCGATCGGAACCGAAGGCGATCCGCGTCCCGTCCGGCGACCAGTGGAGGCGGACGGATGAACCGGGCCCGCTCGTCACGGCATGCTCGGATCCGCCTTCGACATTGACGACGTACAGTTGATCCGACCCCGTTCGCCTCGACGTGAACCCGATCAAGCGACCGTCCGGCGACCACGACGGCGCCCAGTCCAGCGCCGGATCGTGCGTCAGCCGGCGCGCCGTCCCGGTGCCGAGATCGAGGACGTAGATGTCGAAGTTGCCCGCCTCCTCGAGCTGCCCCTCGAAGACCAGCCGACGCCCGTCCGGTGACCATTCGGCGTGGGAACCAGCCGCAACCCGTCGCACAGCCGTTCCGTCCCGGGCGGCGACAAAGAGGTCGGCGGGGGAGTCGGCCGCCGTGGTCTCATGCCAGGCGATCATCGTTCCGTCAGCTGACCAGTTCGGCGCCCAGAGGTCGCGATCGACAGCCGACCGCCAGGGAGTCGCCATCCCGGTCGCGACGTTCGTGACGAAGATCGCGTGGCGCCCGAGCGCCGGGGACCCGCCGCTTGACAGATGCCAGGCGGCGGCCGCAAGCAGAACGATCGTCACGACCATGATCGTCCGGCGAAGCCGGGGCGATCTCTCGGGTTCTGGACTGGTCATCGGACGAGCCCTCCCCAAAGCGATCCCGATGCGATGGAGCGCCATGGCCAGCCTACTCGCCCGAGTCGACCCACCGGTCGGATCGGAGGAAACCCAAGCGGACCGATGAGTTCCTGGCCGACATCCTGTCTGATGAACAGCTCGACGGAACACGCGAGGCCACGAGGAGCAACACCATGACGGCCACCGATTGGACCACCGACATCGCCGGCACGGGCACCTACGCCGACGTCAACGGGATCCGCCTCTACTACGAGACGCACGGCAGTGGCCGACCGCTGATCCTGCTGCACGGCGGGCTCGGCTCGGGCGAGATGTTCGGGCCGATCCTCCCGACCCTCGCCGCGAATCACCAGGTGATCGCGGTCGACCTCCAGGGTCACGGCCGCACGGCCGACATCGACCGTCCGATCGACGCCCGGCTGATGGCCGACGACATCGCGGCGCTGATCGAGCACCTCGGTCTCGAGAAGCCCGACGTCATGGGCTACTCCCTCGGCGGCGGCGTCGCGTTCTTTACCGCCGTCCGCCATCCGGATCTCGTGCGCCGGCTCGTGATGATTTCCGCCAACATGAGCCGCGATGCCATCTATCCGGAGATGCTCGCCCAGCAGGGCCAGGTGGGGCCCGATGCGGCGGAGTTCATGAAGGACACGCCGATGTACAAGCTGTACCAGCGCGTTGCGCCGCGTCCGGAGGACTTCCCGAGGCTGCTCGGCAAGATCGGCGAGTCGATGGCGAAGGACTTCGACTTCAGCGACGAGGTCCGTGGGCTCAAGGTGCCGACGCTGATCGTCGCCGCGGACGCCGACATGGCGCCACCGAGCCACTATGTCGAGGTCTTCAAGCTCCTCGACGGCGGCCTGCGAGACGGCGGCTGGATGGGTGAGGGGCGGCCGGCCGGCGGCCACGCGCTCGCGATCCTGCCCGGTCTCACTCATTACAACATGGCCGCATCCCCGCTCGTCGCCGCGACGGCGCTCTCGTTTCTGGACCAGTAGGAGGCAGGCATGAACTTCAACAACATCCTCATCGGGTCGGACGATCCGCAGCGCCTCGTCGACTACTACACGAAGCTGTTCGGCAAGCCCGGCATGGAGGACGGCGGGTATGCGGGCTGGCAGATCGGATCCGGGTTCGTGGCCGTCGGCCCGCACTCCGAGGTCCACGGCAAGAACGCCCAGCCGGGCCGGCTCATCTGGAACATCGAGAGTGCCGACGTCAAGGGCGAGTTCGAGCGTCTGAAGGACGCGGGCGCGATCGTCGTCCGCGATCCGTACACCTTCGAGGACGTCCCGGATGCGGCCGGCATGCTGATCGCGACGCTCGCCGACCCGGACGACAACTACTTCCAGCTGATGAGCCCGATGCCGGCCGGCGGACCCGGCAGCGGCGACACCACGTAGCCGCAGCGCGATGGCCAAGCCGACAGGCGTCGAGGAATACCTCGGCGCCCTGGCTCCCGACCGGCGCGCCGTCATGGACGAGCTGCGGGCGACGATCCGCGCCGCCGCCCCTGGCGCCACGGAGTCGATCGCCTACGACATGCCGGCGCTCCGGAGCGACGGCCAATTCCTCGTCTCGTACGCCGCCTACAAGCGGCACTACAGCCTGTTCCCGGCGAGCGGCACGGTCGTGGGGGCCCTCGGCGACGAGGTGGCGCCGTACCTCTCGGGCAAGGGCACGATCCAGTTCCCCGCGAGCGCGCCGATCCCCATGGCGCTGGTGAGAAAGGTCGTCTCCATCCGGCTGGCCGAGCTCGCGTCGCGCGGTTGATCTCCGGGGCGTCGACGCCGTTCTCGCGGGCGCGTGGCTAGACTGCGCCGAGGACACTTGTCACGAGGCAACCGCCATGGATCGCGCGTTCCATGCATCGCGGGCCGCCCGGCTCGTCGGAGCCGTCGCCGGCACCCTGGCCCTCGTCGCCGGCCCGACCGTGGCCGTGGCGGCAACACCCACCTACACGGTCAGCCCGATCACGAACGTCAGCACCTGTGCCGGTCAGAACGCGGAGGTCGAGCAGGCCTCGGACCCGCTACTCGGCAACGTCTACGCGACGTGGATGGGCTGCAAGGGCATCGCCTTTGCCCGCTCGACCGACGGTGGCCTGCATTTCGGGCCGCCGATTGCGCTTCCGGGGGCCTCCGGGTCGAACGTGAACGCCTGGGATCCGACCGTGACGGTGGCGCCGGATGGGACGGTCTACGCGGCGTTCATGGTCGCGAAGTCGAGCCAGTGGTACCCGGTGGTC
>DATLVO010000291.1:0-5130 GCA_035577485.1 Verrucomicrobiia bacterium
CCTCGGCCCGGACCGCGATGATCGCCTCGTCGGCGCCGATCGCCGTGGCCGCGATGAGCGCGCCTTCCAGCACCGCGTACGGCGCCCGCTCCAGGAGCGTCCGATCCGTGAGGGACGCGGGGTCCGCTCCGTAGCCGTTCCCGACGACGACCCGCCGCGGGGCGTCGACCGCCGCCGCGGCCCGCCATTTCTCGCCCGTCGGGAAGCCGGCGCCGCCGCGGCCACGCAACCCGGACCCGGCGACCGTGTCGATCGTCGCCGTCGGGCCGAGGTCCTGGACCGCACGTCGGAGGCCGGCGAACGCACCCGCCGCCTGGGCGGCGGCGAGGTCGAGAGGGTCGGCCGGCGCGTCGCGCCGGAGCAGGATCGCGGGCCACTCCTTCGGGGTGGCGAGGATCGTCGTCATCGGCTCATGCCCGGGCCGGTCCGGGTCCGGGTGGCGATCCCCGCCGCTTGCCGGTCGTCCGTTGGCCGCCCCGCGGGCTCTTGCCGGAGCCGGAGCCGGCGAGCGACGCGTCGAGGCCCGCCAGGTAGGCCGTCTCCCGACCCTGCCGGGCGTCGGCCGTCGCGGCCACAAGGGGCTCGGCGGCCGGTGGCTCGAACCGCAGATGGCGGTAGTACGTGGCGGTCCCGTAGATCATCGCGTACCAGGCCCCGGTCCTCTGGCTGATCAGCTTCAGGGCCCCGACCGGCAGGTGGCCGTACGCCTCCTGGGTCGCCTCGAGGATCTCGAGCATCCGCTTCGGGTCGTGGTCGAAGCGTTCGAGAATCTCGTCGACCGGTCCGGTCGCGATCGGATCGAAGTGGGCGAAGGCCTGGTCCGGGACCGGCCGGCCCGAGCGCCGGAGCGCGGACTCGTCACGACGCTCGCCGTACGTCTCGGGCGCTCCCCAGTGGATGTGGTAGCGGCCCTTCGTGTCCATCCCGCCCATGTCGATGCACTCGATCGGGCAGGCCTGGGCGCATTGGAAGCAGGTCTCGCATTTCAGCGTGCCGTACTCGTCGTAGAGGAGCTGGAGGCGCCCGCGGAACTTGTGGGGGACGTCGATGCGCACCTCGGGGTACTTGATCGTCGCCTTCGGCTCGAAGAACCTGCGGAGCGTCAGGCTCATGCCCTTGACGATGCCGAGACCGGGCAGCGGGATCATCGGGCGGGCCTCACGCGCGCGGACCGACGATGACGATCGCGGCCGCCGTCACGAACAGGTTGAGCAGCGACGCGGGTAGCAGCCACTTCCAGGCGAACCCCATCAGCTGGTCGATCCGGACGCGGGGCAGGGTTCCCCGCATCCACACGAACGTGAACACGAATACGTAGCTCTTGCCGAGGAACCAGAGCAGACCGGCGACCCAGTCGAGGCTGATGAAGGCCCAGCCGCCGATCGCGACGACCGCCAGCAGGTTGAACAGGACGAAGCCGATGACGAGCGCCTGCCAGGCGGGCATCGAGCTCCGGGCCACGAAGAACGGCGCGGCAAGGATCAGCGTTCCGATCACCGGCACGACCGCGATCAGGATCAGGAGCCCGATCCCGAGCGAGCCCGGGTCGAGCGCGAGGTTGACCGGCCACGGCCACGGGAAGGGTGCGTTCCAGCCGCCGAAGAACAGCGTCACGAACAGCGCCGAGATGACGAAGACGTTCACGTACTCGGCGAAGAAGAAGAACCCGAACCGCATCCCCGAGTATTCCGTCGCGAAGCCCGCGACGATCTCCGAGTCGGCCTCGGTCAGGTCGAACGGGGTCCGGTTCGCCTCCGCCGTCGCGGCGATGAAGAAGATCAGGGCGCCGAGCGGCTGGCGGAAGACGAACCAGTCGGTGAACCAGCCGCCTGTCGCCGCCCCGTTCACCAGGTGCGGACCCTGCTGGAGGACGATCTGGTTGAGGCTCATCGTCCCGGCCAGCAGGAGCAGCCCGACCACCGACAGGGTCAGCGGGATCTCGTAGCTGATCACCTGCGCGGCGGACCGCAGCCCGCCAAGAAGCGAGTACTTGTTGAAGCTCGACCAGCCGGCCATGAGCAGCCCGACGACCGTGAGGCCGCTGACGGAGAAGAGGTACAGGAGCCCGATGTTCATGTCGGCCCCGAAGAGGCCAGGCGCGAACGGGATCACGAGGAGGGTCATGATCGTCGCCATGAAGACCGCGATCGGGGCGAGCGTGAAGACGAGGCGGTCGGCGCCGGTCGGGCTGAAGTCCTCCTTCATCAGGACCTTGAGCCCGTGGACGACCGACAGGAGCGACCCGAACGGCCCGACCCGGTCCGGCCCGATCCGGAGGTTCATCAGGGCGATGACCTTCATCTCCATGTAGATGATCAGGAAGGCGGTCGGGACGCTCATCAGGAGCACGGCCGTCGCGGCGACGACGAACCGGACGAGCCACAGGTTCGCGGCGAGGAAGTCGACGATCGGCTTGCCGAGGATGAGGATCACGGCGAGCAGCCCGACCGTGAGGACGATCAGGATCGGGATCAGCGTGAAGATGATCTTCCCGGCAAGGGTGAGCCGGTTCCACGACCTGGCGACCGCGGTCATCGGCGACCCTCGGTCCGGCGGCCACCCCGAACGTGCCAGATGGCAGCCACGTGCGCCTTAGCCGGGCCGGCCCCCTGCCGCGGCGCCCCAGCGAGCCGGACGGGCGCCGGAGTTAGCCGCCCTCGACGAACGGGGGTTCGCAATGCGCGTGCCGTGGGGTCGGACCCTGACCTAGTGCTCGCCAGGCTGTCATCTGGCGCAGACAGGCGCGGGTCGCCCAAGGGCCTCACTTGTCGACTCCGCCCATGATCGGATCGAGGCTCGCCATCACGGCCATCGCGTCGGCGATCAGGTGGCCCGGCATCAGCGTGCCGACGGCCTGGAGGTGGACGAACGACGGGTCGTGGATCCGCATCCGGAACGGCTGGTCGGTGCCGTCGCTGATCACGTACGCGGCGTACTGGCCGCGCGGGCCCTCGACCGCGGCGTAGGCCCGGCCCGGGCGCGGGCGGAGCAGCCGCGGGAGCTTGGCCATGATCGGCCCGTCGGGCATCTGGTTGAGGCACTGGTCGATGATCCGGAGGCTCTGCTTGATCTCGTCGACCCGGACGAGATAGCGCGCCAGGCAGTCGCCCTCGTCGCGGGTCGGGATGTCGAAGTCGAGCTCGGGGAACACCGAGTACGGGTGGGCGCGCCGGAAGTCGAGAGGGATGCCCGTCGCCCGGATGTTCGGGCCCGTCATGCACATCCGGAGCGCGGTGGCCTGGTCCATCGTCCCGAGGCCGCGCATCCGGCGGACGAAGATCTCGTTCTCGTTGAGCAGTCCGAGGTTCGCGTCGATCTGCGTCGTCGCCCGGCTCATCCAGTCGCCGAGGCGGCTGAGGAACTCGTGGTTGAGGTCGCCGTTGACGCCGCCGATCCGGAAGTAGTTGAAGAGCAGGCGCTGGCCCGTCAGGGCCGCGAGCATCTCGGCGATCTCGTCGCGCTCGATGAGGCCGTACAGGATCGGCGTGAGGCCACCCAGGTCGAGCGCCATCCAGCCGATGAACATCGAGTGCGACAGGATCCGGTTGAGCTCGCTGCTCAGGACCCGCAGGTATTCGGCCCGGGGCGGCGGCGTGACGTCGAGCAGCTTCTCGAACGCCATGACCCCCGGCCACTCGCAGAAGAGCGAGCTGATGTACTCGAGCGGGTCGAGGTAGGCGATCGAGTGGTGGTAGTCGGCGTTCTCGCAGAGCTTCTCGACGCCGCGGTGGAGATAGCCGAGGACCGGGTCGAGGTCGACGACGTTCTCCCCGTCGATCTTCAGCACGATCCGCAGGACGCCGTGGGTCGAGGGATGCTGGGGCCCCATGTTGATGAACATCTCGCCGTCGCCGAGCGTGTAGAACTCGGCCTCGCGCTCGGTTCGCGGGGGGTAGGGCGGGACGGGCTCGAAGACGCCAAGCGCCTCGTCGAGCTGGACGCGCGGGTCGTCCGACGGGACCTCCTGCTGCCCGCGCGGCGGCGCGCTCGTCATGCGGGTGCCTTCCGGATCGTCGTCGCCGGCCGGCCCGCCCGGGGCACGTGGACCTGCTCCATGTGGCGGACGCCGGCACCCGGCGAACGGGCCGCGTCGTCGGGCAGGAAGAAGTCCTTCCGCAGCGGGAAGCTCTGGTAGTCGGGTGGCATGTAGATCCGGCGGAGGTCGCGGTTGCCCTCGAACGTGATGCCGAACATGTCGTAGGCCTCGCGCTCCATCCACTCGGCACCCTTCCAGAGGAAGGTCACCGACGGGACGCGCGGATCGTCGCGGGTCAGGCCGTCCGCGACGATGCGCAGCCAGTCGGAGCTCGTCTCGCTCCAGAGGTGGTACACGACCTGCATCGTGGTGCCCGTGTCGACGCCGGCCAGGTCGGCGAGGACGAGGAAGGCGAACTCGGGCTCGTCGTGGAGCGTCCGACAGACATCCGGCACGTCGCCGGGTCCGATCCGGATCTCGGTCTCGTCGTGGCGCTGGTGGATCGGCGCGGTCAGTCGCTCCCCGAACCGGCTCGCCAGCCGGCGCTTGAGCGCGGGATCCACTAGACGTCCTCCGGGACGGTCGGTCCGACGGCCCGGTCGGGCCAGTGGCCGCGGCGATCCTTGACGATCTGCTGGAGCTTCATCATCCCGTAGATCAGGCCCTCCGGACGCGGCGGGCAGCCCGGGACGTAGACGTCGACGGGCATGACCCGGTCGATCCCCTCGACCGTCGCGTAGCTCCGCTTGTAGCGACCGCCGGAGCAGGTGCAATCGCCCATGGCGACGCACCACTTCGGCTCCGGCATCTGCTCCCAGAGCCGGACGAGGGGGCCGGCCATCTTCGTCGTGAGGGTGCCGGCCACGATCAGCACGTCGGCCTGGCGTGGGCTGGCCCGGAACGGGAACATCCCCCAGCGATCCATGTCGTTGCGCGACGTGGCACTCGACATCATCTCCATCGCGCAGCAGGCGAGGCCCGACAGGAGCGGCCAGAGGCTGTTCGCCCGGATCAGGTCGAGGACGTAGTCGGCCTTTGTCGGGATCACCTCGAGCGCGCCCGACCATCGGGCGTCGTCGCGCCGGGCGATGCCGGAGGCCTCGACCTCGCGGAGGTGGGTCACTTCGGGCTCGAGGCCGCCGAGATAGGCGTTC
>DATLVO010000292.1:0-16129 GCA_035577485.1 Verrucomicrobiia bacterium
CAGACGACGAAGTCACCGGGCTTGACGGTCAGCTGGAGCGATCCGGCCGCGCAGGGCGAGATGACCGCCTTGACGCCGAGCGAGCGCATCGCCCAGACGTTCGCCCGGTAGTTGATCAGGTGGGGCGGGATCGTGTGGCGCCGGCCGTGGCGCGGGAGAAACGCGACGCGACGGCCCGCGACCGTGGCGAGGAAGAACGAGTCGGACGGCGGACCGTACGGCGTGTCGACCTTGATCTCCCGGACGTCGTCGAGCAGCGAGTAGAAGCCCGAGCCGCCGAAGACGCCGATCTCGGCCGAATCCATCACCACGTCTCCTCGTCCTCCTCTGCGCCCGCCGGCCGACGATCGCGACGCCCAACGAGACGCCCGGGTCGAGCGTCCGGGTGGGACGTCACCTGACTGGGCATCGGTGCCGGCGCGACGTCAACCGCCGGATTGTCGCACGCGGCGTCGAACGCCCCGACCACCGACTTCCGGTGCGCGGCGGTCCGGGCTACGATGGCCCTCCCGCGCGCGACGCGGTCCTTTCGAGGAACGGCGATCGATGACCGACACGAACCCGAGCCCGACCCCGCCCGTCGATCCGCCCGGAGGCGCCCCCGATCCGACCGGCGCGCCGCCACCGCCGTCCGGGCGGCCCGCGAGCGAGTGGCGTGAGCCTCCCTGGTTCCCGCCCCGCGACCGGACCAGGCGGGATCGCGGGCCGAGCACCGCGTCGATCGTCTTCGGGCTGATCATCCTCGGGATCGGCGTCTACTACTTCCTCGACCGGACGCTCGGCATCGCGATGCCGGCGATCCGCTGGGGCAGCCTCTGGCCTGTGCTCCTGATCCTGCTCGGCGGCCTGATCCTCTTCCGATCCGTCGACCGGCGCTGAGCCCGACGCGCCCGCGGAGCATGCACGCCGACGACGGTCCGAACGACCTCGACGCCATCCTCGACCTCGCGGACTGGCGGCGCCGGATCTCGACGCTGTACGCCGAGGTCCGGCAGCAGGCCGCGACCGACGCGGTCGGAGCGCTCGCCCACTGGCGGACGACCCGCGAGACGTTGTTCCGCGAGCACCCGCAGTCGCCGGTCCTGCCGGCAGAACGAGCGTCGTTCCGGGCCCAACATTTCGACCATGACCCGGGCCTCCGGTTCGAGGTCCGCGTCGAGGCCGCGGATGCCGCGATGTCGGGCGGCCTCGGCCTCGGCGGGCTGGGCGGACTCGCGATCGAGCTGCCGGTCAGCGTCGGCGGCGCCATGTCCTTCCGGCGGATCGGATCGGTGACGGTTCCGTTCCCCGACGGGTCCCGCCGGCTCGACCTGTACTGGATGGCCGGCTACGCCGGCGGGCTCTTCCTCCCCTTCCGCGACGCCACGAACGGCAGCGAGACCTACGGCGCCGGCCGGTACCTGCTCGACAGCGCGAAGAGCGCCGACCTCGGGCCCGGCCGGGAGCCGGGCTCCCTCGTCCTCGATTTCAACTTCGCGTTCCAACCGTCGTGCGCGTTCGACCCGAAGTACGCCTGCCCCCTCGCCCCTCCGGCCAACCGCCTCGATCTGCCGGTCCGGGCCGGCGAGCGGCTGCGATGACGCGGGCCGGCGAGCGGTCGCGATGACCCGGGCCGAGGCATCCGGCCGGGCGACCGTCCGTGCCGCCGGGCCGGACGACGCCGGCCGGATCGCCGAGATCAACGTCCGGTCGTGGCAGGCGGCGTACCGGGGGATCGTCCCCCGCGCGGTCCTCGAAGGAATGGAGATCGACCCGAGCCGGGAGACCTGGCTGCGGCGCATGGCCGGGCTCGGCCAGCGGTCGCTGTTCGTGGTCGAGCTCGACGGCCGCGTCGAGGGTTACGTCCTGGCCGGCCCGGCTCGCGACCACGACCTGCCCGATCTCGCCGGCGAGGTCTATGCGATCTACGTCGATCCGCCGGCCCAGGGCCACGGCCTGGGTCGGGCGCTCCTGGAGGCGGCGACGCTCGACCTCCAGACGGCCGGCTTCGAGCCGCTGATCCTGTGGGTGCTCAGCGCCAATACGCCGGGTCGCCGCTTCTACGAGGCATGCGGCTGGCAGACCGACGGAACCGTCCGCGCGATCGATTTCGACGGGACGTCGGTCGACGAGACGCGCTACCGGGTCGCCGAGTAGGACTTCGGTCCGGTTCCCACCCGGACCCTCGGCCGGTCCGACGCGGCTCCCGCCGGCATACGATGCCAGCGGGGATCCGTGCGGCCGACCCAGCGGCAACGCACGGCCATGACCCGGGAGGTTTCAAGGTTCGTACGTGCGATTCCTGACGGGGGCAAGACGCACCGATGGCGACCAGCGCCTGCTCTGGTCGCGTGACATCCGCTTTGCCCGGCGCCTCGCCGACGTCGTCCCGAATGGGCACGTCTACGAGCTCGATGCCGGGATCGTCGTCATCGGTCCGGCCGACGAGCTGACCGACGCCCGGGCGCACCAGGTTGCCGAGGCGGTCCATTCCCCGGCCTTCGGTCTCGTCACCCTCGACGCCGCCCTGCCCGAGGGCGAGCGTCACCTCATGGCCCTGTCCGCCGCAGTCCAGCAGTCGGGGCTCGCCGAGCGGATCGGCATGGCCCAGACCGGCCAGCTCATGCAGACGAAGATGCTCGACTACTTCTTCACGCTGAAGAACGTCCACACGATCGCGTACCAGCCGATCGTCGAGCTGGCGACGGGCGACCTCGTCGAGTACGAGTGCCTGTTTCGGCCTCATATGCCCGGGCTCCAGGAGTCGATCACCAACATCGTCCAGGCCGCGATCGACACGGATCGCACGATCGAGCTCGACTCGTTCATCGTCCGCACGATCCTTTCGCGGGTCGCCGCGATCCATGCCGCCCGCAAGGCGAGCGGCACGAGCCCCATCCATCTCGCGATCAACTTCACGCCGGCGAGCCTCCTCGATGACGAGTTCGAGGCGAAGGCGTTCGCGTCGATGATCCGGTCCGCCGGCCTGTCGCCGCGCCAGATCACGCTCGAGTGCACCGAGCAGCAGGCGGTCTCGGACATCGTTCCCCTCGTCAAGCAGGTGAAGGCGCTCCGACGGCTCGGCTTCGGGTTCGCGGTCGACGACGCCGGGGCCGGCTACGCGAGCTTCTCGCTCATCGCGTCGCTTCGCCCGTCGGTCATCAAGATCGACCGCGAGATCGTGTACGGGATCGCCCACGACGACGCGAAGCAGGCCCTCGTCGAGGCGTTCGTGTCGTTCGGCGGCCGGATCGGGGCCCAGCTCCTCGCCGAGGGCATCGAGCGTCGCGCCGACCTCGCGACGCTCAGGGCGCTGGGCGTCGATCTCGGTCAGGGATACCTGATCGGGAAGCCGGCGGCCACGCCGTCGAAGCCGCGGCCGATGGAGACGCTCCAGCTGACCGCGGCACGGCGGGCGATCGGGCGCCGGGTCCGCGGCGCCGCCCCGAGGGTCCGCGCCCGCCCCGCACGTGCCGGCGCCGACTGATCTCGGGCGCCGACTGATCTCTGGCGACTCCGGCCGGGAACGGCGCAACGCAACTCCCGGTGGCGGTATCCACGTTGGGAGCCGGATTCGTCCTGCCAATGCAAACCGGGACGGCAGTGGCGGCCGCATCCAGGCGACCGGCGTCGTTCCTGCAACCCGGGGTTGCAATCCGGACGATTGATTGGCCGAAGCCCTACGGGATCAGCGAAGCCACGATCAGGCCGCCGACCACGGCCGGGACGACCACGAACCAGGCCTTGAGATACAGGTCCCACGGCCCGCGCTTCGGGTTCTTCTCGATCCGGTCGAGGTCGGACTCGCGCGGCGTCCGGGACGTCTCCTCGAAGACACGGCGGGCGTAGGCCGGCCACTCCGGTCGCGGCGGCGACGGCAGGAGCCCGCTCGACAATGCCGCGCGGACCTGCCGCCAGCCGAGCTTGCGCCGCGACCCACACCGATCGCAGATGAGCGCGTGTGAGAGCCAGATCGGCAGGATCGGGACCCAGAACAGCGTCCCGATCGTGGCGATCCGCACGATCGCGTGGTCGGTCACCGTGCCGCAGGTCACGCAATAGTCGGCCTTCGAGGCCAGGTGGATCCCGCGCCGGACCCAGCCGTAGATGATCACGCCTCGTCCCTCCGTCCCCCGGCAGCCGAGAGGGTAACGGCTCGCGGCATCCGTCCGCGGCACGAATCCGGGGCCCGACTCCGCAGCGCCCAACCGCACCATCGAAGGCCCGCGAGCGACGCCTCGGCTACCATCGTGAGATGGAGCCTGCCCGCCCCCATCCGATCGTCGCGCCCACCTTGGCGACTCGGTTCCGGACCTTCCTCGAACAGCCGCGCTTCGCCGCGCTCGCCACGATCGACCCCGACGGCGCGCCGCGCCAGGCGGTGATCTGGTACCGGCTCGAGGACGACGGCCGGATCCTGATCAACAGCCGGATCGGCCGGCGCTGGCCGGCCAACCTCGGCCGCGACGGACGGGCCTCGCTCGCGATCACCGGCTCCGACGGCTACGCGTGGCTCGGCCTGACCGGCCAGGTCCTCGAGACCGCGGTCGGCGAGCGAGCCCTCGCCGACATCCTCGCCCTCGCCGACCGGTACCACCCCGAAGGCCCGAGCGCCGCGCAGGTCGCCTCGTTCCGCAAGTACCCGCGGATCACGTTCCTGATCGAGGTCGACGCCGTCCACGACCACCTGGAGGACTGACCGCGATGGCCACCCCGACAATCGGCTACGCGGCGATGCTCGAGCAGTTCGGGCCACAGGAGGTCGTGGGCTACTCGGCGCTCGCCGAGGAGCATGGCTTCAGCGGCGTGATGGCCGCCGACCATTTCCAGCCGTGGGTCCCGCAGCAGGGCCAGGCGGCGTTCGTCTGGAACGTGATGACCGCGATCGGCGAGCGGACGAGGGGCGACATCGGGCCGGGCGTGACGTGCCCGTCGTTCCGGATGCACCCGGCGATCGTGGCCCAGGCCTCGGCGACGCTCGCGGCCATGTACCCGGGCCGTCATTGGCTCGGGCTCGGCAGCGGCGAGGCGCTGAACGAGCACATCGTGGCCGGCTACTGGCCCGAGACGCCCGACCGGATCAACCGAATGTTCGAGGCGATCGAGCTCATCAAGAAGCTGTTCGGCAGCCGGGGCAAGGACGTCAAGCACGACGGCAAGTACTTCAAGCTCGAGGCGACCCGGCTCTGGACGATGCCCGATGAGCCGCCGCCGATCTACATCGCGACCGCGGGACCGGTCACCGCGAAGCGGACCGGCCAATACGCCGAGGGCGTGATCACGGTCGGGGCGCCGGAATCGAAGCTCGAGATGATCCGGGAGAAGTGCGAGGAGGGTTGCCGGGAGGTCGGCAAGGACCCGGCAACGTTCCGCTACATCCTCCAGCTCCATCTCTCCTGGGCGCCGACCGACGAGGCGGCGATGGCCAACGCGATGACCGAATGGCCGAACGGCGGCATGAAGTTCCCCAAGCAGGACATCCGCAGCCCGCTCGATTTCGAGCAGATGGCCAAGCTCGTCCGTGCGGAGGACTTCGAGGGCCGGATGCTCATCTCCTCGGACCCGGAGCAGCACCGGGCCCAGATCCAGCGGTATCTCGACCTCGGCTTCGACCAGATCTACCTCCACAACGTCGGCCGGAACCAGGCCGAGTGGATCGAGACGTTCGGCCGTGAGGTCCTGCCCAAGCTGACGGCCTGATGGCCCTGATCCCGCTCCGGCGGCGGCCACGCGGCCGGAGCGTCTCCAGCACGATCCGAGGTGACCGATGACCGTTCGCGTTGGCGCCCTGCTCTGGCCCCAGACGGGCTCGTGGGCCCCCCTCCGCGATGCGGCGATCCGGGCCGATCGGGCCGGCCTCGACAGCCTCTGGACGTGGGACCACCTGATGTCGATCGTGGGTCCCTGGCAGCAGCCGATCCTCGAGGGCTGGACGACCCTGGCCGCCTTCGCGGCCCTGACGGACCGCCCGACGCTCGGGCTGATGGTCGGGGCGAACACGTTCCGGAACCCGGGGCTGACCGCGAAGCTGGCGACGACGCTCGACCAGATCTCGGGGGGTCGCGCGGTGCTCGGCATCGGCGGTGCCTGGTTCGAGCGCGAGCACACGGGCTACGGGTTCGAGACCTGGGGCTCGGGCTTCGGCGAGCGCCTCGACCGCCTCGACGAGTCGGTCTCGCTCCTGCGTCGCCTGCTCGATGGGGAGCGGATCGGCGAGCACGTCGGGCGCTTCTATCGGATGCGGGACGCCCTCGTCGAGCCGCAGCCCGTCCAGGCCCGGCTACCGATCCTCATTGGCGGGTCCGGCCCGAAGAAGACGCTGCGGACAACCGCCCGCTACGCCGACGCATGGAACGCGGGTGGCACCCTCGACGACCTCCGCGAGAAGGACGCGATCCTTCGCGAGCGATGCGCGGAGGTGGGGCGCAACCCCGACGAGATCGAGCGGACGACCTCGGTTTGGCTGGCGATCCGCGACGACCCGGCCGAGGCCCGGCGCGTACTGGCGGCCAATGCGGCCGCGAACGGCGACACGCTCGCGGACGATGACCTCGCCTACGTCGGCACGCCGGCGAAGATCGCCGACGAGCTCCGGCCGATCGTCGAGCTCGGGTTCCGCCACATCATCATCGACGCGATGTCGCCCTACGACGCGGAGACCCTCGAGCGCCTGCCCGAGGTGCGCGAGCTCCTGGACGCGTGACCGTCATCCCCGCCCGAGCGGTCCCGCCGCGGACGGACCTCTCGGCCGACGCGCTTCGCGCCGCGATCGTCGACGACTTCCGGGCATCGGCGGTGCGCCGTCGGCAGCTACCCGGCGAGCGCCTCGTCGACACGCCGGAGGTCCTCGCCTATCTCAGCGATGTGCGCTCGCCCGACGTCAACGAGGTCGTCCGTGCACGGTTCGGCGGTCCGGACGAGGCGTCCGTCGAGGCGGCGATCGGCGCGACCGTCCAGGCGTTCGGCGATCGAGCGTTCTTCTGGTGGGTCGGCCCCGATGACGAGCCCGCGGACTTGAGCGCGCGTCTGGCCACGCGCGGCGTCGTCTTCCTCGACGACATCCCCGGGATGGCGATGGACCTCGCGAATCTGGCCGACCCCGCCCAGGCGCCGCCGCCGGCCGAGCTGGAGATCCAGCCCGTGCTCGACACGCACGCCCTCGACGGCTTCCTGGGCGTGATCGGCCACGGCTTCCCGGAGGACTGGACCGACCAGACCGCGACCGAGCTGGTTGCCGCCGGCACGGCGGCCGTGGCGGTCGAGACCGGCTTCCGCGAGCCGAACGGCGTCCCGACGCGCTGGCTGGGTTCCGTTGACGGCCGCCCGGTCGCGACCGCGCGCCTCCACACCGCCGCCGGCGTCGCCGGGGTGTACACCGTCGTCACGGTCGTCGATGCCCGACGCCGGGGATACGGGGAGGCGATGACCCGCCATGCCCTCCTGGCGGCACGTGACGCGGGGCTGCGGATCGCGACCCTCCAGTCGTCGCCGGCCGGTCGCGGGGTCTACGAGCGGATCGGCTTCCGCGAGGAGTGCCGGTTCCGCCTCCACGAGCACCGGCCGACGCCGGAGGGTTCGTAGCCCGGCGACGTGGTTCGGCGGCCCGCGGCGGGCGCGGCCCTTCGGCCGATCGTTCGGCGACAATGCCCTCTCACGCATCGACGGAGGACGCCCGTGAAGTTCGGCGCGCAGCTGTGGTCGCAGCAGGCAACCTGGCCGCAATGGCGTGACGCCGCCCTCGCCGCAGAAGCCGCCGGCTGGGACTCGATCTGGACGTGGGACCACCTCCTCGCGATCTTCGGGCCGTGGGAGCAGCCGATCTTCGAGGGTTGGTCGCTCCTCGCCGCGACCGCCGCCATGACCACCCGCGTCCGCCTCGGCCTGATGGTCGGCGCCAACACGTTCCGCAATCCGGGGCTGACCGCCAAGATCGCCACCACCGTCGACAACGTCAGCAACGGGCGGGCGATCGTCGGCATCGGCGGCGCGTGGTTCGAGCGCGAGCACGAGGCCTTCGGCATCGAGGCGTGGGGGTCCGGGTTCGGCGAGCGACTCGACCGACTCGACGAGGCGGTCATGCTCATGCGCCGCCTGCTCGACGGCGAGCGTTTCGACCACGACGGGCGCTTCTACCAGCTCCGGGATGCGCTCTGCCGGCCGCGCCCGATCCAGGCCCACCTGCCGATCCTGGTCGGCGGATCCGGCCCGACGAAGACGCTCCGCACCGTGGCACTGCGCGCCGACGCCTGGAACACGTCGGGCACGGTGGACGAGGTCCGGGCCAAGCTCGATACGCTCGACGAGCACTGCGCGACGGTCGGCCGGCACCGCTCGTCGATCGACCTGACCGTGAGCTTCCCGATCACGATCCGGGACACGGTCGAGGGCGCCGAGGCAGCTTATGCCGAGCTGCTCGCCATCAATGGCGCCGACGACATGGCCGCCAATCCCGTGCTGCTCGGCCCGCCGGCGCTCGTGGCCGAGGCGATCGCCCCGTACCGCGACCTCGGGTTCGGGACCGTGATCGCCCGCCTGCCGGGCCCCTTCGACCGCGAGACGATCGATCGGATCGGCGAGGTCGGGGCGATCCTCGACGCGTGACCAATGAGCGCCCCATGCACGTGTGCCGGGAGCGACGCCACCACCGGGGCGCGCGGCGAGCGGCGCCGAGCTCGCGGTCGCGCGCGACCCGCGCGCGACCCTGCCAGATGAGCCCCCAGCGCACGCGCCGGGGACGGATCGCGCGGCCAGGTCCTCGTAGCGAGCACGCGCTGCACAACTGGCCAGATCCGCACGCGACAACAAGGCCGGATGATCGCCATGCGCACGTCTGGCGCCCGGCTGCCGTCGTCAGGGCGGCAAACGAGCGTGGAGCGCACATCCGGCCGGGACCGGCCGCATGACGTCCGGCCAGGTCGTCGCCCTTGCCGGCGGTGTCGGCGGCGCAAAGCTCGCGGAGGGCCTGCAGGCGGTCGTCGGAGAGCGCCTGACGGTCGTCGCGA
Organism: Verrucomicrobiia bacterium; assembly: GCA_035577485.1. Lineage (GTDB taxonomy): Bacteria > Chloroflexota > Limnocylindria > Limnocylindrales > CSP1-4 > CF-46. The sequence continues at coordinate 8,982 of DATLVO010000292.1, forward strand.
ACACCGCCGACGACACGGAGCGGCATGGGCTCCTCGTCTGCGCCGACCACGATACGGTGATGTACACGCTCGCCGGCCTCGAGAATCCCGAGTTCGGCTGGGGCCTGGCGGGCGACAGCTGGAACGTCATGGGCGCCCTCGAGCGGTACGGCGAGGAGGGCTGGTTCCGCCTCGGCGACCACGACTTGGCCACCCACATCGTCCGGACGGAACGACTGCGGGGCGGCGCCCGGCTGACCGACGTGTGCCGGCAGCTCCAGGCCCGCCTCGGGGTCGTGGCGACGATCCTGCCGATGACCGACGAGCCGGTCCGGACCCAGGTCCGCACCGATGAGGGATGGATCGCGTTCCAGGACTACTTCGTCCGGCTCCGCCAGGCACCGGAGGTCCGCGAGGTCCGGTTCGACGGCATCGAGGCAGCGCGTCCGACGCCGGAGGTCGCAGCGGCGATCGACGCGGCGTCCGTCGTGGTCATCGCGCCGTCGAACCCGATCGTCTCGGTCGGGCCGATCCTCGCGGTGCCCGGGATGACCGAGGCCCTCGCCGGGGCCCGTGATCGCGGGACCCGCGTCGTCGCGGTCAGCGGGATCATCGGCGGCAAGGCGCTCAAGGGACCGGCCGACCGGATGCTCGCCTCGCTCGGCCACGAGCCGACGGCCCTCGGCGTGGCCCGCGGCTACGCCGGACTGATCGACACGTTCGTGATGGACACCGTCGACCGCGGGCTCGTCCCGGCCGTCGAAGCCCTCGGGCTCCGAGCGGTCGTCACCGACACGATCATGACCGACGACGCGTCACGAGCCCGCCTGGCCGGGTCCGTCCTTGCTGCGGTCGGCGGCGACCAGCGGGGATAGAAGGGGTTGCTGGTCGGACGGGAAGTTCGGCCGGTAGGCGCCCAGCAGCCAGCGGATCGAGCTCCGCGAGCGGAGCGCGAGGATCGCCGGAACCACCACCCCGACGAGCGCACCGGCGAGGATCGCCTCGCTCATGACCATGTGGGCCACGGTGTTGACGGCGAGACCCACGATCAATCCCGCGAGCACCCCGTTGATCACCGCGATCATGCCCGGCATCGTCACGACCCAGTGGGCCAGGGAGCTGCCCGGCCGGTGGACCCCGAACGTCTTCTCGACGCCGGCCTGGTCGTCCGTCGAGCCGGAGATGAAATACGGCGCGAGCCCGGGCCCGATCTCCAGGTAGGCATGGCGGATCCGGTTCATGCCGGCGACCCAGATCACGTCCTCGCCGTTGACCTCGTCGAGACGGGTGAACGTGGCCAGTCCGACGAACAGGTCGACCGGCAGCATCACGAGGGCGAAGGCGACGAAGCGGTCCCCGAAGGCCGCCGCCTGGCCGACGAGGGCGAGCGCAACGGCGGTCGCGGAGACGACCGACAGGAACAGCCCGGCCCGGCTGAACGACTCGTTCCAGCTCAGCGAGCGGGTCGCGAGCAGGCTCCAGTGCTCGGTCGAGAGGATCTGGAGCGTTCGCGGATCGTCGAACGGATTCGCGGTCGGCGGTCCGGGCGGGGCGTGGGGCGGGTCCGATGGCGTGGGCGGGTGTTCCTGCATGGGTCGTGACCTCCTGACCGGAGGATACGCAGCCGATTGACACGGGCGGTGGCGGGCCCGCACATTCCGACGCCATGGATCCCACCGTTCTCGCCCGCGGCCTCGCGATCGGGTTCGCCGTCGCGATGATCGTCGGCCCGATCAGCCTCCTGACGATCCGCCGGACTCTCGCCCACGGTCCCGTGTACGGGCTCGCCTCCGGACTCGGCGTCGCGCTCGCCGACGCGTCGTACGGCGGCGTCGCCGCGTTCGGCCTGACCGCGGTCACCGCGCTGCTCGTCGGGGCCCGACCGGCCCTCGCGCTCGTCGGCGGCGTGTTCCTCATCTGGCTCGGCATCCGGACGGTCGCGTCCGCGCCGGCGACGGCCGCGGCGAACGGGCGGGATCGACCGGGGCTGGTCGGCGCCGCGGCATCGATCTACGCCCTGACGATGACGAACCCGATGACGATCCTGTCGTTCGCGGCGATCTTCGCCGGGCTCGGGCTGGCCGGTGGCAGCACCGCCGACGCCGCCCTGCTGACTCTCGGCGTCTTCCTCGGCTCGAGCGCCTGGTGGCTGCTCCTGACATCGATCGTGGGCGTCGTGCGCGCTCGGCTGACGCCCAGGGTCCTCGTCGGCCTGAACCGGTTCTCGGGCGCCGTGCTGGTCGTCTTCGGGCTGCGGGCGCTGCTCGTCGCGTTCGGGATTGCCTGAGAACGACGACGGTCGCGCGCGGCTGCGCCGATCGGCGGAACGGCCGCGCGCCCGAGCGGCGAGTCTCGCCTAGCATTCGGACATGCCCAGGGACGCGGCGACGCCCGACGCCGGCTCGACCAACCACGAATCCGTCATGGCGATCATCCCGATCGGGACCCTCGAGGGTGCGAAGTCGCGCCTTGGTGCGGTCCTCGACGCAGAGGAGCGCCAGGAGCTGACGCTGCGCTTCGCCCGGTCGACGATCCTCGCCGCGATCGCGAGCCGCCGGATCCGGGATACGCTCGTCGTCACGCCGGACGACGCGGTCCGGAGGCTCGCCGAGGAGCTCGGGGCGCGGCCGCTCCGCCAGCGCGACGCTGGGCTGAACCGGGGCATCGACGCCGGCCGCAGCGAGGCGATCGCCGCGGGGGCGTCGGCGGTCCTCATCCTGCCGATCGACCTGCCCGACGTCTCGACCGCGGCCATCGACACCGTCCTCGCGACGCTGGACGATTCGCGCCGGCCGCTCGTCGCGATCGTCCCCGACCGACACGGCCGCGGAACGAACGCCCTGCTCCTGGCGCCGCCGGACGCGATCGACACCTGCTTCGGCGGGGACAGCCGGGCCGCCCACGTGCTGGCCGCTCGCGAGGCCGGCGCGGTGCTGGTCGTCCTGGACGGGCCGCTCGCGCTCGACGTCGACACGCCCGACGACCTGCTGCTCGCCGAGGCGAGCCTCCGCCACGAGCCGGCCGATGTCCGCTGACCCGGCCCCAGGCCGGGTCGAGATCGTCGCGCTCGACGGCATTCCCGAGATCGCACCGGGCGACGACCTGGCCGCGCTCCTCATCGCCGCGATCGAGCGGTCGCCGGGTCTGCTCCCGCTGCTCGCCGACGACGTCCTCGTCGTGACCCAGAAGGTCGTCTCGAAGGCCGAGAACGCGATCGTCGACCTGACGACGATCGAGCCACGGCCGGAGGCCGTCGCCTTCGCCGAGCGGTTCGACCGCGATCCCCGCCAGATCGAGGTCGTCCTCCGCGAGGCCCGCCGCGTCGTCCGGATGGAGCGCGGCGTGCTGATCACCGAAACGCCGCACGGCTTCGTCTGCGCGAACGGTGGGGTCGACGCCTCGAACGTGGGGCCGGCAAGCGGCCAGATCGTGACCCTCCTCCCCCGCGACCCCGATGCCTCCGCCCGGGCCATCCGCGAGGCGATTGCCGCCCGCCTCGGCGTCGACGTGCCCGTCGTCGTCTCCGACTCGTTCGGCCGACCCTGGCGCTGGGGCATCACCGACGTGGCGATCGGGGTGTCGGGCCTCGAGCCGATCGAGGACCTCCGGGGCACGCCCGACGCCGACGGCCGGGTGATGAAGTCCACGATCCGGGCCAGCGCCGACGAGATCGCGTCCGCCGCCGAGCTCGCCTTCGGCAAGACGGGCGGCCGGCCCGCGGCGATCGTCCGGGGTGCGCATCCGCGGCGGGGTGAGGGCAGGATCGCCGATTCGATCATGCCCCGGGAGTTCGACCTCTTCCCCTGATCCTCCACGCTGGGCTCGCCGCCGGCCGCGTGTTATCCACCGTCGTTGTGGATTGTCAGGTAGATGCAACGTTTGATCGCCGGTTCGAGCCGGTCGCGGCGCGATTGCAAGGTCGCGAGGCCGGCACACCGGCTCCCGGTGAGGCTCCGTCCGGTACAAGGTCGACGTGGAAGCTCTCTTCCCGTCGTCCGCCGATCCGCTGACGGTCGTCGACGTCGGGCCGGCCGTCGCCTCCGGTCATGGACCCGTCGATCGCGGGACCTCGTCGAGCCGGCCGGATGCACCCGCGACCCGGGCGCAGCTCGCCGCATCCTGGGCGCGGCTCTCGATCCGGCCGCCGCGCCACTGGAAACGCATCCTCGAGGTCGCGCTCGTCGCGACGAAGTCGATCACCCTCGCCTGTACCGTCGACGCCGTCGTCAACGCCGACACCCCGCGCCTCGAGGGCAAGGCGGTCCGGACACGCGCCGTCGGCTACACCGCCGGGCTGTTCGTCGTCCCGGCGATCTGGCGGCTCCTCCCCGACCGGGGCCGGTATCCGCGCGGGCTCGATCTCGCAGTGACGACGCCGCTCCTCCTGGACGCGGTGGGTAACGCCCTCGGCCTGTACGAGCAGGCCCACATCGACGACGTCGTCCACTTCCTCAACGCGGCGATCGTCAGCGGCATCGCCGGCGCGCTGTTCGCGGGCCAGGTCGAGAAGCCGTGGCACGCGGCGCTTGCCGGAACGGGGGCGTCGATCGCAGGCGAGACGACCTGGGAGATCGCGGAATATGTCGCGCTCAAGGCCGGTGCCGACAACATGGGCCTCACCTACGAGGACACGATGGGCGACCTGATCGCCTCGTCCCTCGGCGCGATCGTCGGCGGTCTCGTGACCTGGCTCCGGATGCCGCGCTCGAAGGAGGAGCGCCGGCGCGGCTGGCGCCACGCGGTGTCGGGCTGGCGCGAAGCGGGCGAACCGCTGCCGATCGTCGGCGGCCCGGATACCGGCGCCGACAGGGCGAACGCCGCAACGGGAGCCTGATGGCCGCGGTCGCACCCAGGCCGGCCGACATGGCCGCGCCCCTCGCCGCACCGGACGACGGCGGCCGCGAGCCCGCCGCGGGGGGTCTCGCCCTCGACGTCCGCTTCCTCGGTCATTCAACGGTGACGCTTGACACGGGCGACATCCGGATCCTGACCGATCCGTTCCTGCGCAGGCGTCTCGGGCCGCTCCGCCGGCACGGCCCGACACCGGAGCCGGTGTCGATCGGCCGGATCGACGTCGTCGTCGTCTCCCACGCCCACCCCGACCACTTCGACCGGGCATCGTTGAAGGCGATCGCGGGGGACCCCCTCGTGATCGTCCCGCGCGGGCTCGGCGGTGCCATCCGTCGGGTCGGGCTCCGCGCCCGCGAGGTCGTCGTCGGTGAGCAGGTGGCGATTGCCCCGCGATGGACGATCACGGCGGTCCCCGCCCGGCACTGGCGCTGGCCAGCGGCCCCGATGGCGGCCACGATCGGCTACCTGATCGAGGGCCCCGGCAGGGTCGGGATCTACTTCGCCGGAGACACGGCTCGGTTCGCGGGGCTCCGCGACCTCGCCGGCCGGGTCGACCTGGCCCTCCTGCCGATCGGCACCTGGGGTCCGCACATGACCCCCGGCCATCTCTCGCCGCGATCGGCGGCGCAGGTCGCCCGCGATATCGGTGCCCGCGTCGCCGTCCCGATCCACTGGGGAACGCTCTATCCGGGTGGGTTCCGACGCCTCCTCGGCGACCGTCTGACGCGGCCCGCCGCCCGGTTCGCCGCCTGGAGCCGGATCCTCGCCCCAGGGGTGGCCGTCCACGTGCTCGAGCCGGGCGAGGCGACCACACTCCGGCTCTGAGCCGTCAGCCCGGTCTGGTGGGTGCCGCGGAGCCGCGCCGCCCGATCGCCTGCCAGACGACGATCGCGCCGACGACGTGACCGGCCGCGGCGACCCCGAACAGGACCGGCAACGAGAACGCCCCGGCGATCAGGCCGCCGATGATCGATCCGCCGATCGAGCCGATGCTGACCGCGGTGCCCGTGAACACGCCCTGGGCGGTTGCCTGGACGTCGCGCGGGAGGGCGCCGGCCACCCAGGTGACCGTGCCGACGTAGAAGAATGCGAAGCCGATCCCGGCGAACGGCGAGGCCGCGACGACGAGCCACGGCGATGACACGACGGCCACGATGGCCGCCCGCATGCCGAACGAGATCGCCCCCACCACGACGAGCCGCTCCGCCCCGAACCGACGGGCGAGCTCCGGGAACGCGAGCATCAGCGGGATCTCGGTGAGAGCGGACCCGGACCACGTCGCCCCGATCACCGTCGCATCTCCGCCCAGCTGGACGACCCGCAGGGACACGAACGTCTGAAGGGTCGCGAAGGCTGTCCAGACCACGACCGAGCCGACGAAGAACCGCCCGATCACCGGTTGGCGGATCGCCCCGACGATCGTGGACACGGAGAACGCCGAGAAGGCGGCGCCGGTGCCCCGCCCGATCGTCGACCGCCGGTTCCCCCGCGCTCGACCGGGTCGGTCGTCGCCGGGCAGGCGCAGGAGGACGTACGCGGCGATGCCGGTCGCCACGAGCATCGGGCCGTACAGCACGAACATCCCGCCCGGCCCGAACCGCCCGATCGCCGCCCCACTCGCGAACGCGACGACGATGAACGCAGCTGAGCCCCACGCCCGCGCCCGGCCGAACCGGTGGCGCTGACCCACCAGGCGGACCGCCCGGCTGTCGACCATCGGGATGATCCCCGCCGTGCTCGCCGCCAGCAGCACGATCGCCGCTGCGATCGCCAGCGGGCCGTTCACGACGGCGAGGAGGGTCGCCGCACCCGCCGCGAGGAGCGCCGCCACGAGGATCGGCCCGCGCACGTCGCCGAGCCCGTCAGCGAGCGCGCCCCAGGTCGGCGCGGCCACGAGGGTGACCGTTGCCTGGAGGGCGATCAGGAGCCCGACCGTGCCGAGCTCGAGCCCGGTCGAGCGGAGGAACACGGAGATGTACGGGATGTACGCCGCCACCGCCCCGAACAGGAGGGCGTAGACGATGGCCGGTCGGACGACGGACGAACCGGGCGGCGGTGAAGGAGCAGGCCGCGAAGAAGCCGGCGATGGAGCAGCGGGCGGCGGAGGCGGCGACGCTGCCGGCACGGGCGATCCGGCCGGCGGCGATCCGGCGGGGGACGGCAGCGGGCGCATCGGCCCAGACTGCCGCATCCGGCGGGCAGGCGTCAGATCAGCCGGGCCGGCGGCTCACCACGTGGATCGCGATCACCGGCCCGGCGCGATTGCTTACTGGCAGGGCGCCCGACAGGACACGAAGGTGTTCGTCGTCGTAGCCGAG
>DATLVO010000293.1:0-11203 GCA_035577485.1 Verrucomicrobiia bacterium
CGCTCAACACGTCGTAGTCCGTCCGCTTGATCTCGGCCTGGACCTCGCCGTCGGCGATGTCGATCCGCGCCCAGGACGCGGTCGGGTCGCCGTCGAACACGTAGCCGGCCGAGCCGTCGTTGACGATGATCTTCCAACCCATGTCGCGGACATCCGGCAGGTGGGTGTGGCCGCAGCAGATGATCCGGGCGTCCGTCCGGGACATCCGCTCGAGCATGACCGACGGGTCGAGCTGCGCGTCGAAGCCCTGCGTCTGCGAGCCCGGCGATGCGTGGCAAGCCAGGACCATGGTCTCGTCGAGCATCAGCCGGCGCTCCGACGGCAGACGACGAAGCCATCCGACGCGCTCCTCGCCGAGGGCGTCGTGGGCCCATTCGGCGGCGGCGACGATCGTGTCGGGCACCCCGTCGGTGTACCAGGGGAAGGCCGCCGCGTAGTCGAAGTCGGCCACGGCGACGTCGGTGTTGCCCTGGACGATCGTGGCGCCATTGGCCTCCATCTCGTGGAGGGCGTCGACGACCCCGGCCGGGTCGGGCCCGTTCATCACGTGGTCGCCCGCGACGATCACCGCGTCCGGCTTCTCCTTCTTGATCGCCTTGCGCACAGCCTCGAGCGCGGCCAGATTGCCGTGGACGTCGGATAAGACTGCCACTCTGGCGCTCATCGCAGGACGCCTTCGCCGGGGATGACGAAGCTCAACGTTGCCTCGCAGGCGACCTCGCCGTCGACGCTCGCGACGCCCCGGCCGCGCCCGAACCGGCTGCCGAGCTTCTCCATCGTGACCTCGAGCCGGAGGACGTCGCCGGGGACGACGACGCGCTTGAAGCGGCAGTCGTCGATGCCGGCAAAGAGCCCGATGCGGTCCCCGAAGCCGGGCTGCTTCGCCACGTAGACCGCCATCGTCTGGGCGAGGGCTTCCACCTGGAAGACGCCCGGCATGACGGGCAGACCCGGGAAGTGGCCCTGGAAGAACCATTCCGTCGCGGCCACGCCCTTGATCCCGACGATCCGCTTCGCCTCGGCGTCGTACTCGACGATCCGATCGACGAGCAGGATCGGCCAGCGATGCGGGATCAGGGCCTCGATCTCGCGGGTCGAGTGCACGGTCAAGAAGGTGGGCGGGTGGGCGGTCGGAGCGTCAGTTGGGGCGGCGTCGGTCATGGGCGGCTCCTGTTGGGAGGTTCAGTGTGCCGCGAATCGTGCGTGTCACGCGGCGAGGTGGGTGCAGGTACGCACAGGCGAGGGGGCGAGCGCCAGGTCGCGCGGCCCCGGACGTGCCGACATCGTCAGGCCCGGGCGGCCGCGGCGAGGAAGGCCGACGACCCGACGCGATCGAGCAGGTTCGTCGTCATCTTGCCCTCGAGGAACGCCTCGCTGGCCAGCAGGGCCTGGTGGATCGGCACGTTCGTCACGATGCCCTCGATCAGGAGCTCGGCGAGGGCGGCGCGCGATCGGGCGATCGCGGCTTCCCGGGTCGGGCCCCAGACGATCAGCTTGCCGAGGAGCGAGTCGTAGAACGGCGGGACCTCGTAGCCGGCGTACACATGGGAGTCCATCCGGACGCCCGGGCCGCCGGGCGCGAGATAGCGCTCGATCACGCCCGCCGCGGGGCGGAACTCGTGGGCCGGGTCCTCTGCGTTGATGCGGAACTCGATCGCATGGCCGCGGGTGACGACGTCGGCCTGGCTGAAGCCCAGCGGCTCGCCGGCGGCGATCCCGATCTGGGTCGCGACGAGGTCGACGCCGGTCAACATCTCCGTCACCGGGTGCTCGACCTGGATCCGGCAGTTGATCTCGATGAAGAAGAAGTTGCCGTCACGGTCGACGAGGAACTCGAGGGTGCCGACGTTCTCGTAGCCGGCCGAGACGACTGCCCGGATCGCACGGGTGCAGAGCTCGGCTCGGGCCGCCTCGGACAGAGCCGGCGTCGGTCCCTCCTCGAGGATCTTCTGGTGGCGTCGCTGGACGCTGCAATCGCGCTCGCCGAGGTGGACGCCACGGCCGTAACGATCGACGGCGACCTGGACCTCGACGTGGCGGGTCTCGTCCAGCCACCGCTCGAGGTACAGGGAGTCGTCGCCGAACGCCGATCGCGCTTCCGAGCGGCACACGTTGAGCGACGCCTCGAGCTCGCGCGGGGTCCGGACCATCCGCATCCCTTTGCCGCCGCCGCCGGCCGCCGGCTTGATCAGCAGCGGATAGCCGACCCGCTCCCCTTCCTCGAGGGCGTGGGCGTCGTCGCGGAGGATGCCGTTCGAGCCCGGGATCGTCGGGAGGCCGAGCGACCCGAGCAGGCGTCGCGTGGATTCCTTGCTCGCGAACCGCTCGAGCACCGGAGCCGGCGGGCCGATGAACGTCAGGTCGTGGGCCCGGACGACCTCGGCGAACGCGTCGTCCTCGGAGAGGAAGCCGTAGCCGGGGTGGATGGCCTCGCAACCGGTCACGATCGCGGCACTGATCACGGCCGGGGCCGACAGGTACGAGCGGCGGGCGTCGGCCGGCCCGATGCAGATCGCCTCGTCGGCCAGCTGGACGGGCAGGCTCTCGCGGTCGGCCTCGCTGTAGGCGACGACCGCCTCGACGCCGAGCGTCCGGCACGCGCGCAGGATGCGGAGGGCGATCTCGCCGCGGTTGGCGATGAGGATCTTGCGGAACATCAGGCCTCGCTCCGCTCGGCGGCGCGCGCGGCGAGCTCGATGATCACGAGCTCCTGGCCGTACTCGACGGTCTCGCCGGCTTCGACGAGGCTGGCGCCGACGATCCCGTCCGCGGGTGCCACGACCTCCTGGGGGATCCCGAGCATGTCGACCGCGCCGAGCCGGTCGCCGGACCGGACCCGCGTCCCCGACTTCGCCTCGGGCCGCGGCTGATAGATGCCGACCGCCGGCGACGTCGCGATCACCCGGTACCGATCGGCGCCGTCGTCGGACGCGCGGGTCGCACTCGCGGCGGACGATGCGGCCGAGCTCGCGGGCCCGCCCGAAGCGACGGAGCCGGCCGATCCGGTGGGCTCCCCGTCGGCGCCTGCCGGCGACGCGCCGTTCGTCGAATGCTGGGCCGGTGCCGGCTTCGCGTCGCGTGCGCTGCGGTGCCCTTCGAACCCGGCCGGCGCATGGCCGTGACCGGCATGGCCCGGCTGGGACCGCGACGGCCGGTCGGTCGCCCGCCGGTTGTGGCCGCCCCCGCCGTCGGCCGGACGGCGGACCCGGACGGTCCACGAGCCCTCACCCACCTCGATCTCCGCCAGCCCGGTCGCCGAGAGCTTCGCGACGAGCGCGGGCAGGAGCTCCTCCGCAAGGCGATCGATGGCCGCATGGTCGGCGACGCGCTCGTCCGCGGTGCGAGGATCGTGGTCGCCGATGGGTGCCGGTCGGCGTCCTTTCGGCGACGGGGCGTCAGCGGCGCCTCGCCTGGGCGGCTGGTCGGCAGGGGTCACGCGGATCAGACCTCGTCACGGGCCGGCAGCTCGTCGCGGCGGCCGGCGGGGATGTTCTGGATCCCGGACCAGCGGCCGGGGTCGAGCAGGTTCCGGAGGCGGTCGGCGAGACCCGGCCGCTCCGGCGTCGGCGGCAGTGCCGCCTCGACCTCGCGGAACGCCCCGAGGTTGCGGAACCGACGGTAGCGCGCTTCGACCAGCGCGTCGAGCGGGACGGCCTCCAGCGCGTCGAGCTGGTCCGTGATGACATCCCGGATCCGTCGGGCCGTCTCGGCCGGATCCGTGTGCGCACCCGCGCCCGGCTCGGCGATGACGATGTCGACGACGCCGAGTGCCTGCTGCTCCGGGGCGGTCATCCGCATCGCGACGGCGGCCGTCGCCGCTTCGTCCGACGTCCGCCAGAGGATCGCCGCACAGCCCTCGGGGCTGATCACCGAGTACACGGCGTTCTCCAGGGCCACGATCACGTCGCCGACGGCGATCGCGAGCGCCCCGCCTGACCCGCCCTCGCCGGTGATCACGACGACGATCGGCGTCCGCAGCCGGCTCATCAGCCCGATCGAGCGGGCGATCGACTCGGCGATGCCGCGCTCCTCCGATTCGGGGCCCGGATGGGCACCCGGGACGTCGACGAAGGTGACGATCGGGAGGCCGAATCGCTCGGCGAGCTCCATGACCCGCATCGCCTTCCGGTAGCCCTCGGGGTGGGGCATCCCGAAGTTGCGGCGGATGTTCTCCTCGGTGTCGGCGCCCTTCTGCTGGCCGACGACGACGACGCGCCGGTCACCGATCCGGGCGAGGCCCGTGACGACCGCCTCGTCCTCCCCGAACAGGCGATCGCCGTGGAGCTCGACGAACTCGTCGGCCATCACCGACAGCAGCTCGAGGATCCGCGGACGGCGCAGGTTCCGGGCGAGCTGGACGCGGTCCCAGGTGGCCTGCTTGGGGTCCGCGGCAGGGGTCGGGACGTCGGCTCCGTCGTCGCGATCGGGTGATCGTGGCGGCGCTGCGGCGTCACGGCTGCGGCCGAGGAACCGGTCAACCACGGTTCGTCTCCTCGGGCGCCGCCGATGCCTGGCCAGCCGGGGTCGCGTCCGCCGGGGTGGCGGTCTCGCCGACCGCGCGGGCGGCGGCGTCGTTCGGGGCGGGCGCTGCGGCGTCCTCCGGCGACGGTGCCGTCGCCTGGGCCGATGGCGACGGCGCGGCCGCGTCCACCGGTGGCGGTCGCCGCCGGGTTTCGGCGCGCAACGGCCGTCGGTCCGCGCTCAGCGGCGGCTGCCGCTGGCTCGAAGTCTCACTCTCGGCCGGAGCCGTCGTCGTCGGGCCGGACCCGTTGCCGTTCGTCGGGCCGGCCGGCTCGGGCTCGGCCTGCATCACGCGTTCCGCCAGGTTCGTCAGGAACGAGAGGGGCCGGAACGATGGCAGACCAAGGACGTCGGCTGCAGCGGCCTCGTCGACGACGGGCAGCGGGCGAGCCACGAGAAATCCGAGCAGGCTCGAGAGCTCGGCCCGCAGCTCGGTCCGGTGGACGACCCGGTCGAGGAAGCCGTGGGCGTAGAGGAACTCGGATCGCTGGAAGCCCTGCGGCAGCTCCTGCGCGATCGTGCCGGCCGATACGCGCGCCCCGGCAAAGCCGATGAGCGCATTCGGCTCCGCGACGTTGACGTCGCCGAGGACCGCGAACGACGCAAACACGCCGCCGGTGGTCGGGTCGGTCAGGACGCTGACGAACGGCACGCCCGACGCCTTCATCCGCTCCAGCGCGGCGACGGTCTTGGCGAGCTGCATCAGGGACAGCGTCCCTTCCTGCATCCGGGCCCCGCCCGACGCCGACACGATCACGAGCGGGACGCGAGCGGCGAGGGCATGCTCGGCGGCCCGGGTCACTTTCTCGCCCACGACCGCGCCCATCGAGCCGCCCATGAACCCGAAGTCCATGACGCAGATCGCGACCGGCTGGCCGTCGATCGCGCCCGTACCCCAGATCGCGGCGTCGCGCATCCCGGTGGCCAGCTGGGCAGCCGCGATCCGATCCGGATAGGGCTTCTGATCGACGAACTCGAGGGGGTCTTCCGACTCGAGGCCCGCGTCGCGCTCGGCGAACGAGCCCGCGTCCAGCAGGAGGCCGATCCGCGCCTCGGCCGACAAGCGGAAGTGGTGACCGCACGACGGGCAGACCCGGAGGACCTTGTCGAGCTGCTTGTTGAAGAGCATCTCGCCGCACGACGGGCACTTCGTCCAGAGATCGGGCGGGTAGGCGTCGCGGCGGGGCCGGAAGGACGGCAGCTTGATCGGCATGTCAGTCCAGTCGCCGGGTGTCGAGCGGGAGGCGATCGCCGGCGGCCGCCGTCGCCGCGTCGCGTGCCTCCCGCACGGCGCGGGCGGCCCGGACCATGGGCGAGCCCGGTCGCGTTCGCCGCCACGCGACGAGCGCGGCACCGGCGAGCGACAGCGCGGCCGAGGTGAGGGCGCCGCCGATCAGCAGCGGACGGGAGAGGTCCCGCCGATCCTCCGATGGATCCGCCAGCACGTCGTCGAGCGCCGTCGACGGAGCGGCACCGCTGGCGGGCGTGCCGCCCGCACCGAACGGCGCCCGGAACGGGACCACGTGACCCTCGGCGCCGACCGCGGTCGGGATCCGCAGCTCGGCGGCGGCTTCGGCGAGGCGGGTCGCCAGCCGCTCCTCGAACCGGAAGGAGGGGTGGACCCGGACCAGATCGCGGCGGAGCCGCTCCGAGGCGGCCCGGATCGCGGGATCGAGCCGTCCACCTGCGGGATCATCCGCACCCGGCGGAGCGTCGTCGTCATCGCCACGGAGCGATCGCCCGGCAAGGATCGCGTCGAGGTAGAGATCGGTCAGGAGCGCGTCGGCCGTCGAGGCATCGCGATCGAACGGGATCACCGCCGCTTCCCGGAGGGCGCCCCGCCCGACCGGCCGGGATCGGCGCCGCCACGGAGGTCGCGGGCGACCGAGCGCAGCGCCCGATGGATCAGGACGCGAACGGCCCCTTCCGACTTGCCGAGGATCCCGGCGATCTCGGCCGTGCTCATCTCCTCCACGAAGCGCAGGACGACAGCACGTCGCCGATCGGCTGGCAGCCGCCCGACCGCGTTCCAGGCTGCAGCCGCCTCGTCCCGCACAGCCGCGCGACCCTCGAGGTCGAGCGGGTCGGCGACGAGCGCGGCCGCCTCCAGCGGTGCCTGGGGACGACGACGGCGGCCGCGTCGCTGGTTCGCGATCGTGTTCCGGGCGATCTGGAACAGCCAGACGCGGAACGTCGACGCGCCTTCGCCGTCGGCCGGCCGGGCCCGTTCCTCGAAGCGGGCGAGGTTCGTCAACGCGGCGAGGAACGTCCGTTCGGTGGCGTCCTCGGCCTCGTGATGGTCGCCGAGCTCGTAGTAGGCGTAGCTGTACACCTGTGCCAGGTACCTGCGATACAGGGCGTCGAATCGGAGCGGGTCGAGCTGGGCCGCCTCCACGAGGGCCCGGTCACGATCCAGGTGGGCGACCCGCGCCGACCGATCGGTCCGCGCCGACGCCGCCCGGTTCGTGACGCTCACCCTTCCAAACACCGGTCGAACCATGCCGTTACAGCCCCGACCCGTCGCTCGGACCGCCGGAGCGGAGCCGGACATGGCGGATCTCGCCGACGAGGACCGCGCGTTCGGCGCCCGGCGCGGCATCGTCGGCCACGCGGAGGGCGCCGGTCTCCGGATCGACGCCGACGGCCATCAGCGACCGGCTGGCGCCGTGGTGGTCCACGAGGTCGATCGACCGACCCGTCGTGACCTGCCGGTCGACCCAGCCCCGGCTGTCGAACGGGCCGTCCCGAAGCGCGCCGATCCGGACCCCCAGGCGCTCGACGAAGGCCTCGAGCAGCGCGGCCGTGTCGATCGGCTCGTCGCGGCTCATCGCCCGCAGGGACGTCATCGCGGCCGCGAGCTCGGGCGGAAAGCTCGCGGGTCGCCAGTCGGCGTTCACGCCGATGCCGACGACGGCCCGCGGATCGTCCGTGCCGAGGCCATCGGTCTCCCCGAGCACCCCGCCGACCTTGAGGACCTGTCCGCCGGCATCTTCGACGAGATCGTTCGGCCACTTCAGGCCGACCGCACCCTCGGGCAGGGCCGCCGTCCGTTCGGCCGCCTCCGCCATCGCCAGGCTGACCGTGGCCGCCAGCCGCCAGACGCGGTCGGGCGCCAGCCAGGTCGGCCGGAACCCGACGGAGAGGAGCAGCGCGGCGCCGGGCGGCGCGATCCACGTCCGACCGTCGCGACCGCGACCGGCAGTCTGCTCGTCGGCCACGGCGAGACAGACTTCCGGCGTCCCCTCCGCGAGCCAGCCGCGGACGACGTCGTTGGTCGAGCCGACCCGATCGAACCGCTCCCGTCGCGACAGGAATCTGGCCGCGACCGTCACCGGACCGCCGCGGTGCCGGTCAGGCTGGAGCTCGAGGCGGCCTCGATCGCTGCCGACTCCGGGCGCTCGAGCTCGAAGGCGCGATGGAGCGCCTGGACGGCGGTCTCGAGGGCGTCCTCGGCGATGATCGTCGTGATCCGGATCTCCGAGGTCGAGATCATCTCGATGTTCACGCCGGCGTCGGCGAGGGTGTGGAACATCCGCGCGGCATAGCCGGGGGCGTTCTGGATCCCGGCCCCGACGATCGACACCTTCGCGACCGACGAATCGGTCGTCATCTCGCGGAACCCGAGCTCGCGGGCGATCGGCTCGAGGATCCGTTTCGCCGTGGCGAGCTCGACCTGCGGAATCGTGAAGCTCAGGTCGGTGGCGCCGCCATGGCCGACGTTCTGGAC
Organism: Verrucomicrobiia bacterium; assembly: GCA_035577485.1. Taxonomy (GTDB): domain Bacteria; phylum Chloroflexota; class Limnocylindria; order Limnocylindrales; family CSP1-4; genus CF-46. Next base: position 8,249 of record DATLVO010000293.1, read on the forward strand.
GATCATGTCGACGTTGATGCCGGCTTCGGCCAGCGGCTCGAAGACGTGGGCCGCGACGCCCGGCCGGTCCGGCACCTCGACCAGGGTGACCTTCGCGACGTTCCGATCGTGGGCGATGCCACGGACCTTGTTCCGCTGCTCCACGAGCGGGTCCTCCTTGATCACGGTTCCGGGGGCGTCCTCGAACGAGCTGAGGACCTCGATCACGACGCCATTCACCCAGCCGAGCTCGACGGCCCGGGTCTGCATGACCTGGGCCCCCTGCTGGGCGAGCTCGAGCATCTCCTCGTAGCCGACGATGCTCAGCTGGCGGGCCTCGGGGGCGAGCCGCGGGTCCGCGGTGTAGATCCCGCGGACGTCCGTGAAGATCTGGCACCGATCGGCGCCGAGTCGCGCGGCCAGCGCCACGGCCGTCGTGTCGCTGCCGCCGCGGCCGAGGGTCGTGATGTCGGCACCGGCCGCCTCCGCGGCGGTCGCCCCTTCCGGCGTCCCGGTCCGGCCCTGGAACCCGGCCACGATCACGACCTTGCCGCCGGCGAGCTCGCGCCGGATCCGGTCGGGCTCGATCGAGGCGATCCGGGCCTTGCCGTGCCGGCCGTCGGTCGTGATCCCGGCCTGCGGCCCGCTCAGGCTGATCGCCCCGACGCCGAGCGCGTGGAGGGCCATCGACACGAGGGTCGCGCTCTGGTGCTCGCCGGTCGCGAGGAGCATGTCCAGCTCGCGCTCGTCGGGGGACTCGGTGATCGCCGCGGCAAGCCCGAGCAGCTCGTCGGTGGTGTCGCCCATCGCGGACACGACCACGACGAGGTCGGCTCCGGCGGCCCGCTCGCGGGCGATCCGTCGCGCGACGCGTCGAATCCGATCGGCGTCGGCGAGGCTGGACCCGCCGAACTTCTGGACGACGAGCGGGGCGGCAGGCATCGCCGCATTCTACCGCCCGCTTCCGCACGCTCCGAACGTCCCCGGGGATCGTTCACGGACGTTCGTGCCACCGCCGCCGCGGATCGGCGGAGCGCGGTAGCCTTGGGTCCTTCCCCTCGTCGCCACAGACAGAGGTACGACGCATGTGCTTCGACGTGGATTCCCGGCCGCCGATCCTGCCGATCGCCGGCGGTGCCCTCGACTCGACGGAGCTCGTCCTCGACGCGGCCGATGGGAACCGGCTCCGGGCCTTCCAAGCCCGAGCAACCGAGATGAGCGGGGCGGGCATCGTGATCCTGCCGGACGTGCGCGGCGTCCATCCCTATTACGAGGAGCTCGCCCTGCGGTTCGCCGAGAACGGCGTGGATGCGCTGGCGATCGACTGGTTCGGACGCACGGCGGGCCTGAGTCCCCGCGGCGACGAGTTCGAGCACATGCCTCATGTCAGCCAGACGACGTGGGCCGGCGTCTCGGCCGACATCCGGGCAGGCGCTGACCACCTGCTCCGGCACAACGAGGGCCGGGTGACGTCGCTCTTCACGGTCGGCTTCTGCTTCGGCGGCCGCATCGCCTTCCTCAGCTCGACGCTCGAGCTCGGGCTCTCCGGCGCGATCGGCTTCTACGGGATCCCCGTCGGGCCAGGGCGGAGCGACATCCCCGCACCGATCGACATGGTGGACGACTTCACGAACCCGATCCTCGGGCTGTTCGGCGGGGCTGATGCGGCGATCCCCGCCGAATCGATCGCGGCCTTCGAGGCGGCCCTGACGAAGGCCGGGGTCGAGCACCGCCTCGTGGCCTACGAGGGAGCTCCGCACAGCTTCTTCGACCGCAAGGCAGCCGAGTTCGCCGAGGCCTCCGCCAAGTCGTGGGAAGAGGCCCTGACGTTCATCCGTGCTCATACGCCGCGCCCAACGGCCGGCGAGATCTGACATGGGTTTGCTCCGCCGGCTGCTCGGCGGCGGCTCGCGCAACGAGCCCGGGCCCGATGACGACGCGGCCCGGCCGTCGCCGGCGACGTCGGACGAAATCGCCGCCGACGAGCGGGCCCACGAGCTGGAACTCCTCCGCGAGGAGCAGGCGCGGCTGGGCGACCTCGTGCTGCGCCAGCAGCGCTATGCCGACCGGTCGTGGGTGCCGCCGAAGCAGGGCGGGGAGCGCCGCGCCGACGACGTCGATGGCGAGGCGAGCGGGGGCACGGGCAGAAGCGCCTGACCCGGCGCTCCTAGCGCTTCGCGAGCTGCCAGGCGGCGATCACGAGACCGACGAAGACAAGGGCGGCGAGCGCGCCGCCGGGGAGCGCCGCGTTCAGCGCGCCGACGAGGCCTCGAACCGTGTCGCCGGCAACCTGGAACGACCCCTGGACGAGGCCGCTGATCCCCTGCCCGATGGCGTTCGTGAAGCTGTCCACGTCACGAGTCTCGCTCGGGCGTCAACCACACCGAACCGGCCCTGACGGCCCCCGACCGCAGGTCGAGCCGCGTGTCCGAGGCGCCTAGAGGCGCTTCACCACCTGTGCGCCGGTGTTCCGGAACGAGACAACGGCGATTCGGCCGGTCAGATCGGTGTCGGCCGCCGCCGCGCCGAACGCGGCCTCGATCCGGGTGATCGTCCGGACGGAGTCCGAGAAGGCGAGGACCGTCGAGCCGGCGCCGGACAGGCAGGCGCCGATCGCGCCCGCCCCGCGGGCGGATTCGACGAGCCGCGGCAGCTGGGGGAACACCTTGGCCCGGTACTGCTCGTGGAGACGGTCGACCGTGAGGATCCGGAGCAGGTCGAACCGACCGGTCGCCATGCCCGCGACGCCGACGGCGACACGGGTCAGGTTCGAGACCGCGTCGACGAGCGGCACCTTGGCCGGCAGGGCCGCCCGCATCTCGGAGGTCGGCAGCCGCAGGTCCGGGATGAACAGGACGGCCCGCAGGTCGCGCGGCGCGTCGAACCGGAGCGCCTCGACCCCGCCGTCGACCAGCGCGCTCACCGTGAACCCGCCGAGGAGCGCCGCGGCGGCGTTGTCCGGATGGCCCTCGATCG
>DATLVO010000294.1:0-2810 GCA_035577485.1 Verrucomicrobiia bacterium
CCGGCTCCTTGGGAGCGATCACCCACGCGCTCGAGCAGCTCAACCAGGAGGAGATCCGGATCAACGTCCTCCATGAGGGCGCCGGTGACATCACCGACAACGACATCATGCTGGCGTCCGCGTCCGACGCGATCATCGTCGGCTTCAACACGAAGATCACCGAGACCGCCCGACGCGCGGCCGAGGCCGAAGGCGTCGACGTCCGGCTCTACGACATCATCTACAAGCTGACCGACGACATCACCGCCGCCCTCCAGGGTCTCCTGGAGCCGGAGGTCGTCGAGGTCGTCGAGGGTCGCGCCGAGGTTCGCCAGATCTTCCGGGTCGGCAAGAGCACGGTCATCGCCGGCTGCTTCGTCACGGACGGCCGGATCGTGCGCGGCGGGGCGCGCGTGTGGCGGAACGGGAAAATCGTCGCGACCGATCGGATCGAGTCGCTGCGCCGGTTCCGCGACGACGTCCGGGAGGTTGCCGCCAACTACGAATGCGGTATTGGCCTCGCCAACTTCCACGACCTGGAGGAGGGCGACATCATCGAATGCTTCACGTCACAGACGGTGTCGCGAGTCCTCGCAAGCTGAAACCTCGGGCCGATGGCGTCGCGGAGCTCCGCCTCGGACCTCGGTGAGCGAGCGTCCAGCCACCGCTGAGGTTGCCAGATCAATGACGGCCAGAACGACGCGAATCGATGAGCTCCTGCGGCAGGAGATGGGGTCGATCCTCGCGCGCGACGTCGAGGATCCACGGATCGGGTTCGCCACGATCATCTCGATCGAGACGACGCCCGACCTTCGCCACGCCAAGGTCCTGGTCAGCGTCATCGGCCAGCCGGAGGACCGGCGCACGACCCTGAACGCGATGGGCCGGGCGATGCCGTTCGTGCGCCACGAGCTCGGCAAGCGCCTCCGGCTCAAGCGCATCCCCGAGTTCCATCTCGAGCTCGACGACACGCTCGAGCGGGGGACGCGGGTCCTCCACCTCCTCGACGAGCTCGAGGCGGGTCGAGCGCCGGATGACGAGGCGCCCAAGGGCGAGACCTTGCCGACCCCGACGTCGTTGCAGCGGACCGAGCCTGCACTCACCGAGGGCTTCGGGGGCGCCGCGGCGGATCTTGCGAGCGCCGCCGCTCGCGAGGCGGCGGCGCGGTCCGCGGGCCAGCCGCGCCGGACGTTCCGGCCGGGGTCGCGGACGAACCGGACCGTGCCGGGCAAGCGCCGTCGATGATCGACCTCACGCCCTGGCTCGATGCCGTCCCGACGGCGGTCGTCGAGCGGCTGCGAAGCGCCCGGAACGTGCTCGCCGTCGGCCACGAGAACCCCGACGCCGACACGCTCGGGGCGTCGCTGGCGGTGTGCCGCATGGTCGAGCGGGGCGGTGGTCGAGCGACCGCCGTCTTCGCCGATCCGGTCCCGCCGCTCTACGACTTCCTCCCGGACGTGACGCGATCGCGGACCGATCCCGACCCGGACGCGGGCTACGACCTGCTCGTCGTGTCCGACTGCGGGACGCTCGATCGCATCGGCTCCGTGCGTGACCGCCACCCGGCGCTGTTCGCGAGCCTGCCCCGGCTCGTGATCGACCACCACGCTTCGAACGACGCCGTCGGCGAGCTCGACTGGATCGATCCGGTGGCGGCGGCGACGTGCGAGATGGTCGCCCTCCTCGCGGCGCGTCTCGGCGTCCCGCTCGATGAGGGCGATGGCGCCCTGGCGACCCAGCTCATGGGCGGGATCGTCATGGACACCGCGACCTTCGCCCATCCGAATGCGACGCCGCGGACCCTGGTGGTATCGGCCGCCCTGATCGAGGCGGGCGCGCCGCTGTCGGACATCTCCCGGCGGCTGTATCGGTCGAAGCCCGACGCCCAGCTGCGGCTGTTCGGCCGGATCCTCGATCGGCTCGAGAGCACGGCCAAGGGGCGGATCGTCCACTCGACGCTGACCGACGCCGACCTCGTGGCGACCGGAGCGACGCAGCCCCAGTCCGAGGGGATCATCGATCTTCTCGCCCAGTCCGAGGACGCCGAGGTCGCGATCCTGTTCAAGGAGGCAGGGGAGGGGACCCGGATCAGCGTTCGGACGAAGCCGGGCGGGGTCGATGCCACGGTGCTCACAGGCGCGTTCGGTGGCGGCGGTCACGCACGCGCGGCAGGGGCGACGATCCCGCTCCCCGTCGAGGCGGCAAGGACCGCCGTCCTCGCGGAGGCGGCCCGGCTCGTCGCCGCCGTCGCCCGCTGACGCGGGATCCGCAGCGTCATCTGATGGACGGGATCCTCGTCGTCGCCAAGCCGGTCGGGCCGACCTCGCACGACGTCGTCGGGCTGATCCGGCGGCTCAGCGCGACGAGAAGGGTCGGCCACGGCGGGACGCTCGACCCGTTCGCGAGCGGGGTGCTGCCGATCTTCCTCGGGAAGGCCACACGCCTCGTCGAGTATCACCTCGGCGATCGCAAGCGCTACCGGGCCACGGTCTGCTTCGGGGCGTCGTCGACGACCGATGACCTCGAAGGCGAGCTCACCCCGTCGGTTGGGCCGGCACCGACCCGATCGGTGGTCGTCGCGGCGCTCGATCCGTTCCGAGGACCGATCCGGCAGCGTCCGCCCGACTACAGCGCGATCAAGGTCGCCGGCCGCCGCGCCTACGCGATGGCACGCGCGGGACAGCCAGTCGAGCTGAGAGCCCGCGAGGTCACGATCGACTCGATCGAGGTTGTGTCCTGGGACGACACCGATCCCGAGCGGCCGATCGCGGTCGTCGACGTCGTGTGCTCCGCGGGGACGTACGTTCGATCCCTCGCCCGCGATCTCGGCG
>DATLVO010000295.1:0-14243 GCA_035577485.1 Verrucomicrobiia bacterium
GTGAACGTGCCGGCCGACGACGCGAAGAACGTGAGGCCATCGGCCCAGCCCGAGAGGGCGGCCAGGGGCTGCACGAACTCGATGTTCAGGATGTAGCCGTAGATCGGCGCCCAGAGGGCGAGGATGAACCACCAGCCCGTCGTGGACAGGACGAACCCGATCCCGCCGCGCTTCAGCCCGAGCAGGCCCCCGCCGACGACGCCGACGACGCCCCCGACGAGCGCGATCGTGCTGTCCAGCCCGAAGGCCTGCGACGCCAGGTAGAGCGTGATTCCTCCGACGAGGGCGCCGACGACGGCGCCCGGAATGCCGTCGAGGATCCGCGTCTGCCAGACATAGTCGCCGCCGGCGCGCGGCATGACCGCGATCAGCCCGGCATAGGTGATGCACAGGAACGTCATCGCCACGCCCGACAGGAGCAGCGCCGACAGCACGGACCCGTCGGGGACGAACGCGAAGACCGCGAGGCTGTAGAACATCCCGAGGGTGACGAGGTTGACCGAGAGGAACGAGTAGCCGAACGCGTCGAACGCCGACCATCCCTTGACGAGGCCGGTCGCGTTCCGCAGGAACAACGCCGGGGCTCGTGCCACGTCGCCTGTTGTCATCGAGTCCTCCTACCTCCAGCTCACCGAGCCGCCATCAGCCGTAGATCAGTACATCAGCCGTTGACGAGCAGGTACCGCTTCACCTCACCTTTCTTGGAGTCCAGGTCGACGATGGCCGCCTGGAGAACCCCGTCTTCGTAGGTGCTCCCCGGGTTGACCGCGAGGGTCCGACCGATCTTCACGGCCCCGCGCCCCTCGTGGATGTGCCCGTGGAGTGAGAGGACCGGCTCGTACGCGACGATCGAGTCCCGGACGGCGTGCGACCCGACCGGGATCAGGGCCTGGCCGCCCGACACGTAGCGCATGTTGGCGTCGAGCTTCGGGGCGTTGTCGAGGTTCGAGCCGAAGGGCGGCGCGTGGAAGTTGAAGATCGCCCGCCGGCGGTCCGGCACCTCGGCGAGGAGGTCATCGATCCGCGACCGGAGCTGGTCCTCCGGCAGCTCCCGGAACGTGTTCCACGGGGTCGGGTTCGCCCAGCCGGTCGAGACCATCGTGAAGCCGTCGAAGGCGATCGTGTTCTGCTCGCCGAGCTCGACCTGCTCCGCCGCCGCGATGATCGGATCGAGCTCGAAGATGTCGTCGTTGGCGGGCGAAACGACGCAGCGGATCGGGCTGCCCTTCAACCGCTCGTCGGCGAGGTCCATCCAGCGCTGGACCGACGTCAGCATCTCCGCCTTGAACCGGGCGTCGACGAGGGCCGGGTCGGCGTCCCAGGCCGCGACCTCGTCGGCCGACAGCCGGATCGGGTAGTAGCCGCGGTCGAGGATCCGCTTCTCCATCGCCCGGACCTCGTCCTCGGTCGAGAGGATGTGCTCCTGGTCCTGGAGGGTCAGGCGCCAGTCGTTGGCCCGGGCGACGATCGGGACCATCGCCTTGCCCGTCATGTCGCCACCCATGACGAGGACGTCGGCCTTGTGGAATTTGCCGGCGTTGAGGAACTTGCGCCAGCAGACCTCGGAGCCGTGGATGTCGGTCGCGAAGAAGATCCTCATGCGTTGACGTGCCCGACTTCCTCGGGGTCGAGGTACCACTGCTTCCGCTCCCCGACCCGGGCCCGGAGCTTCCAGCGCCCGGACTTCGGGGCCGCGTCGATCGCGGCCCGGAGCGCCGCGACCTGGGCCGACGGGTCGAAGCGCAGCGGCCGGCCCGTGCCGAGGTCGAGGTCGTCGGGCGTCAGCTCATGGGCGAGATACCCGTCGAGGACCTCGAGGTTGCCGGTCACGGTCCGCCACCAGCCCCAATCGTTCGAGGTCAGATCGGTGATCCGCGGCACGCTGATCGCGCCGAGCCCGTGGAACGAGTCCCGTTCGCCGTCGTCCTGGGCGATCGGATGCTCGGCGAGCAGGATGAGCGCGTCGAGGACGTCCTTCCGATTGATCTTCACGATCTGGAGCTTGGACAGCAGGAGCTCTGCCAGGGGGAGCGTCGGGATCGACACCGCGAGTCGGTTGCCGAAGTCGAGCCGGTGGCACATCTCGAGCTTGTCCACGACGACGTCGACCGGCCGGTTGCGTTCCGCATCGACGAAGTAGCCCTGGCTGCCGCCGAACAGCGCGTTGTGCCGCTTGTCCGCCGTGTAGCCCTCGGCCTCGAGGAGCGCGAAAAACGCCGGTCGATCCTTCGACCGGGTCGCGAAGTCGAGATCGACCTCCCTGCGACGGGATCGGGCGGGCCAGTCCGGGGCGTGGGCCCGGACCGCCATGCCACCCATGAGCCGGACGAGGAGCCCGCGCCGATCCGCGGCCTCGACGATCCGCAACGCTTCGGCCAGCGGATCCTCGAGGGTCCGCGGCGCATTCGCGGCGACGGTTTCCGTTGGCGTCACCACCTGGCGTGCCTTCCGGCGCTGTCAGCCGAACAACCCGGCCGAGAGTGGGCGAAGTATAGGCATCCGATCGCGGTTCGTTCGGGCCGTCACGGGGCGGATCGACCGTTGCGCACAGGCGCTCACAAACCGTTAACAGAAGCGTATCTTGACGGCCGCTGGACATGGACCGCGACAATGCGTCCGCGGACGCGGCACGGCTCGGTCCCGTCGCAGCCAACGCCGAGCCGAGCCCCGACGGCAGTCCGAGGGACCAGAACCCCGTCGGAACCCGCAAGCCGGAAGCACGTGGAGGAGGAGAGCATGACGTCAAGATCCAAGCTGGCCCGTGGCCTGAGCCTGGTCGCGAGCCTGGCATTGGTCCTCGCCGCCTGTGGCGGTGGCAGCAGCGATTCGGCCACGAACCTGACCACGATCGCCCTGCCGCACGACTGGTGCAACTACGGCGCGATGCTCGACGGCTTCGTCAAGAAGACCGGGATCAAGCTGAACGAGCTCAACCCGAACGGCGGCTCCGGCGACGAGATCGAGGCGATCAAGGCCAACAAGACCAACAAGGGTCCGCAGGCCCCGGATGTCATCGACGTCGGGATCTCGTTCGGCCCGCAGGCCAAGACCGACGGCCTCCTGATGAACTACAAGGTCCCGACGTGGGACACGATCGATCCATCGGTCAAGGATCCGGACGGCGCCTGGTACGGCGACTACTACGGTGTCCTCTCGTTCGAGGTCAACACCGCGGTCGTCAAGACCATCCCGAAAGACTGGCTCGATCTGCTCAAGCCCGACTACAAGAACTCGGTCGCCCTCGCCGGCGATCCCACCGCATCGAACCAGGCGATCCAGTCGGTCTACGCGGCCGCGCTCGCCAACGGCGGCTCGCTCGACAACGCGCAGCCCGGCCTCGACTTCTTCAAGAAGCTCAAGGACGCCGGCAACTTCGTCCCGGTCGTCGCCAAGCAGGGCCTAGTCGCATCGGGCGAGACCCCGATCGTCATCACCTGGTCCTACCTCGCGCTCGCCGACAAGGACGCCCTGAAGGGCAACCCGGCGATCGAGGTCGTCATCCCGACCAGCGGCCGGTTCGCGGGCATGTACGCACAGGCGATCAGCGCCTACGCACCGCATCCCGACGCGGCCAAGAAGTACATGGACTACCTGTACTCCGACGAGGGCCAGCTGAACTGGCTCAACGGCTACTGCTACCCGACCCGCTACAACGATCTCGTGAAGCGGAACGTCGTTCCCGCGGACCTGAAGGCGAAGCTGCCGGACGTGACCGGCGCGGTGTTCCCGACGGCCGCCCAGCTCGACACGGCGAAGAAGCTGGTCACCGGCTCGTGGAAGAGCGTGGTCGGCGTGGACGTCGTCAAGAAATAGCCTCGGATGACCGAGGCCACGTCTGTGGTCAATGCACGGGAGGCGCCGACGGCGCCTCCCGTGCGACGTCGCGGCGCCTGGGCGGTGCTCGGCGTCGTCCCGTTCTTCGCGTTCTCCGCCCTGTTCCTGATCCTGCCGATCGGCTTCCTCGTCATCGGCAGCTTCCAGGACTCGGCCGCCAACCTCACGCTTCAGAACTACGCCGATCTGTCCGAGCCGTTCATCGTCGAGGCGTACGGCAACAGCATCGAGATCAGTCTCGTGACGGCCGTCGTCGGCGGGATCTTCGGGTTCCTGCTCGCCTACGCGGTCATCCTCGGCGGGCTGCCGGGGTTCCTGCGCACGGCGCTCATGACGTTCTCGGGCGTGGCGTCGAACTTCGCCGGCATCCCGCTCGCCCTCGCCTTCATCTTCACCCTCGGGAACGTCGGCCTCGTCACGAAGTTCCTGCTCGACGCCCTCGGCATCAACATCGCGAGCGCCGGCTTCAACCTCTACACGAAGATCGGCCTCGAGATCGTGTACCTGTATTTCCAGTTCCCGCTGATGGTGCTGATCGTCGCGCCGGCCCTGGACGGCCTGAAGCGCGACTGGCGTGAGGCCTCCGAGAACCTGGGCGCCTCACCGGCCCAGTACTGGCGGCACGTCGCCCTGCCGATCCTCACGCCGACGCTGCTGGGCGCCGTGATCCTGCTCTTCGGCAACTCGTTCGGGGCTCAAGCGACCGCCTACCAGCTGACCGGCGGCACGATCAACCTCGTCACCCTCGTCATCAGCTCGCAGATGCGCGGCGACGTGCTCCACAACCCGGGGCTCGGCTACGCCCTCGCGATGGGCATGGTCGTGATCATGGCGATCTCGATCATCGCCTATGCCCTGCTGCAGCGCCGATCGGAGCGCTGGCTGCGATGACGACGCAAGGTCCGGGCCCGATCGCGGTGGCGAAGACGATGGAAGGGCTCACCGCGCCACGAGGGGCGGCGGGCCGGCGTCGACGAGGCTCGCTCGTCTGGTGGCTGGTCTTCCTCGCCGGGGTGCTCTACTTCTTCGTCCCGCTCTACGCGACCCTGCTGTTCTCCCTGCGCGCGCAGCCCGCGTTCGCGGCCTACTCCAACGTCCTCAACGACGCGCAGTTCGCGGGGAGCCTCCTCTACTCGGCGATCATCGCCGTCCTCACGATCATCACCAGCATCGCGATCATCGTCCCGACCGCGTACTGGGTCCGCCTGCGCCTGCCGCGCCTGCGTCCGATCGTGGAGTTCGTGACGTTGCTGCCGTTCGTCATCCCGCCCGTGATCCTCGTCTTCGGGTTGATCCGGACGTACAGTGGCGATCCCTTCCCGCTGACCTATTCCGATCTCGGCAGCGACGCGCTCCTCGTTTCGGCCTACGTGGTCCTCTCGTTCCCCTACATGTACCGGGCCGTCGACTCCGGGCTCCGGGCGATCGACGTCCGGACCCTCACCGAGGCGGCCCAGAGCATGGGCGCGGGCTGGTTCACGATCCTGTGGCGGGTGATCTTCCCGAACCTCCGCGTCTCGCTGCTGAGCGGGGCGTTCCTGACCTTTGCGATCGTCATCGGCGAGTTCACGATCGCGACCTTCCTGGCGCGACCGGCCTTCGGGCCGTACCTGTCGCTGCTCGGCCAGAACAAGGCGTACGAGCCCGCGGCCGTGAGCTTGATCAGCTTCGGGTTGACCTGGATCGCGATGGGGATGATCCAGCTGATCGGCCGGGCGGCACCGGGCCGCGTCCAGGTCGGCGGCGCACGATGAAGGGGACCATGGCCCGATGACGTTCCTCGAGCTGACCGGCGTCCAGAAGCAGTTCGGCGAGACCTATGCCGTTCGGGATTTCAACCTCAGCGCCGAGCGCGGGGAGTTCGTGTCGTTCCTCGGGCCGTCCGGCTGCGGCAAGACGACCACGCTCCGGATGATCGCCGGATTCGAGCAGCCGACCGCGGGCACGATCACGGTCAACGGCGAGGACATCACCTACCGGCCACCGAACCGCCGCAACGTCGGCATGGTCTTCCAGTCGTACGCCCTGTTCCCGAACATGACCGTCGCCGGCAACATCGGCTTCGGGATGAAGGTCCGGAAACGCCCGTCGAACGAGATCAAGAAGCGGGTCGGCGAGCTGCTCGAGCTGATCAACCTCCCGGATCGGGGCGACCGCTACCCGTACCAGCTGTCGGGCGGCCAGCAGCAGCGGGTCGCACTGGCCCGGGCCCTCGCGATCGAGCCCCAGGTCCTCCTGCTCGATGAGCCGCTGTCGGCGCTCGATGCGAAGATCCGGGTGGCCCTCCGCAAGGAGATCCGGTCGATCCAGCGTCAGCTCGGGATCACGACGGTGTACGTGACCCACGACCAGGAGGAGGCGCTCTCGTTGTCGGATCGGGTCGTCGTGATGAGCGAGGGCCGGATCGAGCAGATCGGCCCGCCGCCCGACATCTACAACTTCCCGGCGACCCCGTTCGTGGCCTCGTTCGTGGGGACCCTCAACCTCCTCGCCGCCCAGATCGTCGACGGCCCTGGCGGCCGACTCACGCTCGACGGCCAGGAGATCCGCTCGGCGAAGCCCGTCGCAACGGGGACGCGCAACGTGACGGTCGCCCTGCGGCCGGAGTCGGTCGAGCTCGGCGAGGCCGGCGGCTCGAACCGGCTGACCGGCCAGGTCGAGGACGTCAGCTTCCTCGGCTCGATCGTCCGGACCCGGGTCCGCCTCGGCGAGGGGGCGACCGTGTCGCTCGACACGTTCAACGATCCCGGCCTCGCCGCGGCGACGATCGGCGAGACGGTCACCGTCTCGTTCCCGCCGGAGGCGGCGCTGGTGCTGGCGGGTCAGGCGAGTACCGAGGACGCCATCGAGCAGGCCATCGCCGAGAAATAGGTGCCACGAGCAACGGCTGTCGCGCCTGGCCGCGGCTCGTGGCGATGAGGCAGATTCATCCGATTCTCGACGGGATCGACCTCGTCGTCTTCGACAAGGACGGAACGCTGATCTCCTTCGAGGCGATGTGGGCCGGCTGGGCCCGCCGGCTCGGCGCCCGGCTGGAGAGCGCGACGCGCCGTCCCGTGGCCGGCGACGTCTTCGCCGCGATCGGCTACGACCCGATCGCCGACCGCATCCGGCCCGGTGCGCCCCTCGCCGAGGACACGATGGGGGGCATCGAGGAGCGCGTCGCCGCCGTGCTCCGCCGCTGGTGCCCAAGCGTCCCCGCTGCGCGACGGGCCCTCGCCGAGGCCTGGTTCGAGCCTGATCCGGTCGAGCTGGCGGTCCCGCTCGCGGATCTCGCGCTCGTCTTCGCCACGCTCCGCTCGAGCGGCCGCGCGATCGCGGTGGCGACGACCGACGACCGGCGGCCCACCGAGCGCACGCTGGCCGCCCTCGGCCTTGACGCCGACGTGACCGAGTTGCTCTGTGGCGACGACGACGGCCCGATCAAGCCCGATCCGGCGGCGTTCGTGGCGATCTGCGACCGAGCCGGCAGCCCGGTCGGGCGAAGCGCGATGGTCGGGGACACCCTGGCCGACCTCGAGATGGCCCGCGGGGCCGGCGCCGGGCGCGCGATCGGCGTGCTGTCGGGAGTCGACGACGCGGCCGGGATGGGCCCCGCGGCCGACCTGCTCCTGCCCTCGGTCGGAGACCTGCTGGCCGATTGATTCGGGCCGGGTCGGTACCTCTGGGCTATCGCTCCGGTGCATGCGGGCACGTACGGTTCCGCAGTCGCCTGATCCGGCGAGCTGTGCAGCCAGGCAACCGGGGGCGGACAGTAGAGGTCGATCACCCCAGATGGCCGTCGCTTATCAACCGCGCGACGACGAGCTCCTCGGCATGGCCGAGGTGGCCGAGGTCGCAGGGATCAGCCTCGCGACGGCGCGTACCTGGTGCGTCACCGGCAGGCTCGCGTGGGTCCCCGGCGCGAGGGCGGGCCAACGGCTCGTCCGACGCTCGGATCTGACCGCATTCCTCGCCCGTCGCGCCGAACCGGCGCCGAATGGCGAACGATCAGCCGAGCAGGACCTCGACCCGTCCTCCACGACGGCGCACTCGGCGGCGTCGTCGGAGCCGGCCAGCCTGAGCGGCATCCGCGACCAGCTGGCGGGGGGTGTCGCCCTGCGCCGTCTCGCGGCCGAGGTCAGCGGCCGTCTCGACCTCGACACGATCTTCGCCGACGTCGTGGCGGACGCGATGTCGCTGTTCGCGCTGGCACGCATGGGCCTGTGGCTGTACGACGGGTCCCACAGCCACCCCTTCAGCCTCGCCGCCCAGCACGGACTTTCGGACGAGGTGATCGCCTGGGTCTCCTCACTCGAGGCCGACGCACCGGCCACCGGGGTCGTGGCCATCCGGTCCCGCGAGGTGATGGTGCTCCGGGACGCCGAGGTCGACGCCATCGACGCCGATGTCCAGGCCCTCTACCTCCGGAACGGCATCCGCAGCGTGTGCTTCGCGCCGATCATCTTCCGTGACGAGCCACTCGGGCTCGTCGTGCTCTATCACGACGCGGCCCACGACTGGTCCGAGGCCGAAAAGGCGCTCGCCCGCGGGTTCGCCGACCAGATGGCCGCTGCGATCGGCAATGCACAACTCGTCGACTCGGTCCATTCCCTCGCCGCGCGCCTCGAGGCAGTCCAGGGACTGGCCGTGCGCCTGAACCGGACCCGCGGTCTCGACGAGATCGCAGACGTCATCGTCGACGGCGCCGCCCGGCTCATCGACTACGACTCGATCCGCGTCTACCGGGTCGACGAGGCAACCGCAATGTGCGAGCCGATCGCCTTCCGGGGCTCGTTCGGCGGCTCGACGAACCCGGATCGGGAGCTCCTCCGGGTCCCGATCGGCGAGGGCCTCACGGGTTGGGCCGCGGCCCGCAACGAGACCGTCATCGCGGGCGACGCGGCCGCCGATCCCCGAGCACTGCCGCGCTTCCTGACCAGCGAGCCCGAGTCGATCATCATCGCCCCGATCAGCTTCGAGGACCGCGTCCACGGTGTCATCGTCGTCAGCGCCAGCGGCCGCGACCGGTTCGGTCGCGACGACGAGACGACCCTCACGATCTTCGCCGGCTACGCGGCCCAGGCGATCGTCAACAGCGCCCATCTCGACCAGCTCGACCGGCAGCGACGGGAGCTCGAGCATCAGCTGGCGAGCCAGCGCCGCCTCCTCGAGGTCAACGAGCGCCTGATCTCGACCCGCGATCCGAAGGGCGTCCTCGAGATGATCGCGGACTCGCTCAAGACGATCGTCCCGTATGACTCGCTGACGATCTACCGCTGCGACTTCGACGCCGGGGTCCGACGGGCCGTCGTCGCCCGCGACCGGTTCGCCGACGTGATCCTCGACTACGCCGGGCCGATCGGCATCGGGATCACCGGCTGGGTCGTCGACCATGGGGAGGGCGTCCTCGCGAACGAAGCCCACCTCGACCCGCGATCCGTCCAGATCCCGGGCACCCCGTTCGAGCCCGAAGCGATGATCGTCGTCCCCGTCCGGGTCGCGGGAACGGTCGTCGGGACGCTCAACGTCGGCCGGATGGGTGAGGAGGACGCCTACTTCAGCCAGAACGAGTTCGAGCTCGTCCAGCTGTTCGCGGGTCAGGCGTCGCTCGCCCTCGAGAACGCCGAGGTCCACGGGGCGGTGACGGTCCGGGCCGAGCAGGACGCACTGACCGGCCTCCGCAACCACGGCTCGTTCCAGCGCGAGCTCGGCCAGGCGATCGACGCGGCCGAGGGCGCGCCGTTCGCGGTCCTGATGCTCGACCTCGACGCGTTCAAGGGGTTCAACGACACGTGCGGTCACCCCGCCGGCGACGCCCTGCTTGCCTCGGTCGCCCAGGCGATGCGAGGGGCGACGCGCATCGGCGATGCGCTCTACCGCTACGGCGGAGACGAGTTCGCGGCGATCCTGCCCGGCGCGACCCGGGTCGAGGCCTTCGAGATCGTCGAGCGGATCCGCCGGGGCGTGGCCGCCCTGCCGGCGCCGACTGGGCCGCGGGTCACGATCACGGCCGGCGTCGCGTGCTATCCCGAGGACGGCGATACGAAGGACGGGCTCGTCTCCGCGGCCGACCAGTCGCTGTATCTCGCGAAGCCGTCGAAGCGGACGGACGAAAGCGAGGCCCGGCGCGACCCGTATCTCTCCGCCCTCGACGAGACGGCGATCGCGCTGATGAACCGCCACAACCCCGAGGACCTGCTCGAGACGATCATCGCCCGGGCATCGGCCCTCCTGGGCACGGCTCATGGGTTCATCTACCTCGTGGAGCCCGATGGGGAGCACCTCGTCGTCCACCACGGAACGGGCGTGTTCGCCGACTTCCTGGGCTATCGCCTGCCGATCGCCGAGGGCCTCAGCGGGACGGTCTTCCGTGAGGGTCGGCCGGTGGCGATCGACGACTACGACAGCTGGCTGGATCGGGCCGCGGACATGCCAACCCAGGTGTTCGGTGCCGTCGTCGGCGTCCCGTTGACGTCGGGCGGCCGGACGGTCGGCGTCATCGGGCTCGCCTCGGGGTCGATCGAGCGGTCCTTCGGGACCCGCGAGATCGCGGCTTTGAGCCGGTTCGCCCAGCTCGCCTCGATCGCCCTCGACAACGCCCACCTGTTCGAGGCGGCCCAGCGCGGGGCGCTGTACGACCCGATCACGGGTCTGCCGAACCGCGACCTCGTCACCGACCGGGTCGGCCACTCATTGAGCTGGAGCCGCGAGGGCGACGTCGACCCGATCGCGCTGATCCTGCTCGATCTCGACCGGTTCAAGGTCATCAACGAGAGCCTCGGGCACGCGGTCGGGGACAGCCTCCTCCATGCGGTCGGCGAACGCCTGCAGCGGTGTCTCCGGCCGGGCGACACCGTCGCCCGCTTCGGTGGCGACGAGTTCGCCGTGATCCTCGACGGGATCGGGGCGATCGACGACGCGCGCCGGACCGCGGAGCGGATCCTCGCCGAGCTGAGCGCGCCGTTCGCTCTCGGCGACCGGGACTGGTACGTCAACGCGAGCCTCGGGATCGCGATCGGCTGGCCGGGCCGGGCGACGCCGGGCGACCTGTTCCGGGAGGCCGAGGTGGCGCTGGTCCGGGCGAAGTCGACCCCGGGCCCCCGGTTCATCCTCTTCCAGCCGGAGATGGGCGCCGCGACGCTCGAGCGGGTCGAGCTCGAGGCCGACCTCCGGAACGCCCTCGAGCGGCACGAGCTGCGGCTCCATTACCAGCCGCTGGTCGACCTCGCCACGGACCGGATCGTCGGCTTGGAGGCGCTCGTCCGCTGGCAGCACCCGACCCGCGGCCTCGTCCCGCCCCTGTCGTTCATCCCGCTCGCCGAGGACACGGGGCTGATCGTCCCGATCGGGCGATGGGTCCTCGAGACCGCTTGCCGCCAGGCACGGGCCTGGCTCGACGAGCGGCCCGACTCACCGCTCGTGATGAGCGTGAACCTTTCCCCCCGCCAGTTCGCCCAGGCGACGCTCGTCGCCGACGTCATCGACATCCTCGCGAACACCGGGCTGCCGCCCGAGCGACTCGAGCTCGAGATCACGGAGTCCATCCTGCTCGACGAGGGCGAAACGAGCGCTGCCGCGCTGCGGGCGCTGCGCGACATCGGGGTCCGCCTCGTGCTCGACGACTTCGGGACCGGCTACTCGTCCCTGTCCTACCTCCGACGGCTGCCGCTCGACACGATCAAGATCGACCGATCGTTCATCGACGGTCTCGACTCCGACGACGCCAACCTGCCGATCGTCCAGGCGGTCATCGCCCTGGCCCACGGCCTCGGGATCGACGTCGTCGCGGAGGGGATCGAAACGGCCGGTCAGCTCGCGCGACTCCGCGAGCTCGTCTGCGACCGCGGCCAGGGCTTCTACTACGCCCGGCCGCAGCCACCGGAGGCGCTCGCCGCGCTGCTCGCGGGTGGGGTCGCGCCCCTGCCCTGAGCGGCAACTTCGGGCCCGCTGATCCGAGAACTGCATCGATCCGGGCGCGCGCTTGATCGAGTCGCGCGTCCGACGTGATCGAGCGTGGCATCGGCCGTGTTCATCCGAGATCTGGATCGCCGTCCGATCTCGGGGCCGATGCGGCCCCGAGTCGAATCGAAACGGCCCCGTCGGGATGACGGGGCCGTTCTCGCGCTTGCGGTGAGCCTAGCGGCGGCCGCCAGTGAGCCGGAGCAGGAACAGGAAGATGTTGATGAAGTTGATGTACAGGTGGACGGCGCCGAGGACCGACGCCTTCTCGACCGAGCCGAGAGCCGCCGCGTAATCGCCATACGAGATCCGCTGGACGTCGTACGCCGTGTACACGGTGAAGACGATCACGCCGATCAGGGCGATCGCCCAGCCAAGCGGGCTGCTGCCGAGGAACAGGTTCACGATCGAGGCCACGAACAGCCCGACCATCCCCATGAAGAGGAACCCGCCGAGCGACGTCAGGCTCCGCTTCGTCGTCGCGCCGTAGATCGCCGCCGCGCCGAACATCGCCGACGCGCCGAGGAACGAGGTGATGACGGACTGGACCTGGTACAGGGACACGATGACGCCGACCGTCAGGCCCATCGTCGCGGCGAAGATGAAGAACAGCCCGAGACCGAGGGTCGCCGACATCCGCGGCAACAGGGCCTGGATGCCGAGCCCCAGCCCGAGCTGGCCGAACACGAGGAGGAACCAGAACGGGCGGATGCCCTGCTGGAGCCCGGTCGAGGTGGCCACGACGGTGGCGATCCCGGCAGTCAGCAGGAGGCCGGCGAACATCCAGCCGAACGACTGGCTGAGGAACTGGGTCGACAGCTCCGAGGCCGGCCGGACCCCGAGTTGCGATGGAAGGGTGCGATTGTTCATGACTTGCTCCTGCTGGCGGGTTGATGTCGGTCTGGTCGAGAGGGTGGTGCCGACCTGGACTCGGCCTGCTCGGCTGCCCGGGCGAGGACCCACAGGAGGTCGGCGAGACGGTTCAGGTACGGTAGCAAATGGGGTCCCGGAATCAATCCCTCCGAACCGAGCGTCACCGCTCTCCGCTCGGCCCGCCGGACGATCGTCCGGGCCAGCTCGAGGGCGGCGCTCGTCGGCGTCTCACCGGGGACGACGAACTCGGTGGGCATCACGATGTGCGCCTCGGCCTCCCGCAGGATCGTGTCGAGGCCCTCGACCATTGCCGCGGTGACCCGACTCACGCCGTCCCGCTGGCGATCCCACGCCGAGGGCTCCGTCGCGAGCTCAGCAGCCGCAACGAACAGCTCGCGCTGGAGACGAAGGATGATCTCGGGGAGATCGCCGAAGCCCGCCGCCAGGGTCCCGAGCCGATCCTTGACCCCGAGCTGGGCCCGTGCCAGGCCGAGGGCCGCGACGGCCTCGTCGATCGTGCCGTAGGCCTCGGTTCGGAGATCGTCCTTGGCGATGCGCGGTCCGCCGAAGAGGAGCCCGGTCGTGCCGTCGTCGCCGCGGCGGGTGGCCACGGCGGACGCGAAGGGGACGGAAGGGTCGGGATCGCTCACCGAAGGGTCGGCTCGGTCACCACATCAGGCCGGCGTCGCGCGGATCCCAGCGCTCGGCCAGCAGGGTCACCTTGACGTCGTGCTCGACGACCGACTCGGCCTGCTCCTTGACCTGCTGGATCATCGATCCGGCGTACGGGCAGAACGGCGTCGTGAGGATCATCTTGATCTCGGTCTCGTCGGTGCCGAGGATGATCTGCTTGATCAGAGCGAGCTCGACGACGTTCATCCCGATCTCCGGGTCGACCACCGCCCGGAGGGCGTCCAGGATCGCGAGCTCGGTCGCGCGCCGCTGGGGGTCGAAGGCGGGCGCAGCGAGCGGATCGGCGTCGGGCGCCGCGGCGGGAGGGGCGGCGGTCGCGGGATTCGGGTCGGTCTGCGTGTCGGTCATCGGTTCGATCCTATCACCGACCCTCGAATCGGCCAGCCGGACGATCGAGTTCCGGCGCTCCCTGAACGCCGGGCGTTCCTGCGAGCGGTCGAGTGGTCGCTGAACGCGGGTGCGGATGGCCTCCGGCGCCGGATCGATCGTCCGGCGTTCCGTTGGGCGAAGGAAGGCCCCTCCAGCCGGCGATCTGTACGCCCAACTACCCGTACGAACGCTGCGCGTTCAAATGCGGGGTGCTAGGTCGCCCGTTCCGGTACGAGTGGCTTGATCACGACCCCCGCGAGCCGGTACTGCTCCGGCAGGCCGGCCGCCTCCGATTCGCTGTAGCCCGGGCCGGCGAGCGACCCGTCGGCCTCGAAGAAGTCGGCGTAGCGATCGCGGTGGTCGGCGGCGTAAGCGTAGGCGGCAGCGATCCCGACGCGCTTGAGCTCGGGATGGTCTTTGATCAGCCGGGTCAGGTCGAAGCCGTTGCTGCGCAGCTCCAGCAGCTGGCGGACCGAAAGGCGGGTGCCGTAGCAGAAGGGCTCCCCGTTCATCACCAGCGGATCGACCTTGAC
>DATLVO010000296.1:0-30305 GCA_035577485.1 Verrucomicrobiia bacterium
GGTCCCAGGCGCCGTAATCCGCGCGTGACGAGCAATGAACGGCCAGGCAAGTCTTGGCGGACAAGATGTGCGAATGACCACCCGAGTCGGTCCGGTTCGACGGGCGATCCGGATCGCCGCCGCGGACGAGACGCGCCTGCGGGCCGATCTCGTCCGTGCCCGGCAAGGTTCCGGCCTCAGCCGCGAGACCGTCGGCCGCGCCTCTGGCCTCTCCCGGACGATCATCGAGAGGATCGAAGCCGGATCGCGACCAACCACGATCCACGAGCTTGCCGTGTTCGGGGCGGTCGTCGGCCTGGAGGTCCGACTCCGTGCGTACCCGGCCGGCGACCCGATCCGGGACGCCGGCCAGGCGAGGCTTCTCGCGCGATTGCGGCCGAGGCTCCATCCGAGCCTCGGATGGGCAACCGAGGTGCCATTGCCGGTCGTGGGCGATCTTCGCGCGTGGGATGCGGTCATCCGCGGCCCGGGCTGGCGGATCGGAGTGGAGGCCGAGACGGTCCTCGACGACCTCCAGGCACTGGAGCGGCGGCTGGCCCTGAAGCGGCGTGACGGCGACGTCGATCACGTGGTCCTGCTCGTCGCAGACACGCGCAGGAATCGGCGAGCGTTGGCCGGCGCGCCGGCCGCCGTTGCCGATCTCCCGATGCGCACCCGGGACATCCTCGCGCCGCTCCGCGATGGCCGCGATCCCGGAGCGAGCGGCATCGTCATCCTGTGACCGGCCGCGTGTCGGACCACGACTGGAGCTCGACGATGTTGCCCTCCGGGTCGGTCACGTAGGTCCAGGTGACGAAGCGGCCGTCCGCAGTCTCGAGCGTGACGACGCTGCCGATCGCGCGCCCGCCGGCCGCGAGCATCGCGTCCCGTGCCTCCGGCACGGACGGCACCGCGAAGGCGATGTGCTGGAAGCCGGGTCGATTGGCGGCCGGCGGCAGGCCGTCGGGCATCGTCTCGAACTGGTAGATCTCGAGGGTCGGGCCGGCCGGGCCATGGCCGGGCAGCCGGAGATGCACGCCTCGGAGCGCAGCCCCCGGGACGCCGGTTCCTGCTGCGAGTTCGTCGCCGCGGTAGTCCCGCTCCGGTGGCACGAGCTCGCAGCCGAACATCCGGACGTAGAAGTCCGCGAGCGAGCGCCAGTCCCGGGCGATCAGGTTCACGTGGCCGAACCGAGCGTCGATCACGCGGGGCCCTCGAGTCGACGGCCGCGGACCCACGCCGCGCGGACCATCGACGGGTGGGACCGGAAGATCAGCCGGCCGACCAGGTCGGACGCGTTGTCGAGCAGCCCCTCGCGATCGAGCTCCGGGCCGAGCGGCGCCGTCAGCCCGGGGTCGACGGCGATCAGGTCCGCCTCCTTGCCGACCTCGATCGAGCCGATCACGTCGTCGAGGCCGAGCACCCGCGCGCCATCGAGCGTTCCGAGCCGGAGCCACTCGAGCGGGCCGAGCGGCGGCGCGGCATCCGTGGAATCCGCGGCCACCCCGGTGTCGCGATCCACGAGCACCCGGCGCGCCTGCTGGGCATAGGCCCCAGCGCGCATCACCCCGAACAGCGACAGCTCGGCGCCGCCCGAGACGTCTGAGCCCAACCCGACGCCGATCCCCGCGGTCAGTCGCGATGTGAGCGGCATGACCCCGGCGCCGATGAACAGGTTCGAGGTCGGGCAATGGGCGATCCGCGTTCCGGTTGCGGCGAGTCGCGCCTCCTCCTCGGGCGAGAGATGGATCGCGTGCGCGAGGATCGAGCGAGGCCCGAGCCCGCCGGCTCGCTCGTAGACGTCGACGTAGTCGCGGGCGTCCGGGAAGAGCCGCCGGACCTCCGCGATCTCGCCGGGGTCCTCCGAGACGTGGGTCTGCCACCAGCACCCGAGGTCGCGCGCCAGCTCCGCCGACTTGCGGAGGAGGTCCTCCGTGCAAGAGACGGCGAACCGCGGCGTGACCGCGTAGCCGAGCCGCCCGGCGTCGGCGCCGTGCCACCGCTCGGCCAGGTCCCGGCTCTCCCGGAGGGTGCGATCGAGGATCGACGCCGGATCGATGGTCGGGTCGTACGTCAGCCGATCCATCATCACCTTGCCGAGGATGGCCCGGATCCCGTGCGTCTCCGCGGCCCGGAAGGCGGCCTCCATCGCCGCCTCGTACACGACGCCGTAGGCGAGGACCGTCGTCGTCCCGGCCGCCGCGAACGCCCGGAAGATCGCCGGCGCCAGCCGCTCGGCGACGGCCGGATCGGCCCAGGACCGCTCGGTCGGGAACGTCAGCCGATCGAGCCACTCGAGCAGCGGCAGGGCGTAGCCCAGCCCGGCGTTCGGGACCTGCGGCAGGTGGGCATGGAGGTCGACCATCCCCGGCAGGACGACCCACGGCCGAAGATCGACGGCATCCGCCGGGACGCCAGGGGGCACGTCGGCGACGCCGGCAACGGAACCGATGCGCCCGCTGGCGTCGACCGTGACCAGGCCGTCGGGGAGATCGAGCGTGCCACCCGCGGCCAGCGGGCTGACGACCCGAGCCCGGATGGCGAACGGGGCCGAGGTCGGTGTCGGGCTCACTCACCGATCATAGGCGGCCCGGGTGACGCGGCGAGCCCCTACGACCCCGAGGTGAACGACGCGTCCACGAGATCCTGGACGGTGACCGGCTTCGGGACGAGGCCGAGCCTCGTCATGAATGCCAGCGACGCCTGCCAGCCCGGCTGGTCGATCGCCCCGGTGATCGGCGCCGCGGTCGGGTCGGTCTGCCTCCGCCAGTCGGCGACCGTGGCGGTGAGGATCGCCAGCTGGAGGTCCTTGTTCTTGGCCAGGTCGGGCACGGCCTTGACCGCCGCGTCGACTCCGACCGACGGCGTGGCGGCGATCTCGTTCATCGCCTTGATCGTGGCCCGGACGAACCCGGCGATCGCGGCCTTCTTGGACCCGATCGTCGCCGTCGAGGCAATGATGCCGGGCCCCGGCAGCGGCGTGGCCTGGTCGACGCGGAGGACTGTCACGTTCGAGCCACTCGTCGTGAGCTGGACGGGCTCGTTGTTGTCGAACCCCGTGGCGGCGTCGACCGCACCCTGGCTCACGGCCGTCGCCTGGCCGAAGTCGGGGTACTCGACGATCGTGACGTCGTCGACCGTCAGGCTCGCCGAGGCGAGGAGCGCCTGGAGCATGATCCAGGAGGACCCGCTTTTGGCCGGAATGCCGATCTTGCGGCCCTTCAGGTCGGCCGCCGTGGTGATCCCGCTCTCCGCCTTCGCGAAGACGATCGAGGGGAACTTCGCGTAGATCGTGGCGACGTAGCGGATCGGGATGCCCTGGCTGACGGCGGGGATCACGCTCGTCCCGTCGGAAAGGCCGAGGTCGATCGTGCCGGCGCCGACCTTCGGGACGAGGTTCGCGTCGATGTCGTTCTGGAACGTGATGTCGAGGCCCTCGGCCGCGTAGTAGCCGGCCTGGTCGGCACGGTAGAACGCCGCGAACTGGACGCTCGGGATGTAGCCGAGGCCGACGGTCAGCTTCGTCCGGGTGGCCGACGGTGAGCCGCCGGACGTGCCGCACCCGGCAAGGGCGGTGAGAAGTGCGAGGCCGACGGCAATTCCGGCGAGGGTGAAGTGGGACCTGGGCACGGGTTCCTCCTGGGCGATGGGGACGGCTACCGAAGGCCGACGAGCCGGCGTTCGGCGAGCACGACGCTTGCGTACAGCACGATCCCGAGCAGGGCGATCGTGACGAGGGTCGCGAACATCAGCGGGATGTCGAACAGGCTCCCACGGGCGAGGTTGACGAGGACGCCGAGGCCCCGATCCGCGCCGGCCCACTCGCCGACGATCGCGCCGACGACCGAGAGCGTCGCGCCGACCCGGAGCCCGCCCAGGATCGACGGGAGGGCAGCCGGGACCTCGAGCGTGACGAGCACCTGGCGCCGCGTCGCCCGGAACGATCGGGCCAGCTCGAGCAGGCCGCCGTCAACCGAGCGGATCCCGACCATCGTGGCGATCGCGATCGGGAAGAAGACGATCAGCCCGCAGATCAGGACCTTGGCCAGGAGCCCGGGCCCGAACCACACCGAGAGGAGCGGGGCGAGGGCGAGGATCGGGACGGCCTGGGCGGAGACGAGATATGGCGACAGGACGCGGTCGACGACGCGCGAGCGGGCGATGCCGTATCCGGCGACGACGCCGGCCGCGGCGCCGGTCACGAACCCGAGCAGCACCTCGACGAGAGTCGCCCAGGCGTGGGGCAGCATCGTCCCGTCGGTCCACGCCCGCACGAACGCGGTCGCCACTTGCGCCGGTCCCGGCAGGATGAAGACCGGCAACCCGCCGATCACGACCGTGAGCTGCCAGAGCGCGAGGAACGCGACGAACGCGGCGACGATCTGCCACGAGTCGGCCGAGGCCCGGACGATCCGCGGTGCCGTCGCGGCGGCCGTCACGCCGCGACCTCCGATCGCTCGAGATGGCCCCGGATCTCGGCCGCGGTCCGGGACGCGAACGCCTGGTCCAGCGTGGCCAGGGAGCGCGGCCGCGGCGCGTCGATCCGGATCTCCGAGGCGACGCGCCCGGGTCGTGGGGTCATGACCACCACCCGATCGGCGAGGAGGATCGCCTCGGGGATGCTGTGGGTGACGACGACGATCGTCGTCCGCATCCGCTCCCAGAGGTCGAGCAGCTCGAGGTTGAACCGCTCCCGGGTCAGCGCGTCGAGTGCGCTGAATGGCTCGTCGAGCAGAAGGACGTCCGGTGCGAGCGCCAACGCGCGGGCGAGCGCCGCGCGCTGGCGCATCCCGCCCGACAGCTGGACCGGGCGGAGGCCGGCCGAACTCTCGAGATCGACGAGCTCGAGGAGCTCCGCCAACCGCTCGGCCCGACGCGTCGGGGGCCAGTCGGCCAGCTCGAGCGGGTACGTCACGTTGCGCGCGACCGTCCGCCATGGCAGCAGTCGCGGTTCCTGGAACACGAGGCCGATCCGGGGGTCCGGCGCACGGATCGGGACGTCGTCGAGGCGGACGTCGCCACGCTCCGGTGCGAGCAGGCCGGCCGCCACCCGCAGGAACGTGCTCTTGCCGCAGCCGTTCGGCCCGATGAGCGCCACGACCTCGCCCGGCTCGACGGACAGCCCGAACCCGTCGAGGGCGATCGTCGGGACGGCGGCGCCCGACCCGGCGCCCGACCCGGTGCCCGACCCGGTGCCCGGGAAGCTGACGCGGATGTCCTCGGCCACGAGCCGGCCGGGAGCCCGGACGATCACGACTGCCGCTCCGCCACATCGCGGACGATCGGGGCGATCGCCGGATGGAGCAGCCGGTAGGCGTGGAACGCCAGGTCGTACCGGCCGCGGAGCTCGGGGCGCGGGGCCAGCCTCCGGCGGACGCGGGTCATGCCCTGGATCGCGGCCGGCACGTCCGGCCAGGCACCGACGCCGGTCGCGCCCAGAATCGCCGAGCCCTCGACCGCGGTCTCGAGCACAGCCGGCACCTCGACGTCGAAGCCGGTGACGTCCGCCTTGACCTGGTTCCACAGCTCGCTCCGGGCCGGTCCGCCGCAGACCCGCATCGTCCGGACCTCGGCGCCGGCGGCGACGATCCCCTCGGCCACGTGACGGATCGCGAACGCCGAAGCCTCGATGATCGCCCGGGCGAGGTGGCCGCGACCGTGTGACAGGCCGAGGCCGACGAACGCGCCGCGGGCGGACGGGTCCCAGAGCGGCGAGCGCTCGCCGGCGAGATACGGCAGGAACAGGACGCCGTCGGCGGCCGGCGGGGTCGAGCCCGCCTCCTCCAGGAGCGCTTCGGTCGTCAGCCCGCCGCCGAGGACGTCGAGCCGGAACCAGTCGAGGGCACGACCGGTCGCGGCCATCGCCCCGCCGACCGAGAACAGGCCGGGCAGCGGCGCGATCGTCGAGAACGATCCCGGCACGGCCAGCGGCCGGTCCCAGTACACCCCGAACCCGCCGGCCGCGCCGCCCGGGTCCATCGCGTCGCCGGCCCGGGTCATGCCGGCACCGTGGAAGCTGGCCCAGGCGTCGACCATGCCCGCGACCACGGGGATGCCCGGCCGCAGGCCGAGCACGCCGGCCGGCTCCGCGCCCAGCTCGCCGACGACCGAGCCCGCCGCGACCGGCGGAGGGACCTTCGTCCCGGGCAGCCCCAGCCGGTCAAGGACCGTGTTGTCGGGGAACGGCTGGCCCGCGACGAGGCTCGTTGCCGCCCGCCCCGTCAGCCGGAGCGCCACGAAGTCCCATGTCGCGAGGTACCAGCAGGTCGCGCCGGCCAGCGCCGGCTCGGTCCGTTCCAGCCAGAGCGCCGCAGGCAGCCCGGCGAGCGCCCAGCCCTCGAGACCGGTCGCCGCGGCCAGCTCCGCCTGCTCCGCCGTCGAGCGGGTGTCCTGCCAGATGATCGCCGGCCGGGTCGCCCGGCCCGTCGCGTCGACGGCGACGAGCGTCGGGCCGTGACCGTCCATCCCGATCGCGACGACATCGCCCGCCTCGGATCGGGTCACCTCGCGGACCGCGAGCCCGATCGCCGCCCACCATGCCTCCGGATCCTGTTCCGCGCGACCCGTCGCCGGATCGGCGTCGGTCGCGTACCCGGCCCGGGCGAGCGCCAGCAGCCGCCCGTCCAGGGCGACGAGCCCGACCTTCACCTCGGTCGTCCCGAGATCGATCGCGAGGACGGCCGCCTCTCGAGACGGCGAACGGTCGCTCATGCGGGGCTCGCGGCGACGCCGAGCGCCACGACCGCCTCGGCGGTCGGCTGGTCGGTCACGAGGACGGTCAGCAGGCCGGCCCGCAGCGCGCCGAGGATCGGGAGGACCTTCGACGGGCCACCGGCCACGCCGATCCGGACCGGGACCCGGCCGAGATCCCGCGCTTCGAAGGCGATCGTCCGATCGCGAAGCGCGTCGCAGACGAACCGCCCGTCGAGGTCGTATGGGCTGACGAGGACCTCGCCCACGGCACCCGACCGATCGAGCTCGGCGGCGAGGTCCGGGCCCAGCGCGGCCGCGCTCCAGGTCGGGCCACCGATCCCGAACGCCGCCACCTCGAGCCGTTGCCAGAGATCGGCGATCCGGCGGACCCCCGCGTGGGCGACGAGTGAGCGTTTGGTCGCCGGATCGTCGACGAGGCCCGGCGCGAGCAGGCCGAGCGCGAGCCCGCCGATCCCGTCGGCGACGCGGCGGAACGGCTCGCGGGCAGGGCCGCCGAACCAGTAGCCGCCGCACAGCGGGATGACGGTGGCCCCGGTCTCGTGGAGCGGCTCGTCGGCGGCGATCACATCGGCCACCGCCGAGATCGACGCCCCCTCCCCGACTCCGACGACGGCCCCGTCGCGGATCGCCCCGCGGAGGACGTCCGCGGCCAGCCGGCCGATCATCCGCCGCGAGACCTCCTCGGGACCGACCACGGGCGGTGCGAGGTGAACGCCGGCGAGCCCGAACCGCGTCCGGATCTCCTCCCCCGCGGCGCTCGAGACCGACGCCTCATCGACGATCCGGATCTCGACGATCCCCTCGGCCCGCGCGCGCTTCAGCAGCCGCGAGACCTGCGGCCGGGTGATCCCGAGGATCTCCGCGACGCGGGACTGGGTCTCCCCGAGCTCGTAGTAGAGACGGCTCGCCTGGATCAGCTGCTGGACGTCCGACACGGGGCTCCGTGCGCTCCGGATGGGCTTGGCACATCTGCACGATACAGATGTGCAGTCCGGCTAGTGTCGGTGTTCGTGCCCGTGACGTCAACGTCCCGCGACGTCAACGGCGACCCAGAGCCTCACCCGCCGGCGAGCAAGGCCTCCGCGTCATGACGGTCGAGCGGGTCGAGGGCCGGACCCAGGTCCAACGCGCGCTGGACCAGCGCCCGTCCACCCTGGTCGTCGCCTTCGGCGATCCGGATCGCGCCGGCGTGGTAGAGGACCCGGGCGTCGATGCTGCCGCTCGCGAGCGCCTTCACGCTCTCCGAGCGCGCCGTCACGAGGTCACCGAGCCGGTACGCCGCCCAGGCGACGACATCGAGCCCGGCCGCATCCGGCCGGACCTGAGCCGCGGCCACGGCGCGATCGAAGACGGCCTGCGTCGCACCGCCGTGGTCGAGGTCGAAGCCGAGGATCTGCCGATCGAACAGCTTCGCCGACGTCCCGCCGAGCTGCTCGATGACGTGGATCGTGTCCGCGGCATTCGACGCGCCCGTCGCATCGCCGGTCGCAGCAAGCAGGTCGGCGAGGAGGCCCAGCGTCTCGGGTCGCGGCGCAATGGCTGCTGCGGTCCGGAGCTCGGCGATCGCGGCTGCGTTGGCGCCGGCGAAGGCATCGAGCCGCGCCTCCCCGAGGAGCGCCAGCTGGTTCGACGGCCGGATCGCGAGAGCCGCGTCGAAGGCGGTCCGAGCCAGATCGACCTGTCCGGTCATGCGTGCCATCTCGCCCAGCTGGGCTTCGTAGAACGACGGGTCCGAGCTCGTCGAGGCGTCCGCTCCGTCGCGGGCCTTCTTCGCGAGCTGCAGCGCCTTGTCCGCGTCGCCGGTCAGCCACGCCAGCCGGGCCTCTCGGGCATCGAGCGCGGGCCCTGGCAGGATGGCGGCGATCTGGTCGTACGTCGCGGCGGCCTCGTCCAGCCGTCCTAGCTCGAGCTTGGCATCGCCGGCCACAGCCAGCGCGTCGACGTTGCGCGGATCCTCCGTGAGGATCGTCTCCGCGAGCGACAGCGCCCCGGTGAAGTCGTGCGTCGCCTGGAGGACCGTCGCCTTGAGCGCTCGCGTCCCCGTCGACGTCGGATAGGCGGCGACGGCGCGGTTCGCCGCGCTGAGGGCCCGCTCGTAGTCGGCTGCGTCGCCGGTGAGCCGGCCGCGGCCGAGATAGAGGACCGCGAGGTTGCCGGCACTGATGTCGTCGCGGGCGTCGGCCGCGGCCTTCGGACCCCAGATCCGGATCTGGGCGTCGATGTTGTCCACGTCCGAGGAGCCGCCCGGGTCGACGAGGGCCCCCGCCGCGGCGAACGTCTGGTCGCGGTTCTGGGCCGGGCCGCGCGTCGGGCTGGCGGGCCGACCTGCGAGCCAGGTCGCGCCGTATGTCACGGCAGCGATGGCGAGTGCCGCGAGCACGATCCCGGCGGGCCGGACCTTCATGCGGCGGGGCTGACGGATCGACGTGGGAGAGGCGGTCATCTGTTCAACGTCCCGATCGTGGTACCTGCAAGGAACGGTCGATGCGTGCGGCGGATGCGGGAGGCGGCACGAGGGCCGCCTCCCGCGAGGGATCAGTGGGGGATCCCGAGGTACGGCCAGCTGGACTGGTAGTCGCTGTGCGGGCCGACGCAGTCGGACGGCACGCCGCCCGTGGCATCGCGCTCCGGGAAGAGACCCAGCGGGTCGCCACCGGTCGTGATGTTCAGCTCGACGTCGATGACATCGTCGGTCAGGCGGCGGCCGTTGAGCGGACCGACCGCATGGGTGGCGGTGTCATACGTGAGGACGTCGGGGATCAGCACCCCGGCGAGCGCTGCAGCCTCGCCGTCGGTGTACGGCCCCTCGCTGTCCAGGGCGGACAGGGCGAGGAGCGTGCTCTTGACGTTGTTGAAGAACTTGCCGCCGTCCACGGTCGCCTGCTGGCTCGGTGGCGTGACGTTGAACTGCTCCTTATCGGCGGCCGTGTGGTTGAACACGGTGTTGATCGCCGGGCGGCCCATCTGGTCGCGCCCGACCCAGTTGCCGCCGATCAGCTGCTCGGTCGTCGCCCAGACACCGATGTGGCGACCCAGGGCGGCGTCCGGGACCTCGACGATGATCGCGAGGGTGTTGAGGGTCTTGAAGAAGTCGGTCGGATCGCTGTCGCACAGCGTGTTCGTGTTCGGGCCGAGGCCCAGCGAGCCACGGAACCCGAGGAGGTCGAAGAAGAAGGGGTCCGACCGGAGGCCGGCAAAGAGCTTGCCGCCGCCGGCGACCGCGACCGTGTTGCCGGTCGCGCCGGCCGCAACGATCGTCCCGTTGCGGGACAGGGTCACGGTCTGCTTGTGGTCCGGACCGGAGCCGACGGCACCGAACCGGGCGACGTAGTTGACATCGGCGACGTTGTCGCCGGTGTTGTCGATGTGCAGCGTGTAGCGGACGTTCGTTCCGAACGCGAGCGGGCCGAGCAGACCGGCTGCGGGGCTGACGGTCATGGCGAGAACGGTCTTCGAAGCGTTCGAGCCGTCGAAGGCGTAGACGTCGTTGATGTCGCGGTCGCCCTGGAGCGAACCCGCGGAGAGTGAGCCGAGGCTCGGGGCATCGAGGTGGTCCGCGGCGTTCGCGAGGAACGGCGCAGCACCGATCGTGAGGATGACGGCCGCGGCGCCGAGCGCCGCGAGCCGACGTGTCCTGGGCATGGTTCGATCGATCCTTTCTCGGATCTGTGCGTGACGGCGTCCGGCGCCTCCAGCGCGGGACGGCCAGTGGGTCTCGATCGGTGGGTGTCGCGACCAACCCCCGATCGTCGGCCGTGAATGCGCAGCGCCGCGGCGTTCGGATGAATCGAGCGGTGAGGATCGCGCGTCCGGGACCAACCCCCCTCGCGTCAGCCCCGGAATACCCTCCCGGGGTTCAGGATCCCGAGCGGATCGAGCGCGCTCTTGATCGAGCGCATGACGTCGACCACGTCGGCGCCGACCTGGTCGACGAGCGCCTCGCGCCGCGACAGCCCGATCCCGTGCTCCGCGGTGACCGTCCCGCCGAGCGCGAGCGCGGCCGCGAAGATCTCGTTTCGGACCGTCTCCGTCAGCTCCGGGGCGCGCGGGTCGTCGCGGTCGAAGATGAAATTCGGGTGGAGGTTGCCGTCGCCCGCGTGGCCGAAGGTCGCGACCCGGACACCGTGCCGGTCCGCGGCCGCCTGGATCGCCAACAGCAGCTCGGGAACGCGGCCGCGGGGCACGCCCACGTCCTCCATGCGCACGACGCCTTGGCGCTCGAGCGCGCGGAGGGCGAGGCGGCGCGCCTGGCGGAGCCAATCCGCCTCGGTCGGGTCCTCGGCCCGGATGGTGGACGAGGCGCCGGCCGTGTCGCACGCGGCGACGGCCGCATCGAGCTCAACGGTCGCCGCCGCGGGCGAGAGGTCGCTCTCGACGAGGAGCATCGCCGCGGCCTCGCGATCCAGCCCCAGCCGGTGGGCGTCGTCGACCGCGGCGATCGTCTCGTGGTCCATGAGCTCGAGCGTCACGACCCCGATGCCGGCGGCGAGGATCCCGGCGACTGCTCGACCCGCCGCGTCGAGGGTCGGAAAGAAGGCGAGCATCGTCGACCGCGGCGGCGGCGCGACGTGGAGGCGCAGGGTCGCCTCGGTGATGATCCCGAGGGTTCCCTGCGACCCGACGAAGAGATGGGTCAGGGCATAGCCGGCGACGTCCTTGACGTTCCGGCCGCCGGTCCGGATCACCCGGCCGTCGGCGAGGACGACCTCGAGCCCCAGCACCGAGTCCCGTGTCTGGCCGTACTTGACACAGCACAGCCCGCCGGCGTTCGTGCCCAGATTGCCGCCGATCGAGCAGATCTCGTAGCTCGCCGGGTCCGGGGCGTAGAACAGGCCCGCGGCGCCGACCGCCTGCTTCAGCTCGGCGTTGAGGATCCCGGGCTGGGTCACGACGACGAGGTTCGCTCGATCGATCTCGAGGACCCGGTTCATCCGCGTCATCGCGATCGTCAGCCCACCCTCGATCCCGGCGGCCCCGCCGCTCAGACCGGAGCCGGCGCCGCGCGGCACGACGGGCACCCGGTGCTCCGCGGCGAGTCGCACGAGGGTCGAGACCTCGGCCGTCGTCTCGGGAAGGGCGACCGCGAGCGGGAGGCCGGCCTGGAGGTAGGCGGTCTCGTCGTTGCGGTACGACTCGCGGTCCGTCGCGTCGGTCAGGAGCCGCAGGTCCGGCAGGGTCGCCCGGATGGCGTCCACGAGGGCCGCACCCGCAGCGGCCGACACGACCGGACCGGGCGCGGACGTGGTTGCCATGCCGGCCAGTCTAGCGAGCGGTCGACCGATCGCCGGTCCGGACGTACGATCGCGCCATGACCCGGAACCGGTCGCGACGGCTCCTCGTTGCCATCGCGGCTGTCGTCGTCGTGGTCGGTCTGTCCGGGCTGGCGATCAGCGCCGGGCGCTCGGCCGCGATCGACTCGAGCCCGACGACCGCTGCAGCGGCCCCGGTGGCGACCGTTCCGTCGACGGCCCCGGCGAGCCCGGTTCCGGTCGTCGCCGCGGCCTCGGTCGCGGCCGGGGCGTCGGACGCCGCAGCGCCGACGATCACCTCGAGCGCCACGCCGTCGGTCGATGCGATCCGGCCCGGCTCGGTCAACGCCACGAGCATGAACCTGGCGGCCGAATACTCGGCCACGGTCCGGCTGAACTTCGGGACCCGTGCGTTCCGCGTCGACGAGGCGATCGTCGTGACGAACACGTCGGGTGTCGCGATCGACCGGCTCGAGCTGAACACGGTCGCGGCGCGACTCGGCGGGCTCCGGATCGCCGCCGCGTCGGTCGACGGCGCCACCGTCCACCCCACATTCACCGACCAGACGATCCACTTCCCGCTCGGAGGCATCCTCGACCCGGGCGCAACCGCGATCGTCCGGCTGGACTACCGGGCCACGCTCCGAAGCACCGTCTCCGGCTCGACCTGGCTCTTCACCCGGGCGAACGGCGTCCTGGAGGCGTATCGCTGGCTGCCGTGGATCAGCAAGCCGATCGCCTTCGACCGGCCGAACCACGGCGACCCGTTCGTCACCGGGGTGAGCCCCCGCGTCCGTGTCACGATCATCAGCGACCGCGCGCTGACCTATGCCACGACCGGTGAGCAGGTCGGCGGCGGTGGGCTGACGAAGCGCTTCGAGGCGCGGAATGTCCGGGACTTCGCCTTCACCGCGGCGCCCGACTACGCCCTCCGGTCGACGACCGTCGGCGGCGTCGTCGTCCACGTCTGGGGCCGGCCTGGCTTCCCGGCGGGGACGGTCCTGAGCGCCGCCCGGACCGCCCTGTCGCGCGAGGCTGCCCTGCTCGGCGCCTACCCGTACGCGACCTACGACGTCGCCCAGACCGCCGGCGGCTTCGGCATGGAGTCGCCGGGGCTGACCTGGATCCCGACCGGCGCCGGCAACCTGCCGTACCTCGTCGCCCACGAGACGGGCCACCAGTGGTTCTACGGGATCGTCGGCAACAACCAGGCGACCGAGCCGTACGCCGACGAGGCCGCCACCGACTTCGTCGCCCGTTACATCCTCGGCTTGCGGCGGGCGTCGCGCTGTTCGACGGCCGAGCTCGACCTGTCGATCTACCGCTACTCGAGCGCGTGCTACTACGAGGACATCTACATCCAGGGCGGCAACTTCCTCGACGACACCCGGAAGAAGATAGGCTCGACCGCGTTCTGGGCCGGCATCCGCGACTACCTCGCCACGAACCGGTTCAAGATCGCGGGCACGAAGACGTTGCTCGTGACCCTCGACGCACACACGTCGCTCGACCTCGTCCCGAGATATCACGTCCGCTTCCCCAGGTTGTTCTGACGGCTCACGCACCCCGTCTGTCGGCGCCCCGACACTCCCCGCCGCGGATGTAACGCGGTCGACCGGACGCACGTCACAGCCGCCAGCCGATCGATCCGGGTCGGCACCGCGCTCTCGAGGAAGGTCATGCAGGCGTTCACCGGCCGATCCACGGCCCGCTCCGTCGTTCTCACGCTCACGCTCATCGGCATGGCGGGGTGCTCGGCGGCCCCGCCGTCGGCATCGCCCTCCCCGTCGCCGCTTCCCTCCGCATCGCCGGTGTCGACCGAACCCTCGCTGCCGTTGCCGACCGCCTCGCCGTCGCCGGCGCCGACCCTCGTCCCCTCACCGACGCCCCTCCCCCCTGTCGGGGCCGCACCGGCCGGGCCCTGGACGAGCGTGGCGTGGATCGATGCCGGGTCGGGGCTGTCCGTCGCCCAAACGAACGTGGCCGTCCGTGGCTGGACCGGCGGATACGTCGCGATCCGCACGGCCGGTGGCGATTCCGTCGGCGATGCGACGAAACCGCTCGCGATCAGCACCCAGTCGTCCGCGGACGGGCTCCATTGGTCGGCCGCCGCCGATCTCGACGTGACCGGGCTCGACTCGTCGATCCAGGTCGCCGGGCTGGCCGAAGGGCCGGATGGCCTGCTGATGTTCGGCGAACCGTTCGGCGATACCTGTGGCGGGCCGCCGACCATTGTTGCCCTCTGGTCCTCGCACGACGCCCGGACGTGGCACCGCCTCCCGATGCCGAAGGCGTTCGCCTCGAACTCGGTGGAGACGATGAGCGGCGGGTCGGCCGGGTTCATCGCCACCGGCCATCTCCGCAACGGCACCACGCCGGCCATCTGGCTGTCGAACGATGGCGCCGCCTGGCGAGCGGCCCCGCTGCCAAGGGTCTCGAGCGGTCAGCTCGTCGTCAACGACGCGGCGAGCTTCGCTGGCGGCCTGGTCGTGGGCGGAGCCATCCTCGGCCCGGGCGAGTGCGGCGGTCCGAGCCGGCTGCACCCGACGGTGTGGTGGTCGGCCGACGGCCAGCGCTGGACCCAGGAGTCGCTCCCGGGCGCTTCGAGCTCAGCGAACGCAACGGTCCGGCTCGTCCGGTTGAGCGATCACACGGTGGCGGCGTTCGAGTCGACGGACGCCGAAACCGACCTCGCCTGGGTCTCCACCGACGGCCGCTCATGGCAGTCCGTGCCTTCGCTCTCGACGACGGCCGAATACGGGATGGTGACCGGTGGGCGACATGCCGTGGTGATCATCCAGCCGGACGGTGGATCCGGCCCCGCGACGGTCGTGACCTTCGATGATCGACTGACCGCGACGACGGTCGCCCAGACCGGGCAGGTGCCGATGGCGAGCCCGGACGCCGCCGGATGGATCTTCGCGGTCGGCCCCACCGGGATCCTCGTGGTCCGCGAGGACGGCGGGCGGCTCTGGCTGGGGGTCCCGAGCTCGACCTAGTTGGCGAGCGTCATCGCACGCCGACCCGGCGATCGGCGACGAGGGCCTGCGGCATCTGTCTGAGACCCACCGGCAGCATCGGCCGCCAGGCCCTCCAGGCGGTGACGAGCCACGCCGCGACGGCCCGCTCGGGCGGACCCCAGCCGAGCCCGTAGTCGCTGCGGATCGACGGAGGGAGGAGTCCGACGGCGGGCCAGAGGGTCCATGCATAGGTCCAGGCCGGCAGCCCGGCCAGCGCCGGCGCGACTGGTCCGAGGGGCGGGTGGAGCACGGCGTGGGCCAGCTCGCATGCGGTCGGCCCGACCCGGACCGGGCCGCCTGGAGCCATCGCCCGCTCAAGGTACGCCTCGAAGGCATCGAGATCCGGCGGCAGCAGGCTCGACGGGATCCCGAAGGCCCGCCCGATCGGGATCGTCTCGGCGTAGTAGCGCTCGCGACGTTCACGCGTCAGCGGCTCGAGCCAGGCGTCGGCCACGACGATCGTCGAGTCGACGAGCGTGGCGTGGACCCACAGGGAGAGCTCGGGGTCGCGGGCCCGGTAGGTCGGGCCGGTGATCGTGCGGTGGAGCGCGTTGAGCCGGCGGATCTCCGCTCGGGCCACCGGCGCCGTCCCGTACACGATCCTGAGGTAGCTCCGGAGGGTGCCCCGCAGGCGCGCCCACGGGTCCGACCGGAAGTCGCTGTGGTCGGCCACGCCCGCGGCCACGAGGGGGTGGGCCAGCTGGAGGAGCAGTGCCCGCGGCCCCGCCCCGAGGAGGAGCAGCGCCTCGCGGTTCAGCGCCCACGCCTCGGAATCCGGACCATAGAGACCGGCGAGGTCCTCGGCGGCGGCATGCATCCGTGGCCTCGTCATGTGCGAAGGATCGGACATGGGACGCTGGGGCGCTGACTTCGACCCCGACCGGCTGGCCGCGCTCGAGACCGCGATGTGGAAGGCGTACTACCGCCGTCAGCCCGCGCGCCTCTTCGGCCTGCTGATCCGCGGTCTGCGGGAGCAGGCACACGCCTCCTGGCCGCAGGCCATCGTCGCGAGCCTGTTCCTGACGAAGGGCGCGGCCGGCTTCGCTCGATCGAGCGGCGACTACGAGCGGTTCGCCCCGGACATCGCCCGCGGGTATCGGCTGCTCGGGTTGCCGCGGAACGTCGACGCGGCGGAGGTCGCCCGGCGCGAGCTCCGCTGGTGGGTCGTGCGGCGCGAGCTCGGGCTCGCGGCGGGAGCCGCCGCTGGCGATGCGATCACCCGCCTCTATGCCGCACTCTACGGCGTGCCCGAGGCCGCGGTCGCCGAGGCGGGCCGGCTGCGCGGCGTGGCGGCCGAGGTTCGCGATCGCGGCGCGACCGATGACCCGGACGGCCCGACCGGCCCCGGTCGCGGCTACTGGCCCGACGTCGCCGGCCTGCTCCGCGAGTCGTATCGGCAGCTCCACGAGGCGCTGGCCGCCGCGCCCTGATCAGCTCGCCGGCTTCAGCGTCCAGACGAGATAGCCCGTCGCCGAATCACCGCCGTTGCCCGCGTCCTCGGTGGTGTAGCCGAGCCGCGTGACTCCGGATCAGCCCTCGCCGGCCCGCCGCCCGACGACCCACCACGCCACGGGGAACGCCGCGGCGGCAAGGACCAGCTTGATCGCATCGCCGAGCAGGAACGGGATCAGCCCCTTGGCGATGCCGGTCGCGAGGTCGTAGTGGGCCACGGCCATGAGCCACGGGACCCCGACGAGATAGATCACCACGTTCCCGATCGCCATCGCCCCCAGCGCGCCCACGATCCGCCGATCCCAGCCGAGCTCGGCCAGCCGGCCCACGACCGAGCCGGCGACGAGGAAGCCGATGAGGTAGCCGCCACTCGCGCCGAGGATCACCGACACGCCGCCCTTGCCCTCGGCGAAGAACGGCAGGCCGATCAGGCCGATCAGGATGTACAGGCCGATGCTCATCGCTCCGCGACGGAAGCCCAGCGCGCCACCGACGAGCAGGACGCCGAACGTCTGACCCGTGATCGGGATCGGGTTGTCCGGCAGCGAGATCACGATCTTCGACGAAGCGAAGATCAGCAACGCGCCGACGGCGATCAGCGCCACATGACGGAGGCGGCTGCCCATCCGCTCGCCGACCCGGATCGGGACGAGGAAGTCCGCGATCGTGATCCCGCGCTCCTCGATGGGCAGTCGGGTCAGACGCGCGCTGGCGGTGATCATCGAGCGACGGTGTCCTCCGACGATCGTGGCGCCGGCCTCACGGTTGCCTCCCGGCCGCGCACGAGGCGCCGAGTCTACCATCGGGCTATTCGTGCTGGACGGCCGCGGCGATGGCGAGGCGGCTCGCAAGACGGGCCGGATACCAGGCCGCCGCCATCGAGATCCCGATGCCGAGCAAGGCGGCGGTCGCGATCGACACCCACGGCGGATCGAGGATCACCGGGCCACCGCCGGACAGGGCGACGAGCAGGACCGCCGCGACGAGTCCGGTCACAATCCCCAGGATCGCCCCGACGATGCCGAGGATCCCGGCCTCAACGACCACGGTCCGGCGCACCTGGCGCGTCGTCATTCCCGCGGCGCGGAGGACGCCGAGCTCGCGGACGCGCTCGAGGACGCTGACCGTCAGCGTGTTGACGATGCCCAGCGCCGCGACGATCACCGCGACGAGGGCCAGCGCGTCGAACAGCCCGAACACCCGGCCGAGCGCGTCGTCGACGGCCCCGGCGACCGTGGCCAGCGGGCTCGGCTGGAGGGCGTCGTTGATGGCGGTCTTCTCGAGCGTGGGCTGCGTGTCGGCCTGCCGGCCAGGGGCGTAGCGCACGGCGAGGACGTCGGCTCCCTCGACCCCGAACGCGTTCGTGGCGTCGTCCCAACCCAGCAGGATTGCCTCGCCTGCCTTTCCCGGGATCGTCCGCTCGGCGATCCCGACGATCCGCAGGTCGATGACCTTGCCGCCGCCGACGGCGAGCGTCAGCGTCGAGCCGTCACCCAGACCCGTCCGCTCCGCGACGCTCCGGGGGATGATCGCGGCGCCGCCCGCGTCGAGGGCGGTGAGCGCCACCGTTCGGTCGCCGGCGACGAAGCGCAGCCGGCCGTCGTCCAGCAGATCGCCGCCGCGGACCGCGGCCGCGTCCATCCGGACGCCGTTGCGAGCGACCTCGAACAGCGCGATCGGGCTGATCCGCTCGACGCCGTCGATCGCCGCCAGATCGGCGACCACTGGCTCGTCGAGGGCGACCGGCCGGATCGACGTGAGGAGCTCGTCGCCCGGGATCACCTCGGTGAGCCAGGCCGACGCCGCGACCCGCGATTCGTGGGCGACGCCGCCGACGGCGACGACCATCGCGAGACCGATCGCGAGTGCCCCGACGGTCAGGGTGGTCCGGCTCCGGTCGCGGACGATCGCGGCGCGGGCCAGCCGCTCCTCGAGGCGGAGCGCCACCCGGAACGGCAGACCGGCGAGCCGGCCGAGCGTGCCGAGGACGAGCGGCACGGCGAGGACCGCAAGGAACAGGACGACGTAGACGGCGGCCGAACGGCCGAGACCGGCGACTCCCGCGTCGCGCGGCCAGACGACGAGCCCGGCGAGCCCGACCGCGACGAAGACGGCGACCAGCCAGCGGAGCCGGGCGCGACGGGCGGCGACGGGATCGAGCCGCTCGCGCAGCGCCTCGACCGGTGGGATCGAGCCCGCCCGGCGGGCCGGTTCGATGGCCGCGGCGATCGTCACGCCGAGCCCGACCGCCACGACCGCGATCACCGACCCGACGCTGGGATCCACCCGATCGAACGGGATCGACCCGATCGAGCGCACGTACGTCGCCATCAACTCGCCGAGGACCAGACCGATCGCCAGCCCCGCAACGGCGCCCGCGAGCCCGAGCGCGATCGCCTGCACGACGACGAACCACAGCAGCTGGCCACGGGTCGCGCCGGCCGCCCGGAGGAGACCGAGCTCCCGCACCCGCTCGGCGACAGTCATCGACAGCGTGTTGAAGATCAGGAACGCCCCGACGAAGAGGGCGACCGCCGCGATGAGGGCCGTCGTCGCCCGGAAGTCGGCCGTCGAGCTCCGGAGCGAGGCCGCGACGTCGGCCGGGGCCGACAGGACATAGGGCTCCGTCGTGAGCGCCACGCCGAGGGCGGCCGCGACGTCGGCCGGCGTCGCCCCCTCGCCCGCGACGATGTCGACCCGGCTGACCGTCGGGTCGTCGAAGATCCGACGCATCGTCTGGAGCGGGAGCACGACCGTTCGGCCCTGCGATCCCACGATCGGGCCGTCGCCGGCGAGGATCCCGACGACCGAGAGGTCGACCGGTCCGCCGGGGCCGCCCTGCAGCGTGATCGTGCCGCCGAGGTCCGTGCCGCTGGCATCGGCGAGCGTCTGGGTGATGAGGGCCTCGGCGGCGTCCGGGCCTGTCAGGAACGTCCCCCCGGCGAGGGGCAGGTCGCGGACGGCGGGCTCCTTCGCCGGGTCGATGCCGAGCGCCGTGATCGGCGGCGCGACCGCGTTCGGGTCGTCGGCGGCGGGTGCGAGGTACGTCCGCCGGATGAGTGCCGGGGCGGCGACCGTGACGCCCGGGGCGGCCTGGATCGCCTTCAGGCTGTCGGCGGACAGCCCGGTCGGGCCGAAGGACTCGATCCGGAGGTCGGCCCGGCCGACCAGGTCATGGACCGTGCGGTCGATCGAGGACGCGATCCCCGCGTCGGTGGCCAGCGACGCATAGAGCACCCCGACGCCGAGGGCGATGCCGACGACCGAAAGAGCCGTTCGGCCGCGCCGCGCACCGAGGCTGCGGAGGGCGAGCGAGATCAGCCCGCCCATGCGTCAGAGACCGAGCTCGGCGAGGCGGCTGACGAGCGGGCCGGTGTCGTGCTCGTCGCGTCGGCCCAGGTCGATCTCGTCGCGGATCCGGCCGTCGGAGATCACGAGGACGCGATCGGCATAGGCCGCGGCCTTCGAATCGTGGGTCACGAGGACGACGGTCTGGTGCCGCTCGACGCAGGACCGCCAGAGCGCCTCGAGGATCTCGGTGCCGGTCGTGTAGTCGAGGTTGCCCGTCGGCTCGTCGGCGAAGAGGAGGGCCGGCCGGGTCACGAGGGCCCGGGCGATCGCGACGCGCTGCTGTTCGCCCGCCGACAGCTGGTCGGGCTTGTGGTGCTCCTTGCCCGCGAGATCGACGAGGGCGATCACGTCCCGAATCCGCTCCGAGATCTCGCCCCGATCCGTGTCGATGCCGGCGATCGTGAACGGGAGGGCCACGTTCTCCTGGACGTCGAACAGCGGGATGAGGTTGAACGACTGGAAGACGAACCCGGTCCGATCGCGGCGCAGCTTCGTCGCCGCGTCGTCGGTGAGGTGGCTGATCGTCTCGCCCTGGAGGATGACCTCGCCGGCGGTCGGTCGATCGAGGCCACCGAGGAGCTGGAGGAGGGTCGACTTGCCCGAGCCCGACGGCCCCATCAGGGCGACGAACTCGCCCTCGTCGACGGTCAGCGAGACGCCGCGCAGCGCGTCAACCGTGGTGGCGCCGAGGCGGTACCGCTTCGCGAGATCGTGCGCCTCGAGGATCGCGGCCATCGCCCGGAGTGTATCCGGGTCGCATGGCCGGCCGCGTCAGGTCCCGAAGAAGAACCCGGTGACGCCGCCGACGACGGCTTCGAACAGGCCGGGCGGAGTCGACGGGTCGACGACCCGCAGGCTGCCCTCGGCCGACGCGGGGTCGGCGTCGCGGATGCCCTGGCCGGGCGGCGAACCGTTGCCGCTCGAGCCGCCGTTGCCGTTGTCGGCGCCGTTCCCGCTCCCGACACCGTTGCCGCCGGGTCCGATCCCGAGACCTTGATCGGATCCGTCGAGCACGTCGGGGGCGCTGGTCAGCAGGTCGGTCGGCTCGGGCGTGGGAGCGACCGTTGGCGCGGGCTTCGGCGTCGGCTTCGCGGTCGACGCGGGCTTCGGGGTCGGCCTGGGGGTCGGCTTCGGCGTGGGCTTCGGCGTCGGCTTCGGCGCGGTCGAGGTCGTGCCACAGCGGTCCGCGAAGATCACCGTCCACATCTTCTTGCCGGTCGGGCCCTTGTAGGCGCCGATCCCGATCGCGTCCCAGGCCTTGCCGAGGATGTTGGCCCGGTGTCCGGGCGAGTCCATGAACTGGCGCTGGATCGTCGAGGTGGCCACGTCGTCCGGGTAGTTGTTCCAGCCGATGTTTTCGCCGGCGATCTTGTAGCAGTAGCCCTTCTGGTCGAGCACGTGGAAGACGTTGTAGCTCGTGCCCAGGATGGTGTGGCTGAAGTAGTCGCGGACGATCATGTCCTTGCTGCGCCAGCGGGCGATCGCCGTGAGCTTCGAGTCGACCTTGAGGGACCGGAGGCCGGCCGACGCGCGGGCCTGGTTCGTCAGGCTGACGAGCTGGGCCTCGGAGCTCGAGCTGAACGCATTGGTGTCCCACGCCAGCGTGGACCGGGGCGCGGCGAGCAGCCCGATCGAGGTCAGGGCGAAGGCCAGCATCGTCATCACGGCGAAGCGACGGGGGTCGACGGCGAAGATCGCCCGAAAGGGCGAGCGGTTCAGGCTTCGGTCGGGCGCGAGGGTCATCGGCAGTTCGGTCCCGTGCGGTTACCGGGTGGGGAGTCCGGTGGGATCGAACGTAGCCTCGAGAGGTGCTCACGGTCCCGGGTGCGATGGTCCCGGTGGGTCGGGTCACCGGTACCGGGTTTTGCACCGCACCATGACGTAGGGCCCCGAACCGGAGGCCACGGGTCGCAACCGCACCGGAACGCACGGGGGACGCAACCGCGAATCGCCCATTCGCCAGCCACGACGCATTCGGAGCGACGTGACGCCGGAATCGGGCCGCAGGAGACCCGCGTTAGCCGATGGCAGCTAACGCTTCGTCATTCACACCCCGTCAACCCGGAGTGCGCGCCCGTGCTGTCGGATGGCGACAGCCCCGCCACCACCGCGCTGTTCAGGGTCCCCGAGGCGCCTCGGACTACGCAACGCAACTGGCCGTGGCGTTATCAATCAAACGCCTCCGTGATCAGCCGGTTGTGCGATTTCGTTAGCTGCTCTTGGCTAACGAACGGCCAAATCCAGGGCGACACGGTCGCGGGCCGCGGATATCGCTATCCCCATTTGCATTTGCAACTTTCTGGCCACCTCAGCTCGAGTAGCGCTCGCTGAACGCCGCGTACGTCGCGGCGATCGGCTCGGCCGGGGCCTCGGCGAGCCAGGCGCCCTCGTCGCCGAGGCCGAACCGTCGGGCGTCAGGCGTCTTGAGCCCGTTGCCGCTCAGGATCGCGACAACCTCGTCGCCGTCCCGGATCACGCCGCGCCGGCGGGCAGCCTCGACCGCGCCGACCGTCACGCCGCCAGCCGTCTCGACGAAGATCCCCTCGTTCGCGGCCGTCCGCCGGATCGCGGCCGCGGTGACCGCGTCAGGGATCGCCTCGATCGACCCGCCGGTCCGGCGGGCCAGCTCCAGGGCGTAGCCCCCATCCGCCGGCGAGCCGATCGCGAGCGAGCGAACGATCGTGTCGGGCGAGCGCACCGGCCGGATCTCGTCGACGCCTTCGGCGAAGGCCGTCGCCACCGGGGCGCAGCCGAGAGGCTGGCCGCCGACGTACCGGATCTCCTTCGCCTCGACGAGGCCGATGTCGACGAGCTCGGCGAACCCCTTCGCGATCTTCGTGAACATCGAGCCCGAGGCGATCGGTGCGACGAACACGTCCGGCAGCCGCCAGCCCAGCTGCTCGGCGACCTCGAACGCGATCGTCTTGCTGCCCTCGGAGTAGAACGGCCGGAGGTTGACGTTGACGAACGCCCAGCCCTGTTCGTCGGCGATCTCGAGGCTGAGCCGGTTGATGTCGTCGTAGGTCCCATCGACCCGGACCACGGTCGCGCCGTAGCTCAGGGCATGCTCGACCTTCTCCGGCTCGAGGTCCGACGGGACGAAGACGAAGGCGTTCAACCCGAGCGCCGCGGCGGCCGCCGCCGTGGCCCCGGCGAGATTCCCGGTCGAGGCGCAGGCCAGCGTGTCGAAGCCGAAGTCGACGGCCCGCGCCGCGCCGATCCCGACGACCCGGTCCTTGAAGCTCAGGGTCGGGTTCCGCGTGTCGTCCTTGAGATGGAGGGTCGTGCCGGTTCCGAGGTCGAGGTCCCGGGCCAGTCGATCCGCGCGGACGAGCGACGTCGAGCCGACGGCGAGCCCACGCTCAGGAGCGCGGTCGACGGGGAGCAGCTCCAGGTAGCGCCAGATCCCGGGCGCCCGAGCGGCGACGGCCTCGCGCGTCAGCGTGGCGCGGGCGACGTCGTAGTCGTACACGACCTCGAGAGGGCCGAAGCAGGCGACGCAGACGAAGCTGGGCCCGATCGTCTCCGGCCGGCCGCATGCCCGACACCGCAGGCCCGCGACATGGGAGCGGGCGCTTGCCGGGCTTCCAGTGTCGGCGGGATCGGCCGGCGTGGGTCGGATCGGCGTCTCGAGCGTCATCGGGGGTCTCCATCGCGGAGGTCCGCCGGTCGCTGAGCCCGAGAAACCGAGAGACCCTTCCCGGAGGAAGGGTCTGGGAGAGATCCCTTATCTCGCAGGAGGACCTGCCCGGATTTGGCACCGTGCCGGCGTCGCCGCCGGTCGGTTGTCGGGCTTCACAGGGCCGGTCCCTCCACCACTCTTGATAAAGGTTCTTCAGTTGTCCGCGGATCGTAGTCGGCGTTGCCGATCCGGTCAATCGAAGGTGGCGGCCGGGCTCCACTGAGTCATCGAGCGACTCAGATTCGGGGTTCCCACGCTCAGCCACGTCGCAATCGCGGCACAGCCGAGCGTTCCCACGACGAATCCGAGTCGCCGGACGACTCAACGCCCGTCCGAGTTGGCGGGCCAGGTCAACGGAGGCGTCCGTGGCCC
This sequence comes from Verrucomicrobiia bacterium, assembly GCA_035577485.1. Lineage (GTDB taxonomy): Bacteria > Chloroflexota > Limnocylindria > Limnocylindrales > CSP1-4 > CF-46. The sequence goes on from DATLVO010000296.1 coordinate 23,820, forward strand.
GGGGCGTGCGGACGTCCGCCAGTTCATCGTCCGATCCGTGCCGAATCCGGTAGACTCCCGGGGCTCACGCCCCCGGCCGCGGCCGGTGCGACGTGGTCGTGGTGGCCTTAGCTCAATCGGCAGAGCATCGGATTGTGGCTCCGAAGGTCACGGGTTCGAACCCCGTAGGCCACCCCAACTCCCCTCCTCGGAGCTAGACCGCGGCCGGGACCGCCGCTTCGGTCCGGACGCGAATTGCGAGGCGGGCCAGCCCGGCGGTCAGGTCGTCGATCTCGCCCATGGCCGCCTGCCACTCCGGGCTGAAGGCCACCGAGTTCTCGCGCCGAACGGTGGCGCGGCGAAGACGGTCCCGAAGGACCTGCACTTCATTCATGCGGCCAACAGTGCTCCGTCCCCACCCGAGCCGCATCGCCCCCATCCCGTAGGACCGCCCGTACCTGTGGGTTCGCACCGACCACTGCCTCAGCGGTGACCCGACGCCATGAGCGCGGCGTCCGGTCGACGTCGCAGGACGGCCATCGCCACGATCCCGGCGATCGGACCGGCCGCCAGGAGCGTCCAGGCCAGCCGCCAGCCGCCGGCGTCGGTCGGCTCGATCAGGCCCACGGCGATGATCGTGACGCCGGTGAGGACGAAGCCGCCGGCCGTCTGCACGGTGAGCGCCGATCCGGCCGTGCCGGCCGGGGCGAGCTCGGATACAGCGGACGAGAACTGCGCCGAATCGGCGACGACCGAGATCCCCCAGACGACGGCGACGATGAAGATCACGGCCGCCGGAGCACCGAACAGCTGCCCCGACAGGAGGGCGCAGGAGCCCGAGATCGCCATCGCCACGATCGTCGTGGCGGTCCGGCCGGCCCGGTCGGCGATGGCCCCCGCGACGACCGACCCGACCGCCCCGGCGCCGACCACGACGAAGGCCGCCAGGCTCGCCATCCGGCCGTCGGTGAGGCCGGCGGCGGCCAGCGCTCCGATGAGGAACACGGGTACCCACGTCCACATCGCGTAGAGCTCCCACATGTGGCCGAGGTAGCCGAGGTTGGCGAGCCGGACGGAGGGCTGGCGGAACGCGGCCGCGGCGATCGTCGGGGAGAAGCGCGGTGCGACGACCTCGCCCGGACCCAGCCGCACCGCCACGAGGGCCAGGACCGCACCGGCGGCCCCGAGGACGCTCATGGCGAGGACGACCGGCCGCCAGTCGGCCCCACCGCCCAGGCCCAGACCGCGGGCGAGGTACGGCAGCGCCGAGCCGAGCGTCAGCGCCCCGATCAGCACCCCGACGGCCAGGCCGCGCTCTCGGCGGAACCAGCCGGCCGCGACCTTCAGGGCGACGGGATAGACCGCGGCAAGCGCGGCTCCGGTCAGGAGCCGGAACGGCACGGCGGCTGCGGTGTCCGTCGGGACGAGGGCGAACCCGACGTTTGCGAGAGCCGCGGCCGCGGTCCCGGCCGAGAGCAGCCAGCGCGGCGCGACCACGTCCGGCGCTCCCGTCAGGGCGAGCCCGAGCGCCCCGACCGCGAACCCGAGCTGGACCGCGACCGCAAGGAGCGGCAACGCCAGCGACCCGCCGCCCCACGCGACGTGCAGGCTCGATGCGACGGCCGAGGCGCTGAACCATGGCGCCATGCCCAGGACGAGGCAGGTCGCGAGGACGGCGAGCTGGCGCCAGCGGCCGGCGGCCTCGGGGTTGGCCTCGCCGGCCGTCCCGGCCCGCTCGGTCGCGGATTCGGTCATCCGGCCTGCATCGTGTACACGAGGCACTCGCCCTCGAGGACGACCGTCCCGTCGTCGCGGCGGGCCACGCAACGCAGGCGCGTGATCGGCTTGTCCGCCCGGGCCTCGATGACCGTGGCCTCGGCCGTGACCGTGTCGCCGATGAACACCGGCGCGGGATAGTCCCACTCCTGGTGGAGGAAGACGGAGCCGGCCCCCGGCAGGTCCATCGCGACGAGCGCGTTGAAGAGCCCCGTCGTCAGGCCGCCCTGCACGACGAGGCCGCCGAGCCGCGTCCGGCCCGCGAACTCCGCATCGAAGTGGAGCGGGTTGCGATCACCCGAGAGGCGGGCGAAGAGCTCGACGTCCTCGGCCGTGAACGTCCGCGAGCGGCTCGCCGTCGTCCCCGGGGTGGGTGGCGTCCAGCCGATGGGCGATCTCGGCCCCACGACGGCGGCCCCTCAGGCCCGCGCCGGCGCGCCGGTGACCGACGCCACGAGCGCCTGCGCCTCCCCGAGCAACCGTTCGAGGTGCTCCTCGCCTCGGAAGCTCTCTGCGTAGACCTTCGCCACGTTCTCCGTCCCGGACGGCCGTGCGGCGAACCAGCCGTTGGCGGTCACGACCTTCAGCCCGCCGATCGGGGCGTCGTTGCCGGGCGCGCGGGTCAGGATCGCGGTGATCGGGTCGCCGGCGAGCATCGTGGCCGTGACGTCCGCGGGCGACAGCCGGCCGAGGGCCGCCTTCTGCTCCGGCGTCGCGGGGGCGTCGACCCGCCGGTAGACCGGCGCACCGTACGACTCGGTGAGGCGGTCGTACTGCAAGCCGGGATCGCGCCCGGCGCGGGCCGTGAGCTCGCACGCGAGCAGGTCGGCGATGATCCCGTCCTTGTCGGTCGACCAGACCGAGCCGTCGCGGGTCAGGAACGACGCCCCGGCGCTCTCCTCGCCGCCGAATCCGAGCGAGCCGTCGACGAGGCCCGCCACGAACCACTTGAACCCGACCGGGACCTCGACGAGGCGCCGGCCGAGCCCGGCGACGACTCGATCGATCATCGACGAGGAGACGAGCGTCTTGCCGACGGCGACGTCCGGCCCCCAGGCCGGACGGGCAACCCCTCCGGCGAACAGGTACGCGATCGCCGCGCTCAGGAAGTGGTTCGGGTTGAGGAGCCCGGCGCCCGGGGTGACGATCCCGTGACGATCCGCGTCGGCGTCGTTACCGAGAGCCAGGTCGAACTGGTCGCGGCGGGCGATGAGCCCCGCCATCGCGAAGGGCGACGACGGATCCATCCGGATCTTGCCGTCCCAGTCGTAGGTCATGAACCCGAACCGCGGGTCGACGCGGTCGTTGACGACGGTGATGTCGAGCCGATGGCGGTCGGCGATGGCGGACCAGTAACGAACCGACGCCCCACCCATCGGATCGACGCCGATCCGGAGGCCGGACGCGCGGATCGCATCGAGGTCGATGACCTCGGGCAGGTCGCCGACGTACTGACCGAGGAAGTCATGTCGACCGGCTTTCGCGAGCGCGCGGTCGGGCGCGATCCGGGCGATCCCCTTCACGCCCTCGGCACCGGACGCCTCGAGAAGCCGGTTCGCCTCGGCCTGGATCCAGCCCGTCACGTCGATGTCGGCCGGACCGCCGTTCGGCGGGTTGTACTTGAAGCCGCCGTCGTCGGGCGGGTTGTGCGACGGAGTGACGACGATCCCGTCGGCGAGGCCCCGACCGGCCGGCGCCGGAGCGTCCGACGGGGGCACGATCCGGCCGCGGTTCGCGACGACGATCGCGTGCGAGACCGCCGGTGTCGGCGTGACGCCGAGCTCGTCCGAGGCGATCCGGACGTCGACTCCACGAGCGACGAGGACCTCGAGCGCGGTCCGGGTCGCCGGCTCGCTCAGCGCGTGGGTGTCCATGCCGAGGAAGAGCGGCCCGTCGTATCCGCGGAGCTCGCGGTAGCGGCAGATCGCCTCACTGATCGCGAGGATGTGGGCCTCGTTGAAGGCGCCCCGGAACGCCGACCCGCGATGACCCGACGTCCCGAAGGCGACCCGCTGGGCGGGGTCCGACGGGTCCGGCGTGATGTCCTGGTACGCCCGGAGCAGGGCGTCGACGTCGACGAGGGTCGCGGGGTCCGCCGGCTGGCCGGCACGCTCGCTGGTGACCATCGGGGACACCTCGACGATCCGGTGAATGGGCTCCGAGGGTAGCCGATTTCAGCTGGCGGGCGGCTCGGGTTCGGTTCGTCGGAGGCGGTAGAGGACGTGGCGGCGCAGCCGGTGCCCCTCGGGCAACGCCGGATGGTCGAAGTCGTCGGCCGGATCGTGGGTCAGACCGATCCGCGCCATCACCGCCTGCGACTTGACGTTCGTCACGCTGGTCCACGAGGCGATCTCGTCGAAGCCGTGGACATCGAAGCCCCACGCCAGCGCGGCCCGGGCGGCCTCGGTCGCGTAGCCGTGTCCCCACGCGTCCACCGCAAACCGCCACCCGATCTCGACGTACGCCGGCATCCCGGGCGCCCGGTTCGGGTAGGTGAGCCCGGTGAAGCCGAGGAACGCGCCGTCCGCGACCCGCTCCACCGCCCAGAGCCCATGGCCGTCGAGACGCCAGCGCTCGACGATCCGATCGACCAGGGCGTCGCTCTCGGCCGGCGTCAGGACCGACGGAAAGTGCTCCATCACTCGCGGGTCGGCGTTCATCGCCGCGAAGGGCACACGGTCCGCGAGTTGCCACTCGCGGAGCAGGAGTCGCTCGGTGGCCAGCCGGGGGACGGTCGTCGGGCGGCTCGACGCGGGTTCGCGCATGGCCTCGATTCTCCGCGATGGGCGCGGTTGCGGTCAGCCACCTGTGGACGTCCGTCCATGCCGAGTCGTCGACGCGCGGCCGTGGCCGGCCCCGCCGCACGAGGTCACGGTTGCGGCATGACCGCCCTTGCCGCCCCCATCGCCCACCGCCCGCTCTCCGTCCCGACGACGCCATCGGTCCCGCGCCTGATCGGCGGGGCCCTCGTCGCGGCGATCGGGATCGCGATCCTGAGCATCGCGGTCGGCGGCTACGTCGTCGGCTCGACCCACCTCCACGTCGCCTCCCAGGCCGACGAGGCGGCCCGGCTCGTCGGCACGACGCCCGCCCTCGTCGCGATCGGCCTCGGCCACCTGCTCGCTGCCCTCGCGCTGGCCCGCGGTCGCGACCTGCTCCGGATCGGCGCGGCGCTGGTCGCCGGCCTGATGGCGCTGGTCGCCGGCCTGATGGCGCTGGCCGCCGCCTCGAGCACGGCGATGTTCGCGGCCGGAGTCGATCCGTTCGGAGGCGGCCACGCCCACCCATCGCCGGGCGCGACGGCGCTCCTCGTCGTGGCCGCCCTCGCCTACGGCACGGCGGCCGTGGCCGGGGGCTCGGGTCCGGCCGAAGGCTGAAGCGACCCGGACACCACGACCCGCCACATCGCGACGCGGCCGTCGGCGATGATCCGGTCGGAGGTGCCGCGATGCCCGTCTTTCCGACCGATGCCACCGATCTGACCCGCCTGCTCGTCGTCGACGACCTCACCCGGTCCGTCGCCTGGTACCGGGACGTCCTCGGCGCGGAGGTCGTCGGCGAATACGGCGGGACCTCCGCCGTGCTGCGGTTCGTGGGCGCGTGGCTGCTCCTCGTGACCGGCGGCGGACCGACCGACGACAAGCCGGACATGACGATGGCGCCGCCGGCCGATCCGGACCGAGCCGACGCGGAGCTGATCGTCGCGGTCCCGGACTGTCGCGCCGCCCACGCCGAGCTGGTCGCTCGCGGCGCAACGTTCCTGGCCGACCCCGTCGAGTACCCGTGGGAGATCCGGGCGTTCTTCCGCGACCCCGACGGTCACCTGTTCGAGATCAGCCAGCGGAAGCGGACCGAGGTGCCACCCGGACCCGGCGGCTGACCCGCGCCCGAGACGATCGCCGGGCATAGAGAACGGCGGCCCGCCGTGGCGGGCCGCCGTTGAGTGCTACAGGCTGCTGGACGGGCTGCTCGTCGCGCCGTTGGTGGACGGCGACGAGGAGCCGCTGCCGCTCGAGCCACCCGACCCGCTTCCGCCCATGTTCGGGCAGTTGTGGGTCCTGCCGGTCGGCGCGCTGCCGTTCGGCTGGGTGGTTCCACCCCCGCCGGTCGACGGCTGGGTCGTGGCGTTCGGCGCCGGCGACCCCGACGGATCGGCCGCAAGGACGACGGCCGTGCCGCCGACGACGAGCAGGCCGACCGCGAGCGCCGCGGTGGCGATCCCGCGCCGGATGCCGCCGAACGACGACGCCGGTCCGGGGGTCGACCCGGCGTCGGGCACCGGTGGCACCGGCGGGGGCTGAGCCGGCTCCCACGCCGGCGGTTGGGTCCAATCCATCATGGTTCTCCTGGGATCTGGGCTTGGGTAGTCGGTCATCGCTCCTGCATCGACACCTCCGCGCTGCGGATCGGGACCGCGGCTGGTGCCGCGGGCAGCTCTCGGGGCCGACCCCCGACCCCGTTGGGCCGGATCAGGACACCGCCCCCGCGACGTCGTGCCGGCCGGAGGCGAGCGCCACCGCGGCGACGCTCGGGGTGGATGCTCACGGGAAGCGGTTGAACCAGTGGGCTGCGAGGCCGCCGCCGGCGACGACCAGGAGAAGCCCAGCCGCGGCGAACCACTGCGTCACTTCCTGTTCCTCGGTCGTGTAGCCGATCTTCGATCCCAGGTTCTGGTAGATCTGGGCGAGGTCCCCCGCGGTCGGCGCCTGGAAGAACCGGCCGCCGGTGGTC
>DATLVO010000297.1:0-5903 GCA_035577485.1 Verrucomicrobiia bacterium
CTGCCGACCTTCACCATCAGCGGGGCCGTCTGCGTGACGTCGGCCGTCGTCCGCTTCGGCAGCACCGCGACCATGGCCAGCGGAACGTTTGCGGCCTTCTCGCCGGCGGCCCGAGACTCGAGCGCTGCCGCGATCCGATCGACCGTTGTGGCGGCGTCCAGCTCCCGACCCGCGTGATCCGCCTTGGCTCCGACGATGCGGCCGTGCTTGTCGCGGAGGAAGGATGCGTCCCGGACGGGCGTCAGGACCTTCTTGGCGATCGGCGCCAGGTACGACTGGATTGCCTTCCGATCGAGGACCGGCTGATAGGCATCGCCGGTCGAGATGAAGCCGATCCAGGACCGGATCCGCGTCGCGCGGATCGTCCATTTCGACTTGCCCTCGACGAGGCGCAGCTCGGAGGCCATCCGGGCCGCCGTTGTTCGCGCCTGCTCGGCATCGTCGCTCGTGATCCTCGCCTCGACGCGGGTCGCCGGGACCGTGACCGCGGCGCCGGCGCCGATCGCCGGGTCCCTCATCGCCCGATCCACCGCCGCGAGCGCGGCCGCCGCGTCCAGGCCGCTGCCGTCGATCGACGGGACGACCCGGAAGCCCGCGCCTGCGGCGACGAGGGTCGCGTCGATCGAGTCGAGCCCGACCCGGCTCGCGTAGGCGGCGACGGCCGATGCCGCCCGATCGTGGTCGTACAGGAGTCGGAGGCCGATCGTCTCCGGGTGCAACCGGAGCCGCAGGCCAGAGATCGTCTCGTCGACCGCCGTGCCGCCGTGGCCGACGGCGATCGCCTCGGCGACCATCGTGTCGATGTCGGCGGAACGGCCGACGTCGGCGAACTGGATCGTGGTCGAGCCGAAGCCGGAGCGAACCACGAGCCCGCCGTCCGACAGGCCGCGGAAGGCCTCCGCGAGAGTGGCATGCGCATCGGCGGCCGTGAGCCCGCCGACATCGACGCCGGCGACGGACACGCCCGGCAGGATCCGGTCGACGAGCGTCTGGTGATACGCGGCGAAGCCGCCGACGGCAGCCGCGATCCCGAGGCCGAGCGACGCGACGAACGCGACGAACTTCCGGCCCGGGCGCACGACGCGGAGCGCCCGTCGCCGCGGCATCGTTTCCTCTGAGACCGCCATCTCACCCCTCGCCAGGACCATCGGTCGGGCCCGGCCAACGCGACGCATCATCGTTGGCGGGGCGCCCGCCGTCCAGTGGACGATCGCAGTCGATCGGATGGTGCGACGCTGGCCCGATCGTCGTGTTCGTGCACGGCGGCGCCGGCGCGCTGACCCGCGACCGGGCTGGACGGCCGATCGACCCTAGAATGCTGCGAGCGATGTCCACTCCCCTCCCCGAGCTCGTGCTGTACACCCGGCCGGGCTGTCACCTGTGCGATGACGCGCGGGCCCTCGCCCAGAGCCTGCTCGAGGATCGTGCCGCCCGCGGCCGGCGGACCGCGACCTTGCGCGAACGCGACATCACGACCGATCCGGAGTGGGAGCGGGCCTTCCACGACCGGATCCCGGTGCTCGAGCTCGGCGGGCGACGCCTCGAGCTCGCGGTCTCTGCTGCCCGGCTCCGGACGTTCCTCGACGAAGGTCTCGACGGGAGCCTGGCGTGACCGGCGACCCGACGATCCTCCTCGCCGTCGCGGCCGGCCTGCTGAGCTTCCTCTCGCCGTGCGTGCTGCCGCTCGTTCCTGCGTATCTCGGCCAGCTCACGGCGGTCGCGGTCGCCGGATCGGTCGATGGGTCCCTGCCGTCGCGCTGGCTGGCCTTCCGCCATGCCATCGCCTACGTCGCCGGCTTTGGGCTGGTCTTCACGCTCCTCGGCGTCACGGCGACCTTCGCCTCGCTCGGTCTGGCGCCCGCGATGCCGGTTCTCCGCCAGGTCGGCGGGGTGATCCTGATCGTCCTCGGGCTGAACCTCGCCGGCATCCTTCGGATCCCACGCCTGTCGCAGACGTGGCGGCCGCTCGATGCGGGCGCGTCGGCGTCGGTGGCGGGCGTCACGGGCACGATGTCGCTGGCGCCGGTCGGTGGCGGTGGGCTCGGCGACCGGCTGGGCGGCCGCATCGTCGGCACCCGTGGCGGCTGGCTGGCGAGCTTCGGGCTCGGGGCGATCTTCGCGGTGGGCTGGACGCCATGCATCGGGGTGATGCTCGGCGGGATCCTGATGATGGCCTCGGAGACGGCGACGGTGGCCCAGGGCGCGGTCCTGCTGGTCGCGTACACCCTCGGGCTCGGGCTGCCGTTCCTCGCGATCGCGCTCGTGTACGACCGCGCACCCGGGCTCCTCCGTCCGCTCGTGCGGCACGGTCGGGCGGTCTCGATCGTCGGCGGCGGGCTCATCGTTCTGATCGGCCTCGCGATGGTCTTCGACTGGCTGGCCCTCCTGCCGCGGTATTTCCAGTTCAACACGGCGATCTGAGCGGCGTGGCGGACCGACCCCTCCCGGCTCGACCTCCGTTCAGCCATCGCCCGGAGCGTCGTGGCCTGATCGGCCCCTTCGGTGGGCGGCAGCTCCTGGCCGGTGCCGTGGCGATCGTCGTGGCCGCGATCGTCCTCGTGATCGTGACCACGCCACTCGGGACCGTCGGCGTTCCCGGGCCCGGCGACCCGCAGGCCACCCAGTTCGCCCTCGGGCCTGCGCCGACGAACGGCCTCCGCCCTGGTGACCTCCCGCCCGAGTTCACGATCACCGCGCCCGGTGGGGCCAAGGTCCCCCTGACCGACATCGACGGCCGGCCCGTCCAGCTGGCCGACCTCCGGGGCAAGGCCGTCTGGCTCAACTTCTGGGCATCGTGGTGTCCACCCTGCCAGTCCGAGACGCCCGTCCTGCGCGATCTCGCGGAGCGATATCGCGATCGCGGGCTCGTCGTCGTCGGGATCAGCGTCCAGGAGACGAGCCCGGCCAACGTCGCCGACTACGCGCGCCGCTACCAGCTCGGCTACACGATCGCGAGCGACTCGACCGGCGAGATCTTCCGGACCTGGCGGCTGTACGGCCTGCCGACGCAGTTCTTCATCGGTCCGGAGGGGGCGATCCGGTCGGTCGTGCCCGCGCCGATGACCGAGACCGGGGCGATCGCCCAGATCGGGGCGATCCTGCCGGGGACCTCGTCGGGGGCCCCATCGTCGGGCTCGCCCGTGCCGTCGCCCTCCTGACGCCAGCGGGGCGTGCCGATCCCGTCGATGCGGGTCGGGGAAGGACAGCGAACGGACCGCCGAGGCGGAACGGATGCCGGCTCCGCAGCCGCCCGACATCCCGCCGGAGGAACTGCGCGTCGCCGGACGAATGTTTCGATGTCCGGCGGTCCGTCTGTCCGATCGGAATGTAGGTCCGAGGCCGCCCCGTCGACCCGTGCCGGACGTCCCGGAATCCGTGGGACGAGTGTCGCGGCACGGCCTACGTCATTCGACTCGAGGATCAGGCGCGGCTCCCGCGAGGACGCAATGCGACCGGGATTTGCACAATCTCCGGCGCGCGGGTCGATTCAATTCCCAACCCCATCCCGATTTGCATTCGCCACGAATTCGGGGGTCGATCCGACGATTGCGCGACCCGGAGTTGCATTCCGTCGGGATCGCCCCGAGTCAGCTGGCCTCGTAGCGGAAGCGGTCGCGATCGCGGACGAGGCGCCCGATCGGGTGCTCGCGCTCGTGTGACAGCACGATCGTCCACCCCTCGTCCGCGGCCTGGGCGAACAAGGTGCCCTTCACGACGACGGAATCCAGGGGGAAGTCGTCGAACGCGGTGACCCAGCGCGGATTGGCGCTCCACGGCCGCATCGCGAGGTCGCCGAAGAACGCGAGCGGCGGCGTCCCCGGCGCCCGGACGACGATCGCCTGGTGGCCCGCCGAATGACCGCCGGTCGGGATGACCGAGACGCCCGGGAGGAGCTCTCGCTCGCCGTCGACCGAGCCCTCGGCGCCCCAGTCGCGCACGAGCTCGAGCTCCGGTTGCACGTACGAGGCGACGAGCCGCGGGTTCGACCCGAGCGCGATCGCCCATTCGGCCCGCTGGGCGACGATCCGTGCCTGCGGGAACGCCCGTGACCCGTCGGCCGCCAGGAGCCCGCCGGCGTGGTCGAAATGGAGGTGGCTCATGGCCACGACGTCGATGGTGGCCGGATCGAAGCCGGCCGCCTCCAGCGCGGCGACGACCCACGGCCCCTCGTAGCCACGCATCGCCCGGCCCTTGTCGTCGATGCGTTCGCCGATCCCGGTCTCCACGAGGACGCGGCCGGCCGGAGTCTCGATCAGGAGGCAGTTCAACGCCTGCAGCAGGCGATTCTCGGCGTCGAGCTCGGCGGCGGCCCAGCGCTCCCAGAGGATCTTCGGAACGGGGCCGAAGAGGGCCCCCGCGTCGGACCGGAACGTCCCGGCCTGGACGAGGGCGACAGTGACGCCGCCGCCCAGATCGCGCCGCCAGCCGACGGCGTCATTCGGACCGGTCACGTCAGGGGGTCAGTCACGTCGGGTCACCGGCAGTGGCGGTGAATCGGGCCGGCCACCCGAGACCAACGGCAGGGGGTTCTGCTCGACCCCTTTCATCCGTCTCGGCTTGGGTTTCCCGGCCTGGTCGGGCAGGAACTGGCGGCTCAGCGTGAGGTACTGGCGCTGGTACCGCGACCCGATCGCCGAGCCGTAGAGCTCGTCGGGCTTCTCGGTCATGCGCTCGAACGTGAGCTTGCAGAGGCGCTGGCCGTGCTCGAGGGCGAACGGCACGTTGTGCGCGCGGACTTCGAGGACGGCCGGGGTGCCCATCCATTCTCCGTCGGGGACATCGCCGAAACCGGGGTCGAAGAACCCCGCGTAGTGCGTGCGGAGCTCGCCGCTCGTCGGGTCGTAGGCGGCCATCTCCGCAGCGTATCCAGGCGGGATGCGGACCCGCTCCCGTGACACGAGCAGGTAGAACTGGTCCGGCCCGAGGATCAGTCGCCCGTCGTCCGGATACACGCGTTCCCAGAAGTCCCCGACCTGGTAGGCGTTCACGCGGTCCAGCTCCAGCAGGCCGCTACTGGGCTTCGCCCGATACCCGGCGAACTTCCGATCGGCCCCGGACAGGTCCACGCTGAGGAACAGGCCGTCGGAAACGTAGGCCTCGTCTTCCACCGCGGACGATTGACCGGGAAACGCGATCGGATCCGCGGTGCTCAGCTCGATCAGCTCGTCATCCGTGAGACGCGCCTGGCCGGTCAGGAGTCGTAGCTGGTTGAGCGTGATCCCCGCCTTGGCCTTGACGGTGAAGGACATCGGGACGACTTCGAGAAACAGCTCGCCGGTGTACCCGTCCCGGACCTCATCGAAATGGTTGCCGTAGTCCGTGATCACCCGCGTGAAGACATCGAGCCGACCCGTTGAGCTGCGCGGGTTCGTGCGCCCGCGAATGCCCTTGGGCAGGCGGAGCCGCTCGCGAAGCGGGATCAGGTAGGGACGGTTCTGCTCCAGGACGGCGCCGTCGCCGGACAGGTCGACCTGGCCCATCTCGTAATCGAGGAGCTTCTCGCGGACCGGCTGGTTGCCGGGAAGGAAGCTGCACCGGAGTCGATACGCGACGTCCCCGAGTGTGAGGTCCACGCTTGCCGGCTGGAGGTGCTTGACGAGGTCCGGGTCGTCCGTGTGGATCGCGCCTTCGGACACGAGCTCGGCAAGGCGTTGACGAGGGAGGACGCCTTCGACCGACTGGTCCCGTCGCTTCATGCGAACAGCGTATCGAAACGTCGATCGATTACCGGCCCGCCTTGCCCGCCCTGCCGATCTTGCCGCCACCGGTTCGCAGGTCCACGGCGATCGTGTCGTCGCCCCGCTCCGCGTAGAGGTTGTCGACCTCGCGCTTCAACGCCTCGAGGTCGTCGAAGCTCTGGTAGACGCTCGCGAACCGGATATAGGCGATCTGGTCAAGCTCGC
>DATLVO010000298.1:0-15299 GCA_035577485.1 Verrucomicrobiia bacterium
ACGAGCCGCTCCTTGTCGCCCTTGCCGATCACCCGGACGAAGCCGCCGTCGGTCGAGAGGTCCTCGCGGTCGAGGCCCAGGCCCTCGCTGACCCGGAGCCCGGCCGCGTAGAGGAGCTCCAGCAGCGCTCGCCCGCGGAGGTCCGGAGCGGCCTCGAGGAGCGCCTCGACCTCGGCGACCGTGAGGGTTTCCGGCAGGAGGCGCGGCTGGCGCGGAAGGTCGATATGGGCGGCGACGTCGACCTCGATCAGGCCCTCGCCGAAGGCAAACCGGTAGAACCCGCGGATGCTGGCCGCGCGGCGACGGAGCGACGTCGGGGCAAGGCCGGGGTCGCGCGGCTTCCCCCGCCGCGTCCGCGCCGCGAGGTAGCGCCGCGCGGCCTCCGGTCCGGCCGCCCACTCCTGTCCGCTGCCACGCGCCGCCGCGTAGTCGCCGAGATCGCCCCGATACGCCCGGATCGTGGCCGGCGAGAGCCCGCGCTCGACCCGGAGGTACGTCAGGTAGTCGTCGATCGCCTGGTCGAGCGCTGAAGCCGCCACGTCAGGGCCGCTCCCCCACCGGCGGTCTCAAACCGAGGCCGTGGCGCGCGCGCGCCACGCTTCGGCCCGATCGAGCAACTCGCGTGCGGACGCGAACGCCGGAGCGGACCCCGCAGCACCGGCGGCGGCGCCCGCGTCGCCGGACCCCTCGATCCCGCCGAGCATCTGGGCAAGCTCGACGATCCGTCCCTCGTGGTCGAGCCGGGTGACCTCCGTGACGGTCCGCCCGCCGCGCTCCCGCTTCGAGATCTGGAAATGGGCGTCGGCGTGGGCCGCGATCTGCGGCAGATGCGTCACGCACAGGACCTGGTGGCGCCGCGCGAGCGTCCAGAGGCTTCGGCCGACCGGATCGGCGCTTCGCCCGCCGATCCCCGTGTCGATCTCGTCGAAGACGAGGGTTGGCGTCCGGTCTGCCTCGGCAAGGACCTGCTTGATCGCGAGCGCGACACGGCTGAGCTCGCCGCCCGACGCGATCCGGGCCAGCGGCCGGGCCGGTTCGCCGGCGTTCGGCGCGATCCGGAACACGACCTGGTCGACGCCGGCGCCGTCGAACGCGACGGCATCGCCGTCGATCTCGACGGCAGGCTCGTCGCCGCCCGCCGCACGCCGCCCGACGGCCACCTCGAAGATCCCGGCCGGGAACCCGAGCTCGGCCAGGACGGCGCCCACCGCGTCGGCCAGGACGCCGGCCGCCGCACGACGCGCCGACGAGAGCTCGGCCGCAGCGAAGGCGACATGGGCGAGCAGCCGGGCGTCCTCGGCCTGGCGGCTCGACCGCTCGGCCTCGAACCCGCGGAGGCGCTCCGCCTCGGCCATCGCCTGCTCGCCGTGCCGGATGACGGCCGCCTCGTCGTCCCCGTATCGGCGCTCGAGACCGTAGATCAGGGACAGCCGCTCCTCGTGGCGGGCTAACGCCGCCGGATCGTGCTCGACCGACTCGGCCAGCTCCCGGGCCGAGGAGGCAATGTCCTCCAGCTCGGCCTCGAGGCCGCCCAGCCGCTCGACGATCGGCTCGAACCGCGGATCGAGGCGCGCCAGGGCGCGCGACTCGCGGAGGGCGACGGCGACCGCGTCTCGGCTGCCGCCCTCCTCGCCGGCGAGGGCCTCGACGAGGGCCGAGCTGCCGCGGGCGATGGCCTCGCCGTGCTGGGCCGCATCCAGCCGCGCCCGGATCCCCTCCGCCTCGCCGGGCTGGAGGTTGGCGGCCGCGATCTCCGCGGCCGCGTGCTCGGCGAGCTCGAGGCGGCGATTCAGCTCACGGGGGTCGATCTCGAGCTCGGCGAGGAGCCGCCGGTTCTCCCGCCACCGTTCGACGGCGGACGCGACGGCGGCCCGCAGCTCGGCGTGCGCGCCGAACTCGTCGAGCAGGTCCCGCTGGCGACGCTCATCGAGGAGCCGCTGCTGATCGTGCTGGCCGTGGATCTCGACGAGCGGGCCGACGACGTCGGCGAGGCGTGCGGCGGTGATCGGTTCGTCGTCGAGGCGGGCCGTCGAGCGGCCGTTCGCGGATACCTCGCGGGCGGCGATCAGGGGCTCCGGGTCGCGTTCGAAGAGCGCGGCGACGCGCGCGGTCTCCGCTCCGTGCCGCACGAGGGTCGTGTCCGCGCGCGCCCCGACCGTCAGGCCGAGCGCATCGATCAGGAGGCTCTTGCCGGCCCCGGTCTCGCCGGTGAACACGTTCAGTCCCTCGGCCAGCTCGAGCCGGAGACGCTCGATCAAGGCCAGGTCGCCGACCGTCAGCTCGAGCAGCCGACCGGCGGCCAGGGGTTCGCGGGTGGCCTCCGCCGGGCTCACGATGGCAGGAGCTCCACCTTGCGCCGGAACAGGTCCCAGAACGGTTGCCCGCCGGCGGGCTCGATCAGCCGAACCGGCCGGTCGAGCGCCCGGACCTCGACGACGTCGCCGACCCGGAGGGGCAGGTCGTCGCGGCCGTCGATCGAGAGGATCGCCTCGGTCGCGTCGACGACGCGGCAGCGCACGACCTGGCTCGGCCCGACGACCACCGAGCGGATCGCCGAGAGGTAGCCGGCGATCGGCGTGACGATCAGGTTGCGGCTCAACGGATCGACAACCGGGCCGCCGGCGCTGAAGGAGTACCCCGTCGAGCCGGTCGGGCTCGAGACGACGAGCCCGTCGGCGATGAAGGTCGCGAGGTGGGTCTCCCCGATGGCCACGTCCATCCGGACGACCCGCGCCAGGGCCCCCCGCGCGACGACGACGTCGTTGAGCGCGTGATGGACGGTCCCTCCGCCCGTCCGCCCGGCCGGCAGGATCCGCGCTTCAAGCGCCATCCGCTCATCGAGCGTGAACTCGCCGGCCCGGAGCTTCGCCAGGACGGCCTCCAGCTCGTTCGCCTCGACCTTCGAGAGGAAGCCGACCTTGCCGAGGTTCACGCCGAGCAGCGGGACGTCCACCTCGGTCACGGCCCGGGCGGCCCGCAGGAATGTCCCGTCGCCGCCCAGGACGACCAGCGCATCGGTCGTCGCGAGCTCGCGGCAGAGCTGGTCGAAGTCCTGGGCCTGGGCCGCCCAGTGCTCGATCCCGTGCATCCGGCACCAGCCGGCGGCCCGCTCCCGGAGCTCGACCGCGGCATCGCTCGTCGGGTTGTAGGCGAACCCGATCCGTCCGATCGTCACCCGCCGCCGCTCCCCTGCCCCATTGACGTCACGGCGGCGATCTCGTCGCCGATCTCGGCGCAGCTCGGACCGGCCTGGAGATGGAGCAGGAACTCCCGATTGCCCTCCGGTCCGAGAATCGGCGAGGCCACGACGGCCCGCGAACCGAGCCCGAGGGCGGCCGCCTGCTCGACGACCCGTTCCAGCACGGCCCGATGGACCGCCGGGTCGCGGACGACGCCATGGTCGGTGCCGCCCTTCCCGACCTCGAACTGGGGCTTGACCAGGGCGACGATCGGGACGGCGCGCGGGCTCGGGGCTCCGTGGAGCGTCGACGCGACCGCCGGAAGGACCAGGGCGAGCGAGATGAAGGAGACGTCGATCACCGCCAGGTCGATCGGCTCGCCGAGCGTCTCGGCGGTGAGCGTCCGGGCGTTGGTCCGGTCGTGGACGACGACTCGGGGATCGCGACCGAGGCGGTCCGCGAGCTGCCCCCGCCCGACGTCCACGGCGTGGACCCGGGTCGCGCCACGCTGGAGGAGCACGTCGGTGAAGCCGCCGGTCGAGGCGCCGGCATCGAGGCAGACGAGGCCGGCCGGGTCGATCCCGAACGCGTCCAGCGCAGCGGCGAGCTTGTGCCCGCCGCGACTGACATACGGATCGCGCTCGACGACCTGCACCGCGAGCCCGGTGTCGACGAGGTCGCCGGCCTTCCGGTCGGTCCGTGCCGAATCGCCCTCACCGGTCCGGACCTGGCCGGCCAGGATCAGCGCCTGCGCCTTTGACCGCGTCTCGGCCAGACCGCGCTCCACGAGGAGCTGGTCCAGGCGCTGGCGGACCGATCGTTCGGCAGTCGCGCGGCTCACCCGGCTATCGTGGCACAGGCGCCTTCACCACGGCTCACCGGCGGAGGGATCAGACAGATGACCTTGTCTCGCAGCCAACGATGACCGGTCGAACCTTCAGCGTCGTGTTCGGCGCGGTGCTGCTCGTGTTCATCGGCATCTCTGGGGTCGGGGCGGGCGTCGAGGTGCTCGCCGTCTCGTCGGGCATCGCGACCGGCGCCGCGATCGGCGGCGGGATCGCCGCGTACGGCCTGGCCTGCGCGGCCGCCGGGATCGGCCTCTTCCAGCTCCGGCGATGGGGCTGGTGGCTCGGCCTCGGCGCGGTCGTCGCCGGGCTGGCCGTGCTCGTCTGGATGCAGCTGATCGTGATCGGAGCCGCACCGGACTCGGTCAGCGCCGTCGGGCTGATCGTCTGGGGCGTGACCCTGGTCCTTCTGCTGCTGCCCTCGACGCGCCGGGTCCTCCGGTCCTGAGGGAACCCGGCGAACGACGTCAGCGCGCGATCGCCGGTGGCACTGCGGGCTGAGCGTTCAGCTGGTCGAGGGTCTCGCGCACCTGCTCGACGAGCCCGGCGGCGTCCAGGCGCAGGACCCGCCGCAGGTCGGCCACGGAGCCGTGGTCGACGAACGCGCCGGCCGGGATCCCGACGATCTTGACGGCGACGTCGCGCAGGTCGGGCTCGCCCAGGCGCGCTTCCTCGATGGCCTCGAGGACGCCGCCGCCGAAGCCACCCGTCGCGATGCTTTCCTCGAACGTGACGACGAGACGCCGGCCGCGGGCCTGGCCCAGGATCAGGTCGCGATCGAGGGGCTTCGCGAAGCGGGCATTGATCACCCCGACCGACCAGCCCTCGGCTTCCAGCACATCGGCCGCCTCGATCGCCCGGGCGACGATCGGCCCGAACCCGACGAACAGCAGGTCCCGACCGTCGCGGAGCAGCTCGCCCGATCCGATCGGGATCGGCGCCGGCTCGACCGCCGGCAGGCCGAACCCGGGATCGCGCGGGTAGTGCAGGGCAAAGGGATGCAGCTGGCCGAGCGCGGTGATGAGGAGGGACCGGAGCTCCTGCTCGTCCTTGGGGCTGGCCACGACGAGGTTCGGCAGCTGTCGCTGGGCCGGGATCGTGAACATCCCCTGGTGGCTCGTGCCGTCCTCGCCGACGAGCCCCGCCCGGTCGACCGCGATCAGCACCGGCTGATCGTTCTGGCAGACGTCGTGGACGGTCTGGTCGAACGCCCGCTGGAGGAACGTCGAGTAGAGCGCGACGACGGGCCGCATCCCGCCCATCGCGAGGCCCGTGGCCATCGCCACCGAATGCTGCTCGGCGATCCCGACGTCGATGAATCGCTGCGGGAACGCCGCCTGGAACTTCGAGAGGCCGGTGCCGGTCGGCATGCCGGCGGTGATCGCGACGATCCGCGGGTCCGCCCGGGCCTGCTCGATGAGCTCGCCGACGAAGACCGCGGTGTAGTTCGGGTGCTTCGGCGGCTGAGCGGGCGCGGAGGGCGGCGCCGCATCGTCGGCCATCGATTCGGCCGGCATGCCGGCGCGTCCGTTCGGGTCGTGCGCTCCGTCGCCGCCGGAGCCGTTCGTCGAGACCGGCACCGCCATCGGCGGGAGCGCCGCCCCGTGGAACCCGACCTGGTCCGCCTCGGCGGGCCGGTAGCCGTGGCCCTTCTGCGTCCGAACGTGGACGATCACCGGGCCCTTGAGCTCGAGGGCCGACTGGAACGTCGAGAGGAGCGCCTTCAGGTCGTGGCCGGGTAGGAGGCCGATGTAGGTGATCCCGAGATCCTCGAAGAGCCGGCCTGCCTGGGCGAAGTTCACGACCGACGCCCGGAGCCGCTGGCCCAGCTCGCGGACCGTCGGGCCGATGCCCGGGATCCGGCCGACGAGCTCGTCGTAGGCGATCTTGCTCGACTGCCACGTCCCCGACAGCTTGATCTGGCTCAGGTACTTCGACAGGCCGCCGACCGTCGGGCTGATCGACATCTCGTTGTCGTTGAGCACGATCAGGAGCTGCGTCCGGCGCTGGCCGATGTCGTTGAGGGCCTCGAGGCTGAGCCCGCTCGTGATCGCCGCGTCGCCGACCACGACCGCGATCCGCTCGTCACCCCCGCGAAGGTCGCGGGCCGTCGCGAGGCCCTGGCCGATTGACAGGCCGGTGCCGGCGTGGCCGCCATCGAAGACGTCATGCGCGGATTCGCTCCGGCGCGGGAAGCCGCCGATCCCGCCGAGCTGGCGGAGGGTCCCGAAGCGGTCGTAACGGCCGGTCAGGAGCTTGTGCGGATAGGCCTGGTGGCCGGTGTCCCAGACGATCCGATCCCGGGGCGACTCGAGCAGCCGGTGGAGGGCGATCGTCAGCTCGACCACGCCGAGACTGCTGCCAAGATGGCCGCCGGTCGTGGCAACCGTGGCGATGATCGTCTCGCGGATCTCGGCGGCGAGCTCCGCGAGCTCGGTTTCGTTCAGGTTGCGGAGGTCGGCCGGACCGCGCAGGGTCGGGAGGATCGGCACGGAGAGCTGGCTCCAGTCGGGGTCGTGATCGTTGCGCGGATCGTCGCGCCTCAGACGGATTCGTGCTGGCGGCTGCGACGCCGCGATTCGCGCCACCGGCGCAAGAACATGTACGACTACGGTAGCACGTTTATTGTCGGCAGATCGGACGCGTCGGAACTGGCTAGGCTCTGCCGACACCGATGACGAGGCACCCAGGGAGATTCCGATGCAGACCGACACCCGGACCGTTCGCGACCTGCTGCCCGCGGGCGCCCTCCTGCCGGACGATCCGGGCTACGACGAGGCCCGGGTCTCGTTCAACGGCATCCTCGATCGCCGACCGGCGGCTGTCGTGTCGTGCGCCTCGACCGCGGACGTCGTCGCGGCGGTCCGGGCCGGCCGCGCGGCGGGCCTGCCGATCGCCATCCGGGGCGGCGGTCACAGCGTGGCGGGTCACAGCATCCCCGACGGGGCGCTCGTCGTGTCCCTCGATCGGATGCGGACCGTCGATGTCGATCCGGAGCGACGCCTGGCCCACGCCGGCGGCGGTGCCCAGTGGAACGACGTCGATGCCGCGGCGTTCGCTCACGGGCTGGCGGTGCCGGGTGGGACGTTCGGCGATACCGGGATCGGCGGGCTGACGCTCGGCGGCGGCCTCGGCTGGCTGATGCCGATCGCCGGCCTCACGTGCGACAACCTCGTCGAGGCCGAGGTGGTGACCGCGGACGGAAGGGTCGTGATCGCCGGGGCGAACGGCGACCCGGAGCTGCTATGGGCGCTCCGCGGCGGCGGGGGCAACTTCGGCGTCGTGACCCGGTTCACCTACCGGCTGACAGCCGTCGGGCCGATGTGGGGCGGCACCGTGCAATACGACGGCGGGGCGGCCCGGGAGGTCTTCGAGCGGATCAACGAGGTGTACGGCGCTCACCCGACGCTCGGGATGCCGACGATCGGGATCCACCGCGAGCCCGAGCTCGGCCTATCGATCTCGCTGCTTCTGGGCATCGTCGACAGCACCGACCCGGAAACGACGATCGCGGAGCTCCGCCGCGATCTGCCGATCACCGCGGACGACACGGGGCCGAGGACGTACCTCGAGCTCCAGGCGATGGCCGGGATCCTGCCGTTCGGCCTGCGTCACTACTGGAAAGGCCACTTCCTGCGCGACCTGGACGCGTCCACGTTCGAGCGTCTCGTCGCGACGGTCGGCGACGACGACGCGGTCGGCGCGGCGTTCATCCTGATCGAGGGGATGGTCGGGGCCGGCCGGACCGAGCCGGAGGGCGGCGCGGCCTTTGGCCAGCGGGCAGCGGCCTGGAACGTCAGCGCCCTCGCGATCTGGGAGTCGCCCGCCGACGACGTCACGGCGATCGGCTGGGCCCGCCGCGTCGCCGACCTGGTCGAGCCGCGGTCCCTGACGGGCGGCGGCTACGTCAACTACTCCCCCGTCGACGAATCACGCGAGCGGGTGATGGCCGCCTACGGCCCGGACCGATACGAGCGACTCGTCGCGGTCAAGCGGCGGCTCGACCCGGAGAACGTGTTCCGGTTCAACCACAATGTCTCGCCGGTCTGAGGACCCGCGCCCCGAGTGACGGAGGCGCCGTCAGCCTTCGGTCGCCTCGTCCGCGGCGATGTCGCGGGTCTCGAGGCCGCCGCCGGGTCGCGTGACGAGCTGCCGGACCCGCAGCTCGGCCTCGCCGAGGAGCCGCTCGCAGTGACGCTGCAGCGCGACGGCCCGCTCGGTCCGGGCGATCGTGTCCTCGAGGGAGAGGCCGCCGGCCTCCAGCTCGGCGACGGCCGCCCGCAGCTCGGCGAAGGCGTCGTCGAAGCTCAAGGCGGCGATCGCCGGGTCGATCGGCGCGGCGGCTGGCTCAGCGGTCATTCGGGTCCTCGTCGGCGCGGTCGGCCCAGCGCGTGATCCGCGGCGCGACGAGCATACCAACGCGGATGCCGGCGACCATGACGACGAGGACCAGGGCGAGGAACGCCACGGTCTCGATCATCGCGTCTCGGCCGTGAGCTCGCCGCCGGCGACACGGACCGCGAGGTTCGTCCCCGCCGGGGCATCGGCCGGGGCGCGGACGATCGTCCCGTCGGCGGCACGACGCACGATCGCGTAGCCCCGATCGAGGGTCGCCTGCGGTCCGAGCACGGCCAGCGCGGAGGCCGCGGCCGTCAGGGTGGACCGGGCGTCGGCGAGTCGCTGGAGGAGCGGCCTCGGGACGTCCGCCGACGCCGACCGGAGCGCGACGCGGCGTCGCTCCAGCGCGGCGTCCGCGACCCGCACGGCGCGATCGAGGAGCAGGCCGACGCCCTCGCGGTCGGCCGCGAGCTGCGCCCGCGGATCGAGCCGATCGAGGGCCCGTCGTTCGGCCGCGAGCTCCCGCCGGGCGCCGTCGAGGGTCCGTCCGACGGCCGCCGCGGTCCGCTCCCCTGCCCGCCGGAACGCGGCCAGCCAGTCGGCCCGATCGGGAACCACGAGCTCGGCCGCGGCCGAGGGCGTCGCAGCCCGGACGTCCGCGGCGAAGTCGGCGAGCGTGACGTCGACCTCGTGGCCCACGCCGCAGACGACGGGCAGGCGATGGGCGACGACCGCCCGGACGACCCGCTCGTCGTTGAACGACCAGAGGTCCTCGAGCGAGCCGCCGCCGCGGGCGAGGATCGTGACCTGGGGCAGCTCATCCGGGTCGACGCTCGCTGCGGCGGCGCCCAGCCAGCGCTCGAGCCGGCGGAAGGCCGCCACGATGCTTTCCGGCGCGTCCTCGCCCTGGACCTTGCAGGCGACGAGGACGACCCGCGTCAGGGGCCAGCGGCGGGCCAGCACGGTCGCGATGTCCCGCCAGACGACCCCCGTCGGGCTGGTGATCACCGCGATCGTCGACGGTCGGGCCGGGAGCGGCCGCTTCCGGGCCGGATCGAACAGGCCCTCGGCCGACAGGCGCGCTTTGAGCGCCTCGAACCGGATCGCGAGGTCCCCGAAGCCCGCCGGCTGGATCGACTCCACGTAGAGCTGGACCGCGCCCTGCTGCTCGAAGAGGTCGATCCGGCCGTGGACGACGATCCGCAACCCGGCCTGGGGCTGGAACACCGATCGAGAGCGGTCGTCGCTGAACCAGACGCAGGCAAGGGCGCTCCGGGCGTCCTTCAGGGTGAAATACGCATGACCGGCGCTGCTGACCGTGACCCGGCCGACCTCGCCCTCGACCCAGACGTCGCCCAGCCGCGGGTCGGACCGGACGGCGTCGCGGATCGCCCGGGCGACCTCGCTCACGTTGAAGATCCGGAGCCCGAAGGTGCCCGGGGCCGTCACCGGCGCGTTTGCGTCGCGCGATCCCTGCCCCTCGTGGCCGGGCGAGTCGACCAGGGCGTCCCAGCCGGGCAGACGGGCGCTGTCGCTCATGAACGCCATCGTAGTCGGGCGGTCCGAGGCGCGCGGGCAGGCCGGTATGCTGCTGCGCGTGTTGCCCTCCGAGATCGCAGACCAGGCGCTCATCTGGGTCACCGCGCTGGCGATTCCGCTGTTCGTCGGCCTCGTCGCGTGGGCCGCCGTTCTCACCGTCCGGCGGCGACCGGTCGGCGTCGGGATCCTGCGGGCCATCCTCGTCGCGGCCGGCCTGATGCTCGGATTCCTGATCCTCGGCAGCACCCGCAACCCCACGTTCCAGCTCGTCGTTCTCGCCGGCAGCGCCGTTCTCATCGTCGGCATCGCATTGAGGCGACCGCGGACGGCTGGCGCGGTCTTCGTCGCGGTGGCATTGCCCTGGACCGCGTGGTGGGGCTCGCTCGTGCTCGACGACGTCTTCGCGGGGCGGCATTGGGTCCTCGTGGACGTCATTCCGCCGCTCGCGGCCGGCGCGGCGGTCGCCCTGACCGGTGCGCTGCTCTTCGTCGCCGGCGCCGAATCGGAGCGACGGAGGCACCCGGCGCCGCCGGTCGAGCCCGTTGGGCGCCGATTCGGCGACACGGCGCGGGCCGTCGTCGGCCCGACGATCGCCGGCATGGCGACCTACGAGCTCGCCGGCTCGATCGCCTTGTTCGCGGTCGGCATCGGCACGGCGACCGTTGCCCACGGACGGCCGCTCGTCGAAACGGGTCTGGTCGTCGGCGCAGGTGTCGTCGTCGCCTGGGTCCTGTGCTCCCTGGCCTGGGTCGTCGCCCGTCGGCCCGCGGATCGGCGGGCCTGGGAGGCGTACACCTGGCTCGGCGAGTGGGAGCTCGAACGATACCGGGACATCGTCGGCCGTCCGACCCTGCCGACCCGGAACGACTTCCGGAAATGGCTGAAGTCGAGCCCCGACCGGCCGGATCTCGCCTGGATCCGGTCCGAGCTGCTCGTCATGGAACGGCAGTTCGACGAGGCACGAGCGGTCGCGGACACGATCCCCGACGACACGCCGTATGGGCGCGTCGAGCGCGAGTCGGCCCGGGCGTCGGTCGACTGGTACGCCGGTGGTCCGGGCGACCCCGCAGCGCTCCGGGCCGCGGTCGACGCGATGCCGCCCGGGACCGGCGACGAGCGGCTGCGAGCCGAGGTGATGCTGGCTGCCGGCGAGGTCCGCTCGCTCCTCGCCGACCGCGATCCCGATCCGATCCGCCCGTTGCGGAACGTTCGCGATCGGCTCGGGCCACGCGCGGACGGGATCCTGTGGACGGTCATCCGCCGGCGCCTGTGGTCGAAGATGCTCCTATCGGCGCTCCTGACCGTCGTGGTGATCGTCGTCGCGAGCCGGACCGTGAGCCTGCCCTGAGTCCCGGTTGGGCTCGGAGGCGACTCCCGCTCAGCCGAACCCGAGCTGCTGGAAGCGCCAGCGGTCGTCCGGCCCCAGCAGGCTCCGGAGATGGTTGATCTCACCGGCGTGGTACGCCTCGTGGGTGATCATCGCCGCGACGATCCAGCGGGTGGGCCGCTCCTCGCCCCAGTTCGTCAGCCGCGAGGCGTCGAGCTCGTCGTCGTCACCGAGGGCGGCCACGTGGCCGGCGAACCGCTCGTGGACCGTCTCGAGCCAGGGCAGGACGTCGGCCATCTCCGCCTCGGTGTCGGACCACGGCTCGACCTCCGGCGTCGCGAACCGGAGGGTGCCGGTCCCGAACGCGTAGTCGTCGTACATCACGAGGCAGGCACCGACATGGATCGCGATCGCCGCGATCGATCGGGAGGCCCCATCGGGGAGCGCGTGCCAGGCGTCGTCGGGCACGGTTCGCAGGTTGGTGAGCAGGGCCTGGCTCTCGTTGCTCTGCTCGATCCCGGTGCCACGGAACGCTTCCTCGAGGAGGTAGAGCTGCGCCTCGATGCCGTCGCGCGAGGTCATCGCCCGGAATCGTAGCGCGATCGCTTCCCTGGGGACGGTGTTGCGCTCACAGCCACAACCGACCGATGGGAGCCACCACGATGGCCCCGCCGGACCGTTCCGACGACCGACGTGGTCCTGTCGGCAACAGGCGACCCTGCAAGGACCGAAATGAGGTCGGCCGGGCGCCGCTTGTGGGCCTCACCGCAACAGCGTGGGCGGGCCAGCTCGCCGTCCTTTCAGACCCGCGTCTGGTACTCCCCCGTCCGGGTGTCGACCCGGATCGTGTCGCCCTCCTCGATGAAGATCGGGACGGTGACGACGAGCCCCGTCTCGGTCGTGGCCGGCTTTCGGGCGCCGGTCTGCGTGTCGCCGGCGAACCCGGGCTCGGTCCCGCGGACGACGAGGTCGACGGTCACCGGGAGCTCGACGCCGATCGTCTCGCCCTGGTAGCTCGTTCGGTCGAGCGTCATCCCGTCCTTCATGTACTGGGCCGTCTCGCCGAGCTGATCGGACGTCAGGACGAACTGGTCGTATGTGTCGGTGTCCATGAAGTGGTAGTCGTCGCCCTCGTGGTAGAGGAACTGGACCGGCCGCTTCTCCATCGAGGCACGCGGCCACTTCGTCCCGGCCTGGAACGAGCGCTCGACCGTCTGGCCCCGCTTGATGTTGCGGAGGGTGATCCGGACCTGGGCCGAGCCGCGGCCCATCTTGATGTGGTGGTAGTCGAGGATCTGCCAGAGCTCGCCGTCGAGCTCGATGGCGACGCCCTTCTTGAGTTCACCGGTGCTGATCATGTCGAGCTGGGCTCCTGGGTGGGCTGCGGCGCCGGCGCGGCGCCCGGCAGGGCGCACCGAAACCGGCGGATCGAGATCGGGTTCGGGGCGCGATTGTAAACCTCGGGCTGATGGCGACGCCGCCAGGTCCCTATGCGCCGAGCACGAGGACCTCACGCGGGAACCGGGTCAGGCGCTCGACGCGGCCGGCTGCGGCGTCGAGCAGGATCAGGTCCTCGATCCGGACCCCGGTCTCGCCCTCGAGGTAGATGCCGGGCTCGATCGAGAACACCGTCGGCGACGGCAGTGGTGCGTCGAGCGCCCATGAGCCGAGGGACGGTGGCTCGTGCGTCGCGAGTCCGATGCCGTGGCCCAGCCCGTGGGCGTAGGCCGGCCATCGGCCGTCGGCCTCGATCAGGCGCCGGGCGACGCCGTCGAGGTCACGCCCCGACGGCAGGGCCAGCTCCCCGTCGACGGTCGCCTCGAGCTCGGCCATCGCGGCCGCCTGGGCCCGCGCGACGAGCTGGTAGACCTCCAGGTCGCGAGCCGACGGCTCACCGACGAAGAGCGTCCGGGTCATGTCGCTCCGATACCCGTCGACCTGCGCCCCGAAGTCGAACAGGATCACGGCACCGGACCGGACCTGAGCCTCCGAAGGCGAGCCGTGGGGCAGCGCGGCGTTCGGCCCGACGAGACAGGTCGGGTCGAAGGCGACCGCCTCCGCCCCACCGCTCCGGATCAGCCACTCGAGCTGCAAGGCGAGATCGCGCTCCTCCACGCCGGACCGGATCTTCGGCAACAGCGTCGCAAGCGCCCGATCGGACACCGCGCACGCGGCCGCGACCCGTTCGAGCTCCGACACGTCCTTGGTTGCTCGATCCGCCTCGACCCAGCCCTCGACGGGGACCAGCTCGACATCGGGTGCCGCGGCCTCCAGCCGGCGCCACGTCGCGTGCGGCATCACCGCGGCCTCGACCCCGACCCTTCGCGCCCCCACGGACGCCACGAGGTCCAGCCAGCCCTGGGCGAGGTCGCGCGGCCCATCCACGACGCGACCGTCGGTCACCTCGGACTGCGCCTGGATCCGGTACCGCGAGTCGGCGAGGACGACGACGTCGTCCGTCCCGACGAGGAACTGGCCCGAGGTCCCGGCCACCTTCTCCTCGCCGTCGGCCAGGACGAACCCCGTCAGATAGCGCGAATGCTCGCCCCGTAGGCCGAAATAGGCATCGATTCCGGCCGCGCCGAACCGGGCCCGGAGGCGAGCGAGACGCGCGGGACGGGCGTCGCGATCGGCCTCGACCCAGCGGGCGTGGTCGGCCGCGGTCGGGGCGGGGGCGAAGTCGGCCGGGGACGGCAGGCCGGACGAGGGTCCCCGGTCCGGGCTCATTTCGGGCCGTACTTCGCGATGTTGGCCTGGTGCTCCTTGAAGGTCTTCGCGTACACGATGTCGCCGGAGCCGTCGGCCTTGGACAGGAAGTAGAGGTACTTGGTTTTCGTATCCGGGTTCAGGGCCGCGTCGATCGACGCGAGGCTCGGCGTGCAGATCGGGCCCGGGATCATGCCCTTGTGGGTCACCGTGTTGTACGCGGCCAGGTCGTCGGGCAGCACGGACGGCAGCTTGTCGCCCTTGAGCGGCGCCCAGAAGAGCCAGGTCTTCCACGCGCTGATGTCGAGCTTCGCCAGCTCGAGCGTGTCATGGATGTAGAAGATCGTCGGGTCCGACTCGAGCGTCTGCCGCGGGAAGAGCTTCGGGTTCAGGCGGTTCATGTAGACGCCGGCGATCAGCGGCCGGTCCTCGTCGTGGACGGCCTCGTGCTCGACGATCGAGGCGAGGCTGAGGACCTTGTAGAAATCGAGCCCGGTGGGCGTCGGTGCGCCGATCCGGTCGGCGACGGCGTCGTGGAAGCCCGTGAGCATGTCCCGGATCAGCTCCTCGGCGGTCGTATCCGGCAGGACCTTGTAGCTGGCGGGCCACAGGAAGCCCTCGAGCGATGCGCCGGGCGGCAGGATCTCCCGCAGCCACGGGTAGTCGGCGAGGAGCTCGGCCGTCGGGTGCATCGCGAGGTTGTAGAAGTCCTGCGGGTTCATCGTCAGGCCGTCGATCGTCTCGAGCTTCGCGGTGATCTGCTCGATCCGGAGGCTCGTGCGGAGGGCGATGTCGACGTAGTGGACGGCTTCGGGATTGAGGAGGTCGTTGACGATCTGCTCGGGCGTCATGGACTTGCGCAGGATGAACGAGCCCGATGCCAGCTGCTGGGTCAGGCCCTTCTCCGTGGCGATGAAGATGAATGCCCGCCGGTCGAGGAGGAAGCCCTGGTCCTGCAGCCGCCCGGCGATCCCCCCTGCCGTCTCGCCGGGGCTGATGATGAACGGGACCTGAGTCGTGTCGGTCGAGGCCGGCTGCGTGAGCTTCGAGCCGAGATCCTCCTTGACGAGGTCCGCGACGAACGGCACGCCGAGCGCGGCCGGATTGTCGGTCGCCCAGCCGACGACGGTGTCGCGGATCAGCGGCCGCAGGACCGTGACAAGGGCGACGAGGACGATCGCGCCGAGGACCAGGGCGAAGACCAGGAACTTGAGGATTCCGGGGATCCCCCGCCGGCGACCATTGCCGTACCCGTTCGTGCCGTTGTACCCGTTCCCGCCGCGGCGGCCGTTGCCGCCTCCCCGACCGGGTCCGCCCGGGCCCCCTCCGGGTCCGCCCGGACCGCCCTGGTCCGGATGCCAGCCA
>DATLVO010000299.1:0-5762 GCA_035577485.1 Verrucomicrobiia bacterium
CGCGCCCATGAGGGCGTGGACCTCGCCGGGCCGGACGGCGAGCGACGCCGATCGCAGGGCAACGACGGCACCGTAGGACTTGGCGACCCCGGTCGCGTCGAGCAGGAGATCGGTGGTGCCGGGGATCACGGGTCGAATGGCTCCTGGTGGGTCGATCCCGGATGACGGCGGGGGTGCCGGCGGAGCCGACACCCCCGAAGCTGGTTCGTCGTGGAGGCTCGGGTTACTCGCCCGGGCCCTTGCACGCGATGATGTCGTCCTTGGTGTAGGTGGTCCACCCGTCGATCGTGAGACCGAGCGGCCAGAGGGGGTTGATCTTCGGGTCGGCCGCCGCGGTCAGCGAGGCCTTGCCGGCGTCCGTGGTGTTGTCCCACAGGACCGGCGTGACATGAACGGTGTTGCTGGCCGGCTTCTTGCCGTCGAGGATCTGGGTGGCCAGCGTGACGCCCGCACCGCCGACGGACGGCGGGTTCGTGACGGCTGCGCCCTTCAGTCCCGGCTCCTTGAGGAGCTGGGTGACGAAGCCGGCGTTGTCCGCGCCGACGATCGGCACGTACGGGTGCTTGGCAGTCTTCAGCGCGTCGACGATGTTCTGGTCGACACCGGAGGTCCAGATGCCGTCGAACGCCAGGCCGCTGCTCAGGATGTCGTTGATCTGGGTGGTCGCCGTTGCCGGATCCCACTTCGTCGCGACTTCCTTTGCAACCGTGATGCCGGGGTTCTCGGCGAGCGCCTTCTTGAATCCGACGTCGCGGTCCGTGTCGGCCGGATGGCCGGCGATTCCGCGCATGTAGATGACGGCGCCCTTGCCATTGAGGGCCTTGAACAGCCAGGTCGCGCCCAGGTACGCGTACTGCTGCTGGTCGTTCGAGAGGTTGTACGCGCCGGGAGCGGTGACGGAGGCGTCGACCGCGATGACGGTGATCTTCGCGGCGATGGCTTCGGCGATGCCCGGGTTCAGGGCGTCAGGGTCGGCCGGGTTGATGATGATCGCGTTGACGTTCTGGGCGATCAAGGTCCGGATGTCGGCGAGCTGGCCGGCCGCATCGGTGTTGCGATGGATGATCGTGACTTTCGAGACTTCGCCGGTCTTGACCGCCTGGGCCTTCGCCGAGCAGAGCATCGCCTCGCGCCAGCCGTTGCCGACGCCGCCCGGGTTCGAGAACCCGATCGTGTACTTGGCGGCCCCGCCGCCGCCCGAGGACGACGGCGCCGCCCCGGACGTGCACGCTGCGGCGAAGATCGCCGCGGCCATGACGGCCACGAGGCCGCGGGCCATTCCCGTTCGCTTCATCTGCTGGACTCCTCCTCTGCGTCGACCGCCGATCCCCTCCTGGGTCGCCGGTCTTGCCATGATGGCTGGATTGCCGGGGGCTCGTCGCCTCGTCACCCACCTCCTCGCTGGCCGATCGCCCGGGCGATCCGCCGCGCGTGCTCGCGATAGGCGTCGTCGAAGAGTTCCCGGGAGCGCTCGGCGCCTACGACCGATGCCCGGCTGAGGACCGGCGGCATGGCTCCCTGCTCGATGAGCAGCTCGGCCGTCCGGACCTTGATGGAGTTCACGATGGCGACCGCGGAGATCGTCGAACCGGGCCCGACGGGGGTGTCGAGACCGGCGACGTCGACCATCGCGTCGGCATGGGGCGTGCAGAGATCGATCACGAGGTCGGCCTCGTCGAGGAGCCGGCTGCCGACGACCGGGTCGACGTCGGACGACATCGACTGGGCGACCGACGTCACCGCGATCACCCGGAGGCCGCGGCGCCGCGCGCCGCGCGCGACCTCGACCGGGACCGCCGTCGTGCCGCCGGCCGAGAAGACGACCATGACGTCGCGCTCCCCGAAGGTGAAGTTCGACAGGATGACCTCGGCCAGGCCCGGGACTCGCTCGATGAACATCGCCTGGCGCTGGCCGTTCGCCCCGACGACCTGGGTGTGGAACGTCATCGACAGCTCGACGATCGGGTTGAAGCCAGGGTACGAGCCGTAGCGCGGGAACATTTCCTCGACGGGGATCCGGGAGTGGCCGGTCCCGAAGAGATGGACGAGGCCGTCCGCGGCGATCGCCTCGGCGGCCCAGGTGCTCGCCGTCTCGATCGCGTCGGCCTGGGTCCGGACGATCCGATCGAGGAGCGCCGCGGCGGCCTCCATCCATGGCAGGACCGGGGTCGTCATCGTCATGCCCGGGTCGCAACCGCGGGCTGCTCGACGGCCTCCCAATGGCCGCTCCGGATCGAGCGGTAGGCGGCGTCGAGGATCGTGTTGACGATCAACCCGTCCTCGAACGTCTCCTGCGGCCGGCGACCGTCGCGGAAGGCACCGACGACGTCGGCCATCATCGCGTCGTGCCCGTGGGCATACGTCTCGTTCGGGACGGGGTACACCCAGCCGGTGTCGGCGTCGACCTTCTCGCCGAGATAGCCCGCCGGGCGCTCGATGAATGCCCGAAGCGGGCTCGAGATGATGTCCTGGACGATCCGGCCCGCCTCGCCGTACGCCTCGAAGCGGCTCTCGAGGCCACCCTTCGACGACCACGAGACATCCATCGTCGCGACCCGACCGTCCTCGAACCGGATGACCATGACGGCGTTGTCCTCGAGCCGTGTTCGGTCGCCGTGGACGAGCGTGTCGCCCCACGCGAAGACGTCCCGGACGGCGACGTCCTTGCCGAACATCGCGCGGGCGGCCTCGGCGCCGTGTGACGCCATATCGAGCAGCGCGCCGCCGCCGGCCAGGTCCGCGTCCCAGAAGTGCGCCGCGTGCGGGCCGCTGTGGCCCTCGCGGGCCCGGAAGGTCGTCAACCGACCGATGGCGCCCGACTCGATCATCTCCCGCATCCGGATCATCTCGGCGTTGAAGACGACGTTCTCGAGGTAGGCGTCGAAGACGGCGGCTTCGCGGACGAGGCGGAGCATCTCGGCGGCCTCGGCGCCGTTGCGGCCGAGGGGCTTCGTGCAGGCGACGCCCTTGCCGTTGGCCGCGGCCGATCGAACCGCCTCGAGATGGAGGTGGTTCGGCAGGGACACGACCACGAGGTCGACCGCCGGGTCGGCGCAGACGGCCTCGATGGAGTCGAGGGCGCGGCTGCCGAAGCGCTCGGCGAACGCCTCGCGGCGTTCGCTGCCGGCGCCCCAGTTCGCGACGACGCGGGCGTCCGCGACGTAGCGCAGCCCGAGCGTGTGGAACTCGCCGATGAACCCCGAGCCAAGCATCCCGATCCCGATCGCGCGGCGTTCGACCATCAGTAGCTCCCCTCGGCGCCGGCGGTGGCGGCGATCGGCGCCGCGCCCGACCGGCGGGCGCGGAAGTCGTCGATGATCGCCTTCGTGGCCGTCGCCCCGACCCGGGTGACGCCGAGGTTCATCACGGCGATCAGCGCGTCGAGCGTCCGGACGCCACCGGCGGCCTTGACCTGGACATGCGGCGAGACCGTCCGGCGCATCAGGGCGAGGTCCTCGTGGGTCGCGCCGCCGGGGGCGAACCCGGTCGAAGTCTTCACGAAGTCGGCGCCGGCCGCTTCCGTCTGGCGCGAACCGCGGACCTTCTCGTCGTCGGTGAGGTAGGCGTTCTCGAGGATCACCTTGACGATCGCGCCGGCGTCGTGGCCGACCGCGACGACGGCCGCGATGTCCGCCCGGACGTCCTCGTCGCGGCCTGATTTCAGGGCGCCGATGTCGATCACCATGTCGAGCTCCCGCGCCCCGTCCTCGAGGGCCCGCCGCGCCTCGAAGACCTTCGTGGCCGTCGTCGAGCTGCCGTGGGGGAAGCCGACGACCGTCCCGACCGCGACATCGCTCCCGAAGAGGATCCCCACGGCCCGCCGGACGTCGACCGGTCGGACGCACACCGAGGCGACGACGTACTCGAGGGCGAGCCGGCAGCCGGCCTCGACGAACGCGTCGTCCAATTCGGGACGAAGGAGCGAGTGGTCAATGGTCTTCGCGATCTGGCGTTCGGTCAGGTTCTCGATCGTGAACGTCATCGCGGCCTCTGCCTCGGGGTCGCTTGCATGGGATGCACGAACGCGCCGCTCGGAGGAGCTGCATGGCGGCCGGCAGTCGAATCGATGGCACCGGATGCACGACGTCGACGAATCAGGCGTCGAATGACCACCCAACGGCCGTCGATCGCCCACGCGGGCGGTTGCTCGCGTCGCATTCGACCGCTCGGTGCACGCCCTGCCCGGGTTCTTGAACCAGACGCCGGAAACCTGGCCGTGATCACTCAGACCACCAGCGGCCGGAGGACGTCTCGCGCGAGCAGGAAGCCGCGCTTGACCAGCTCCTCCTCGCCTTCGAACGAACGATCCTCGTGCTCGATCGAGATCGCCCCCTGGTAGCCGACGGCGTACAGCGCCGCGATGAACCGATCCCAGCGGATCTCGCCCAGCCCCGGCAGGCGCGGGATCTGCCAGCCGATGCCGGTCGACATCACGCCGTTCTCGAAGAGGCCGTTCCGGTCGATCTCCATATCCTTCGCGTGGACGTGATGGATCCTGGAGCCGAACTCGCGGACGACCCGCTCGTGGTCGATGAACTGCCAATAGAGATGCGACGGATCGAGATTCAGCCCGAAGTTCTCGGCGTCGACGATCTCGAACAGCCGACGCCAGACGGCGGGCGAGTAGGCGAGGTTCTTGCCGCCCGGCCACTCGTCGCCCGAGAAGATCATCGGGCAGTTCTCGATCACGATCGTGATGCCGTGCTGGCCGGCAAACCGGACGAGGTCGGGCCAGACCTTCTCGACCTCGACGAGGTTGTCTGCCACCGAGCGATGCTGGTCGCGGCCGATGAACGTGCCGACGAGCGAGACTCCCAGCATCTCAGCCGCGACGATCACCTTCCGGAGGTGCTCGTGCGCGGCGGATTGGACGGCCGGATCCGGGTCGAGGTTGTTCGGGTAGTAGGCGAGCGAGCTGATCTCGAGGCCGGTCTCGTCGAGCCGGCGGCGGATCGCGGCGACGCCGGCTGCCCCCAGGGCGTCGACATCGATGTGCGTCACCCCCGCGTACCGGCGGTTGTCGCCGGTGACCATCGGCCAGCAGGCGACCTCGAGCGTCTGGAACCCCTCCGAGGCGGCCCACGTCGCGAGCGCATCGAGCTCCATCCCGCCGAGAGCGGCGGTCATCAGGCCCAGCTTCATCGAGCGCGATCCTCCCGGTGGTTCGGTTGCCTGGTCATGCTGACGCCGCGACCGGCGGCGTTGGCGATGAGGCGCGTGCGACATCGACCCAGCGACCCGTCCGGGCACTCTCGGCGACCGCGTCGTTGACGAGCATCTCGTCGTGGCCCGCGGCAAAGGTCGCATAGGGCGGGTTCGGGCTCGGCCGGCCCGCGAGGACGTCCGCGTAGATCGCCCGGAATAGCGCGCCGAACGTGTCGCCGAAGCCCTCGACGTGGCCGCCCGGGAGCGCCGCGGCCGCCCGCCCCGCGGCATTCATGAGCGAGGGGTTCCGGAGGAGCAGCTCGTTCGCCCGGTCGCGATGACCGAGCCAGAGGTGGTCTGGCGTCTCCGAATCCCACCACGCCGCGCTGTCGGACCCGTCGATCTCCCATTGCAGCGAGTTCTTCCGGCCAGCACTCACCTGCGACACGGCCACCAGGCCGCGGGCGCCGTTGGCGAAGCGGAGGAGGAGCGTCGCCACATCTTCGGTGCCCATGGGCCTGGTGACCGTGTTCGCGGATCGCTCGGTCGAGAATGTCTCGACCGGACCGGTCGGCTCCTGGCGAGCCGTCACGAACGTCGCGAGGTCCGCCATCACC
>DATLVO010000300.1:0-2310 GCA_035577485.1 Verrucomicrobiia bacterium
CTCGTTCCGGCGGAGCGTGTCGAAGATCCAGCGGAACTCGTCCCAGCCGGATACGACGCGGGTGTTCAGGTTCGAGCTGGGGCAGATCTCGAGGACGATCCCCCGCTCCCGGATCATCGCCAGCGCGCGCGGGTCGTACGCGGCCTTGACGCCGTGCCCGATCCGGTCGGGCTCGAGCAGCTCGACGACCCTCGCCACCTCGTCGACCGGGCCGGACTCGCCGGTGTGGACCGTCAGCCCGAGCCCGAACTGGCGGGCCCGTCGGAAGAGCCGCCGGTAGTCGGCGACCCGGAAGGTCGCGCTCTCGGGCCCGGCGATGTCGACCCCCACGATCCCCCGGTCGCGCCAGGCGATCGCCTTCTCGACGATGATCTCGTTGAGCTCGAACGGGAACGCGCGGTCGAGGCAGAAGATGAGGCCCGGCTTCACCGGGTACTCGAGGCTGGCCCGGTCCATGCCGCGGGTCGCCGCGGCGATGATGTGGTCGAGGTCCTGCTCCCCGCCGCGGTTCCGCTTCATCGGGTTGAAGCGGAGCTCCGTCGTGGTGATGTTGTTCTTGCGATAGGCCCCGCCGACGACCTCGTAGACGGCCCGCTCGACCGCGAGGGGCGAGCTCTGGATCAGCTCGGTCCAGTGGAAGAGCTGGAGGTAGCCGTCGAAGCTCCGGGCGCGTCGCTCGGACACGGTGATCGTGTCGCGGAACTCCCAGTAGTCACGGGTCGGGAGCTTGATCCCCTGGGAGTGGGCGATGCTCCACATGATCGCCGGCGTCACCGCCCCGCCGAGGTGGCAGTGGAGCTCGGCGAGCGGGATCTTCCGGGAGAGCTGGCGGACCATCGACCCGAGGATAGCGCGACGCCGGGGCTCGCCGCTCGGACGCGCAGTCAGGCCGAGCGCGATCGCAATGGGGCCCCGGTCGCGACGTCGGCTGCCCCGAACCCGGCAGCGCCGAGGTCGAGCTGGACGTCCGGCTCGGGCTGGATCACGCGCAGGATCCGGACGCGCCGCCGGTCGCCGATCGCGAACCGCTCGCGGAGCTCGGCAACCTCGCGCCGCACCGGCTCGACCTCCGCCCTGCCGAGGTACGCCCGACCGGCGTAGAGCCGCTGGTATCGGGGCAGGAGCTCCGGCCAGTCGCGGGCCAGG
The DNA here is from genome assembly GCA_035577485.1 of Verrucomicrobiia bacterium. Taxonomy (GTDB): domain Bacteria; phylum Chloroflexota; class Limnocylindria; order Limnocylindrales; family CSP1-4; genus CF-46. The sequence continues at coordinate 1,147 of DATLVO010000300.1, forward strand.
TTCTCGAGGAAGTGCTCGCGGGTGCCCGGCCGGAGGTTGAGCAGGCCGGTCCAGACGGACGTAGCACCGGCCTCTCGGGCGGCGCGTACGACGTCTGCGAGGAGCTCCGGCCGATCCGACAGCCCGGGCAGGATCGGAGCCAGTCCGACGCCCGCGCTGATCCCCGCGTCGACGAGCCGCGTCAGCGCACGCAACCGCTGCCTCGGCGGCGCCGTGCCGGGTTCGGTCGCCTTCCAGATCCGGTGATCGAGCGTCGGGACCGAGAACGTCACCGACACGTCGGCGTGCCGGGCCGCCTCGACGAGCACGTCGACGTCGCGGACGATCAACGGACCGCGCGTGATGATCGAGAGCGGGTTGCGGGCCTCACCGAGCGCCTCGAGGCAGCCGCGGGTGAGGCGGAAGCGGCCCTCGGCGGGCTGGTACGGGTCGGTGGCCGCGCCGATGACGACACCATCGCCCTTCCACGATCGGCGACGGAGCTCGCGCCGCACGACCTCCACGACATTGGTCTTCACCCGGATGGACCGGCCGTAGCGGTCGTCGGAGGGCCGATCCGCACGCCTCTCGAAGCCCCGGACATAGCAGAACGTGCAGCGGTGGGCGCAGCCCATGTACGGGTTGAGGGACCAGCCGAACGGCATCCCGGACACGCGGTTCAGAGCAGACCGGCAGGGCTCCTCGCGATACTCCGCGACCATCGTCGAAGGATAGAACAGATGTTCGGTTCTGTCGAGCCTCAACCGGCGAGCGGGACCACCCGCCCATCGGCGTCCAGCGTCGCCTGACGGCGCCGGATCGCCCGGAGCTCGGCTCCCGGGACCTGGTCGCGGGCGTGATAGCTCGAGCGGACGAGCGGGGCCGACTCGACGTGCTTGAAGCCGAGCCCGAGAGCCTCGGTCTTCATCTCGACGAACTCGTCGGGGTGGTAGTAGCGCTCGAGCGGCAGGTGCTGCGCCGAGGGCCGGAGGTACTGGCCGATCGTCAGGATGTCGACGTCGACCTCGCGAAGCGCCGTGAACGCCTCGGTCAGCTCGTCGCGCTCCTCGCCCAGGCCGACCATCAGCGAGCTCTTCGTGTGCGCCGCGTAGCCGATCTCGTTCGCCATCTCCTTGGCCCGGCGCAGGACGTACAGGCTCCGCTCCCAGCGGGCCCGCTTCCGGA
>DATLVO010000301.1:0-3473 GCA_035577485.1 Verrucomicrobiia bacterium
TGCCGCTCGCCGCGATACCGATATTCGTTGAGGCGACCGTAATCGCGGAACCCCAAGCGTCGATAGACCGGATAGCCGAGGTCGGAGGCTTGCAAGATCGCGGTGGCATATCCGCGTCGACGAGCCTCCAGCAACGCCGCCAACGTCACGGCCGTGCCAATGCCCCTGCCGCGCGCCTGGGGCAGGCAGGTGACCTGGTAGATGCCAGCCACGCCCGCGGCCAGAAGCAGCTGGGATGTGGCGACCGGTTGACCGTCCATGAGCGCGAGGTAGGTGCGTATCTGCGGCCCCGACCCGATTGCGGCGAACACCTCGAGCAGATCCGGCTCGGCAGCTTCAGGGGTCCCGAAGCCGATCCGCATGACGTGGGTCCAGGACTGAAAGGTTGCCCGGTCCTCGACTGCGACGATCGCCATACCCGGTGACGCCGGCAAGCTCTCAGGCAGTGCCGCGAGATCGGCCGCCATCCCGCGGCCGCCTTCCGAGAACGTGAGGCCCTGGCGCAGAAGATGCGGGCGGACATCCGGCGTGGGAGCCAGCCACGAGAGCGTCGAGATCCCCTTGACCCTGAATCGGGCCAGCGCCTCGTCGACGACCGAAGCCGGTTCGTCGGGCGGGAGGTTCGTCCGGAAGACCACATTCAGAAATGGGTCCGGGATCCCCGTGAGCATCCAGCTCAGGTGCGGACCTTCCGAGAGCTCGACGCCCGGCGCCTGACCGAGGTGGGTGTAGTACTCGGTCCAGTTGGCCCTGATGGCGTTCAAGACGTCAGGGGCAGGAATCTCGTGCAACCGAGTCGGGCCGAGGTCCATCGAGCCGGAGTGTACGGGCGGACGGAAGGAGCGTATCGACCAGCCTAGCCAGGACCTGGAATGAGGCCGCTTCGCGACGTCGCGAAGCCGATAGGTCATCCCGCGGCCTGACGGCTACGATGCCGGGAGGAGGCGTGAGATGACCGACGCGATCGCGGACATCATCGGCGACTACCGAGCGTTCGCGGCCCAGCAGCGCGACCGGTTGCTGGCGCGTGGCATCGACATCGCCCCGTATGCGCTCAGCCACCTCGCATACCGGGTGCCCGAGTGGGACCAGTACGTCCAGGTCCGGACGCTCCTCGAGCGCCACGCGACTGCGAATCGGGAGAACGTCTGGAACGGCCGACCGATCTCGCTGATCGTCCCCGCCGAGCCGCCCGAGGTCCTCGACGGCAAGGTCATCCCGCTCATCGAGCTGATCCCGCCCGTCCATCAACGGGTCTACAAGATGGGGATGGAGCATCTGGGCTTCGTCGTCGGTGACGGCTTCGAGGACTTCGGCCGACGCCATCGGCGCGCCTTGACAGGCCAGCAGTTCCAGAGCGCCACGAACGAGCCGTACTACGTCTTGTTCGAGGACTTCACCCACGTCAAGTTCCATGAACGCTCCCTCCGAGCCGCGGTAGAGCTAGAGGGCGGCCGATTCGACGGCTTCCAGCACGTCGACGACTGGGTACCTCAGCGGCTCGTGACAGCAACCGGCCCGAACCCGCTGCCCCGATGACCTACCCGCCGGAGAACCGAAATGGTTACTGCCCGAACCGCGCGATCGTGTCGCCAGGCTCGGGCGTCTGACCGCCGAGCTCGACGATTCGACCGTTGATCTGCCCGGCGTCCGGGTATTCCTCGCCGTGCGCCAACCCGATCTCCCGTAATCCGAGCCCTGCCGCGGCGGCGTCGGTCATGAAGAGGTAGGGGCGGGCGCCGATCCTGTCGCGCACGGTGTTCTTGAGCAGCCGATGGGCGACGGTCACGGCCGGCCCGAGCAGGTCGCTGCCAGATCCGACCGCCTGGCGGACGGCCGGTCCGCGATGGAGGACCACCTTCAGGTCGAGGTGCGCGACGGCGGGACACGCGATGCAGATGTGGTCGTTCGCGGGGATCGCCCGTGTCCGGGCGTCGATGAACGCCCGGTACGTCCCGTGGATCATCTCGAGCATGCGATCGCCCTGCCCATCGAGACGAGCCGCCGGGGCTGCTGCGAAGACGGCGTCGCCTTCGAGCTTGACCAGCGCGAGATCCGGCTTGACGCCTTCGACGACGGCGTCCAGGAGGTCGCCCAGGACCGAATATGCGGCGGGGATGCCGTCGCTGAAATCGATGCCGTGGGCCTCCTCGACGCCCGACATGAAGCCGGTATAGCCGGAGATGTCGGCCAGGAAGAGGTATCGCTCGCCTGCGGCGGCTTCCGCCCCGCTCGGATCCGATCGGACTGCCTGCGCCACGTGGCGATGATAGCCGCGGTCAACCCCGGGCGAGAAGGTCGACCAGATGCCTACCCCAGTTCTCGTGTGACCGGATCGCACCCGGCAAGCGGGCGGTGATGGCATCGCCCAACGATCCGCGATCTTCGGCGCAAACCGCCGAACGCGCAGCGAACGTAGGGACGACGAGCGACCTACACTCACCTCAAATTGCGCACGATCGAGAAGGAGAGCCTCCAATGCCGACGTACATGGACGTCCACGACCTGCCAGGCGTCAAGGCCGCCGACGTTGCCAAGGCCCACGAGGCCGACGTCCGCGTCCAGGGCGCGTACGGCGTCGACTACAAGCACTACTGGGTCGACGAGGAGGCCGGCAAGGTCTTCTGCCTCGTCGACGCGCCCGATCGCGAGACCGCGACCCGCGTCCATCGGGAGGCGCACGGTCTCGAGGCGCACACCCTCCACCAGGTCGAGCAGGGGGCCTGACCCGCCCGATCGCAGCCCCCGATCGCGGACCCACCGCAGCCGTCCGGAACTCCGGACGGCTGCGTCGTTTCAGCCGTCCCGAGCCTCCGTTCGAGATCGCGTCCGATGCGGCCGCGGGCCCGTCGGTGTACGGTCGACCGAGGAGGATCTTCGATGATCGATGGCGACATCTTCGGACGGATCAACGCGCTCTCCGACGAGGAGGAGCGGCTCTGGGAGCATGCCGGCGACGGCCACGGTCTGACGGCCGAGGAGCACGAGCGGCTCGAGTCGATCAAGGTCGAGCTGGATCGGGCGTACGACCTGCTCCATCAGCGCCAGGCGCGTCGGGCCGCGGGACAGGACCCGGGCGAGGCCGAGCCGCGCCCGGCCGAGATCGTCGAGGGCTACCAGCAGTAGGCGTCGACCCGGCGGTTGCGGCCGGTCAGGCCGCGCCCGGCGGCGCGATCCCCGATCGCCCGAGGCGACGGGAGAGCAGGCCGGTGCGGGGCCCGAACAGCAGCGCGAGTCCGAAGAAGAGCGTCTCGACGAGGACGATCGATGCGCCCGAGGCGACGTTCACGTAGAAGCTGAGGTACAGGCCACTCAGCGCGGCAACCATGGCGAGGGCCGCGGCGAGGACCATCAGGCGTTCGAAACGGACGACGAGGAGCTGGGCCGTCGCCGCCGGCGTCACGAGCATCGCCACGACGAGGATCACCCCCACCGCCTGGATGCTCACGACGATCGTGACGCCGAGGAGCCCG
>DATLVO010000302.1:0-2844 GCA_035577485.1 Verrucomicrobiia bacterium
AGCGCTTTGGCGGCATCGGCGGCGGTCGCGATATCGCGCTGGCCGCTCGTCCACAGGGTCGCCGCAACGGCGATGAGGATGAACGCAGCAATCACGTTCGTCAGCAGGGCGCCGGCGAAGACATCGAGTCGGCTTGCCGGCAGGTCTTCAGAACGCAGGCCCTTGTCGGCGACGTACGACTGGATGAAGGCCTGGCCCCACGGTGTGATCGTCGTCCCGACCGTCCCGACGACCATCAGCCAGTACGCCGGCGATGACTGGAGCTGCGGGACGATCAGGTTCTGGAACGCGACGTCCCAGGCGGGGTGGGCGAGGTTCGCGGAGATGACGTAGGCAATCGATACGGACAGGCCAATGGCGACGAACAGGTACTGGATCCGGCTGTAGCTGCCGAGGGCGATCAGGCTCACCACGACGACGGCCGCGACGGCCGCGCTGATCTGCGGCGGGATCCCGAAGAGGCTCAGGGCGGACCCGATCCCCGCGAACTCCGCGACGATCGAGCCGAGATTTGCGAGCAGCATCATCGCCGCGGCAAAGGCGGCCCAACGCACACCCCACCGCTCGCGGATGAGGCCCATCAGGCCCTTGCCGGTTGCCAGCCCGAGGCGCGCACCGACCTCCTGCGTGAAGAACAGGACGACCTGGCTCGCGAGAATCACCCAGAGCAGCGAGTAGCCAAATCGCGCGCCCGCGAGCGAGTAGGTCGTGATCCCGCCCGCGTCGTTGTCGGCGAAGCCGCTGACGAGTCCCGGCCCCAGGACGCCAAGGACCGCGACCATCCGGACGCGCCAGGCCGGCAGACGGCGCAACGGCACCAGGACCCGCGGCTGGCGGCGGACTCGGCGGATTGCCCCGATGGCCGCCTCGCGGGAGAGGGTGGGTCGGGTGACGGGGGTGCGCGGATCGTTCGGAGAGCCGGTCGTTGCCATCCCGCTAGCGACGGCCGAAGACGCGGGGCAACCGCTTCTTCCAGGCGGCCGGGATCACGGTGTCAATCGCGTCGTCGATCGTGACGATGCCGACCAGACGCCCCTCCCCGTCGACCACGGGCACGGCGAGCAGGTTGTAGTGGGCGACGACCTCGGCAACCTCGTCCTCGTCCGCGAAGGCGCCGACCGCGACGGGCTCGCGAATCATCACGTCCGCGACCACCGTGCTCGGTGGCGCGACGATCAGGTCGCGAAGTGACAGGACGCCGACGAGGCGATCGTCATCGTCGGTCACGTAGACGTAGTAGATCGTCTCGGCGTCGGGCTCCCACTCGCGCAGCAGATCGATCGCTCCACCGGCGGTGACATGCTCACCGACCGCGATGTAGGCGGTGGTCATGATCCCGCCGGCCGTGTCCTCCGGATAGGCGAGCAGCTCCTGGACTTCCTGCGCCTCCGACGGCTCCATGTACCGGAGGATGTCGTCGCGCGTGTCCTGGTCCAGGTCGGCGACGAGGTCGGCGGCATCGTCGGGGCTCATTTCCTCGAGGATGTCGGCCGCTCGCTCCGGAGCCAGGTCCTCGAGCACCTCGACCTGGGTATCCGGCTCCATCTCCTCCATCGCGTCGGCGACCGCCTCGTCGTCCAGCGAGGCCAGGACGCCCGCCCGGTCGCGTGGCGCGAGTCGGTCGAGAATCGCGGCGAGGTCCGCCGGGTGGAGCTCGGCGAGCCCCTGGTGCGGCACCCGGAGCTTGATCGAGGCGATCGAGCTCTCGACCGGATCGACATCCTCCCAGTCGATGTACCGCTCGGGAACCGAGACGTGAAGGCTCCGGGCGAGGACGCGGAAACCCCGACCGAGACCCAGCCGGCGGACGAGGCCCGCGGCACCGACGTCGACGGCGACGAGGCGGAGCCGGCCGTCGATCTCGTCCAGACGGAGGTCGTTGACCCGGACCACCTTGCGCCCGTCGATGTCGACGATCTGCTTGTCCATCAAGTCGGCGCGAAGGAGGATCTCGTTGGGGCGCTGCTGGAACTTGTCGATGTCGATGCGGGCTGTCGCGAGCTGAGCGCCGGTCCCATCGAGCGACCGAACGGCGCTCCACGGCAGGAAGATCGATCGACGATCGGTCCTGACGACCAAGCCCGTGACCGGGGGGTACTGGTCCTCGATCGCGACGATGAGGTCGGAGACCTTGCCGATCTGGTCGAAGTTCCGGTCCCGAACGGGCCGACCGATCGCTTCGCTCAGGTAGAGCACGGAGGGACCTCCCGCTGAACTCGGATCCGAATGCGTTCAACGGCATCCGCGACACGGCGGCGTTGCGGCTCGTCGCCCGATGTTGTCGTCAAGGTCGCGCCGTCCCGCCTGCGGACTCGGAGGGACGGTAGGGATCGTAGCGGATTTGTCGGCCGTCGACGGTCCTTCCCGAGCGACGGCCCAGGTGTTCGCCTCGGCGATCGACGCCGGTCGCTCGATCTGTCGTCGGACGGCCGGGGCCCGAGCGCGGCCGGACCGGTCAGTGCTGTGCTTGCTCGGCGTGGGCTTCCCAGAGGACATGCTCGGGGGTCTCGAGCTGGAAGGTCGAGTGGTTGATGTCGAAGTCCGCGGAGAGGCACGTCGCCAGGTGGTCGAGGATGTCGCCCGGCTTCGCGTCGTCGCCGAGGACCACGTGGGCCGATACGACGTTCATCCCGCTGGTGATCGTCCACGCATGCAGGTCGTGGACGTCGATCACCCCGGGCGCCTCGCGGACGTGCCGCTCGACGTCGGACAGGTCGATCCCCTTCGGCGTGGCTTCCAGCAAGACGTCGACGCTGTCCCGGAGGAGAACGACGGTCCGCGGCCCGATGAGGACTGCGACGAGGAGCGACGCAAGCGCGTCGGCCGGGCGCCAGCCGGTGGCAA
>DATLVO010000303.1:0-11057 GCA_035577485.1 Verrucomicrobiia bacterium
CCGATCGCGGCCCGCCTCGTCCAGCTCGCCGTCAACCGCCAGCGCGAGTACCTGGCGGACGCGTCGTCGGTCCAGCTGACCCGCAACCCGTACGGGATCGAGCGCGCCCTGGCCAAGATCTCGAGCGACCAGGAGGTGCTCGAGGTGGCCAACCGGGCGACCCAGCACATGTACTTCACGAACCCGATCAAGAAGTTCGAGCAACGGGCGTCGGGACTGTTCTCGACCCACCCGCCGACGCTCGACCGGATCAATCGCCTGCGCGAGCTCACCGGCGACAAGCCGCTCGAGGGCCAGGAGGCGGCCGAGCTGCAGGGGCTCGACTGAGGGCGTGGCGGCACCGGACGACGCGATCTTCTTCGAGACGCCGGCCGAGCTCCGCGACTGGCTCGACGCCAATCACGCGACTGCCGACGAGCTGTTCGTCGGCGCCTGGAAGAAGTCGACCGGCAAGCCGACCCTGACCTGGCCCCAGATCGTCGAGGAGGCGCTCTGCGTCGGCTGGATCGACAGCGTCCGGCGGGGCGTGCCGGGCGACGGCTGGACGATCCGCCTCACACCGCGCCGGAAGGGCAGCATCTGGAGCGCGGCGAACGTCGCGAAGGTGGCCGAGCTGCGGGCGGCCGGCCGGATGCGCCCGGCCGGCGAGGCGGCGTTCGCGGCGCGCCGCTCGGACCGGACGGCGATCTACTCGTTCGAGCAAGCCCGGGATCCACAGCTCGCCGCGGATGAGGAGGCCCGCTTCCGGGCCGCCGACGGCGCCTGGGCGTGGTTCTCGGCCAAGCCGCCGTCGTTCCGGAAGCAGGCTCTGCATTGGGTGATCTCCGCCAAGAGGCCCGAGACTCGGGAGCGGCGGCTGGCCGCTTTGATCGAGGATTCGGCCGCTGGGCGACCGCCGCGGCCGATGGTCTGGGGGACGGGCGCGGCGACGCGCGCCGGCGGGGCTGAGCGGCGGGGCTGATCTCCGGGGCGCATCATCTCGCGACGAATGAGCGCGGCCGAGCGAGCCCAGTCGATCAACGGCACTCGTCGAATCGCCGGTCGGCGAGCGTGACGTCGTGGGCGCGGCGACAAGCCTTGCCGGAATGTCGGACCCAACGCGCTCGGCCATGACGAATTCGATCAATGGGATCGATCATCGAGGTCCGCGCCCACGCAACGGAGATGGCCGGCTCGCGCCGCCGGGGGTTTGAAGGCCGTTCGAGGCCCGTGGTATTCTCGGCCCCGCCGACGGGCGACCGAGCCTGGTTGGCCATCGGGCCGAGATAGCTCAGTTGGTAGAGCACGCGACTGAAAATCGCGGTGTCGCCAGTTCGATCCTGGCTCTCGGCACCACCGCGCGAGGTGGTCGCGTCATCGAGCGGAAGTGGCTCAGTTGGTAGAGCATCACCTTGCCAAGGTGAGGGTCGCGGGTTCGAGTCCCGTCTTCCGCTCCATTTTCTTGCCCGGGAAGCGCCCGGGGTCTCTCGAGGTCTCCGCCCGCTGCCCCTTCGTCTAGTGGTAGGACAGCGGACTTTGGATCCGTGAACCGAGGTTCGAATCCTCGAGGGGCAGCCAACCCTGGCGACGTGGTGAAGTGGTTCAACACGGAGGTCTGCAAAACCTCTATTCACCGGTTCGAATCCGGTCGTCGCCTCCAACCCAGTCTCGAAAAGAGCCCGCTGAGCGATCAGCGGGCTTTCGTTTGGTTGCGGCGGTTCACGGGTTCCTGTCAGCCGCCGAGCCAACTGCCTTCCAGCACCGGTTCCAGCTCGCGGAGACCCCGTGCGCCGATCCGGCGGATGAGGCGGTCCACCCGTCCGGCTGTGGCGCTCGTTCTCTCGCGGACGCGACCGGCGAGCTCCGACAGTGACCAGAAGGAGGATGGAGTGGCGGCCACCACGAGGGCGAGATCGGTGGACCAGGTCCGGCTGCCCTCCCATTCGCCGGCCCAGCGATCGGGGACATGGAGGCTGGCTCCATCGTTGGTCCGCACCCAGGACGCGGCCTCGGGGTCGTCACCACGGATGGCGTCGCCGGCGTCGTAGGCGAGTTCGCCGGCGACGGGCCTCGCACACCGGGCCACGACCTGCCGCGCCTCCCGCGCCGCCCAGCGCGCCTGCCGCGCCGCGTGCCGATCGCCCAGGGCCCGACGAACCCGGCGGACCTCGGCAGCGAGATCCGACAACGCCGCTACGGCCTCCGGGCTGGATCGCATGAGCCGATGGTCTGCCAGGGGCACCAGGGCCGAACCGGGCCACGAGGAGTCCTCGCCGTACCGATCTCCCGTCCGTGGATCGACGAGGACAACGAACTCGACGCGCGCCTCGCCGTTCAGGGCGAGCGACGGGAGCAGGACACGCTCGTTCGTGGATACGTAGCCGTCTCCGACCGTCGGGATTGATCGGAGCAGCACCGAGGGACGCGGCCTCGGTTCATCGTCGCCCCACGCTTTCATCGTCCCTGTCCCCCTCGATCGGATTGCATCGATGGTCCTAGCCGATGCAGCCATGAGCCATGACCCGAAAGTCCCATCGCGGCGCGCGGGCCCGCGGGGCGTAGGGCGCGGGGCGTATGGCGCGGGGCGCGGGCGCCGCGACGCGGACATCGGGCCCGAGGCGGCCCGGGTCGTGTACCGTCGCGCCGTGCCCAACCGACCGTCCGCGCGCCCGGGCATGGGCGCCGTCCCGCATCCGGGCGGGACCACCTTCCGCGTCTGGGCGCCCCACGCGACGGCAATCTCCGTCGTCGGAACGTTCAACGATTGGGATGCGGCCCGTCACCCGCTCGCCCGCGATGACCAGGGCAGGGCCGAGACCTGGTCGGCCGAGGTCCCCGAAGCCCGCGCCGCCGCCGAGTACCGCTTCGTCATCGAGGGCCCGACCGGCGAGCTGAACCGGATCGACCCCCGTGCGCGGCGGCTGACGAACTCGGTCGGCAACGGGGTGATCTACCCGGACGCCTTCGACTGGGGCGACGCCGAGTTCCGCCAGCCGCCGTGGAACGACCTCGTCGTGTACGAGCTTCACGTCGGGACGTTCAGCACGGGGATGCACGGGCGGCCGGGAACGCTGGACGGTGTCCGGAGGCGGCTGCCGTACCTGCGCAATCTCGGGGTTGGGGCGATCCAGCTGATGCCGCCCTTCGAGTTCGCCGGCGACCGATCGTGGGGCTACAACCCGGCGTACCCCTTCGCGGTGGAGAGCACCTACGGCTCACCGGACGATCTCAAGGCCCTCGTCCGGGACGCCCACGAGGCCGGGATCGCCGTGATCCTCGACGTCGTCTACAACCACCTCGGCCCGTCCGATCTCGACCTGTGGCAGTTCGACGGCTGGTCGGAGCAGGGCAAGGGCGGCATCTATTTCTACGAAGACGCGCGCGCAACGACGCCCTGGGGCGACACGCGTCCGGACTACGGCCGCTCGGAGGTCCGGGCGTTCCTCCGCGACAGCGCGATCCAGTGGCTCCAGGAGTTCCGCGTCGACGGCCTCCGCTGGGACGCGACGGCCTGGATCTCGAGCATCAGCGGTGCCGGCAACAGCGCACCCGACCGGATCGAGGACGGCTGGCGGTTCATGGCCGACGTGAATGCCGAGATCGCGCAGCGATACCCGGGCCGGTTGACGATCGCCGAGGACCTCCGCGCGGATCCCAAGGTGACTCGCCGGTCGGCCGACGGAGGTGCCGGCTTCGGGGCGCAGTGGGACGGCGCGTTCGTCCATCTCGTCCGGACGGCCCTGATCGCGAGCGACGACGCCGACCGCGACGTCGTCTCGCTCGCCGGCGTGATCGCGTCCACCTCGGCCGACGCGTTCAAGCGCGTGATCTACACCGAGTCGCACGACGAGGACGCGAACGGCTCGTCACGGGTCCCCGAGGAGATCTGGCCCGGCTACGCCGACAGCTGGGCGTCGAAGAAGCGGGCGACGCTCGGCAGTGCGGTCGTGCTCACGAGCCCCGGGATCCCGATGCTCTTCCAGGGCCAGGAGCTGGTCGAGGGCTCCTGGTTCAACGACGAGGACGGGCTCGACTGGACGCTGCGCCATCGCCACGCCGGGCTGCTCCGGCTCCATCGTGACCTGATCTCGCTCCGGCGGAACACGACCGACGTCAGCCGGGGCCTGCGCGGGCCCAACGTCACGGTCCATCTCGTGAACCGCGAAGCGAAGGTCCTCGCCTGGCACCGCTGGCTCGAGGGCGGCCCGCGCGACGACGTGGTCGTCCTCGCGAACTTCTCGGCGAACACGTACCCCGACTACCGGGTCGGAGTGCCGCGCCCCGGTCGCTGGCGGGTCCGGTTCAACAGCGACTGGGACGGATACGACCCCGAATTCGAGACCGTCGACTCGAACGACACCGACAGCGTCGCCGAGCGCCAGGACGGGTTCGACCAGAGGATCGCCGTCGGGCTCGGGCCGTACTCGGTGGTGATCCTGTCGCAGGACGAGTAGGGGAGCGAAGGAGCGAGCTGCGGGTCGCATGCCCGCAGCTCGCCCGTTACGCTGAGGTTCGTGCCGGAGTGGCGGAACTGGCAGACGCGGCGGACTTAAACTCCGCTGCCCGCAAGGGCGTCAGGGTTCGAACCCCTGCTCCGGCACCATGGTCCTGGCGTGACTCAGGAGTGAGCCGCGGTGTAGTGGACGCAGGCGATGTCGTACTGCGAAACGGCGTTGCCGCTGTTGGAATGCGCCAGCGAGGCGGTGCCCTCGCTGCCCGCGTAGTTGGCCTCGGCGTTCGCGAAGCCGCTCGTGTTGAAGCCGGGAGGGCTCATCGTCGCCCCGGCCGAGCCGCACGACGCTCCGGGCTGAGCCGCAAACGCAACTCCCGCGGACAGGCTGAGCGCGACGACGGTGGCGCCCACGGCGCCGATCAGGTGTCGCAACATTCGGGGACCTCCTGGAGTCGGCCCCGGCGGTGATGAGCGGAGGTACGACAGGGCAAGCGCGGCGGTTTCCGGGACCTCGGGCCGGCCACGTGATGATCGGTCGATGCGCCAGGTGTACGGTGCCTTCGAGAGGAAGGCCGGATGTCACCGATCAGGTGGTGGGTTGGCGTGAGCGTCGGGTGCCTCCTGTTCGGCGGCCTCCTCTGGTACCTGTTCTGGCCGACGGTGATGTCGAACATCGACCGCGAGATCGCCGCATCCCACAGCGGTGAACCCAACCCGACGTTGATGCCGGGTCCCGACACGACGCTCACCTTCGGGACAGGCGGTGGCGGGTGCCAGCTCGCGAACGTCGCGAGGACCTTCACGACCCGGGACGTGATCCGCGTCGTCAGCGCCAATGCCGTCGGCGGATCAGCCGTCACGATGCGGCTGATCCGGAACGACGTCCTCGTTCCGGGTTATCCGATGACGCGTCCCCTGGATGCGCCGTCGGGCTGCTTCTCGGACGACCTGCCGCCGCTCGCGACCGGGCACTTCGACGTCATGATCTCGACGGAGCCCGGGCCACTGGCACCGGTCCGCTTCAAGGGCGGGTTTGACGTCACGCCTTGAGTCGTCCGGAGAACCGCCGGTGTTGCCGTGAGCGCCACAACTGACGCATGAACAGCCTTGAACGGGCGCTTGGAGGTGGGCCAGACGTCACGTGTTGCCGCAGGCCCCACATTCGGGCGCTAGTTGGCCCGTTCAAGGCTCACAACCTCGGCGTCAGCCGACGCTCGTGGGGCTCAGCGCAACAGATGAGGCCAAGAGGGCTCGATCGCCCGGCCGCGACTCGTTAGCGGCGTCGGAACGCGAAGCGGCCGCTCTTCCTGTCCGCCGGCATCGCGGGCACCTGGAGCCCGTCGGCCCCGAACGCCGAGGCGGACAGTGCCACGAGCCGCTGGGCCGGGATGGATCGGGGTGCACCGACGACGATCGGGTTGCCCTCGTTGACCGCCTTGAGGTACAGGAAGGGGTCGTACGGCAGCTCCATCTCGACCTTCATCCCGAGGGCGTTCTCGACATCCTTGAGCTTCAGGATCTCGCGGCCGAACGAGTTGTTGAGCACGAAGGTCGACTTCGCTGCGACCGTGCCCGCTTCGCTCAGGTACTCGATCAGCGCGCCGAGGGCCTTGAGGGCCGCGATCTCGGGGTTCATCACGAACAGCACGTTCTCGGCGTGCTCGAACGCCCGGAGCGTGCGCTCGTCGAGCCACGTTCCCGTGTCGATGACCACCTGGTCGTAGCTCTCGAGCAGGGTCCTCAGGATCTTGTCCACGTGATCCGGGGTGATCAGCTGGGCGAGCTCCGGGCCGGTCGGAGCGGCCAGGACGTGCAGGCCGCTGTCGTGCTTGGTCGCGTAGGTCCGCAGCAGCTCCGGCTCCCGGAGCGCGGCCTCGTCCCGGACGACGTCGGCGAGGGTCTGGCGCGGAACCAGGTTGAGGTGGGTCGCGATCTGTCCGAACTGGAGGTCGAGGTCGACGATCACGACGCGATCGGGTCGGAGCTTCGCCGCCGCGATCGCGATGTTCGTCGCGATCGTGGACGTGCCGACACCGCCCTTCGGGCTGTGGACCGCGACGGTCCGGCGGGCGCGCGCGACCGTGATGCCGTTTGTCGACACGACCGAGGTCCGGTCCTTCGACCGCTGGAACCGGAGGAGCAGCGCCTCCACTCGGGCCTCGATCTCGCGAGCGTCGAACGGCTTCGCGACGACGTCGTCGGCGCCGGCCTCGAGGAAATGGATCCGATCCTCGACGTCGTCGGACTGGCTGACGCACAGCACCGGGATCGACGCCATCGACGGCGTCGCCCGGATCTCGCGGCAGATGTCCATGGCCGACTTCTCGCCGGTGACGACGTCGATGATGACGAGCTGGTTGTCGTTGACCTTCGCGAGCGCCTCGTCCGTGTCTGCGATGACGCTGACGGTGTAGCCGACGCCGGTGAGGCCGGACGAGATCGATTCTGCGAAGGCCGGGTCGGCCTCGATGAGCAGGATGGTGCTTGCGGGCACGGATCCTCCGCGGGCAGGCTGGGACGCGTGGTCTGGTCGGGCCGATCCCGGTGACCGGCCGACGCAGGATACATCGACCGGCTGGCCGACCGCCGTCGGCCGCTCGGGGACCCCGTGCTACACTGCCGACGTTTCCTTTCGGTTCCGCGCCGGCCTTCGCCGTCAGCGGGACGATCCCCATTTGGAAGGAGTGTCCTGGCGCATGCGCCGATACGAACTCATGCTGGTCCTGCGTCCGGACGTCGCGGACGACAAGGCCCAGGCGGTCATCGACCGCACGACCCGCCAGATCGTCGCGGGCGGTGGTCAGATCGTGAAAGTCGCCCCCTGGGGCCGACGCCGATTGGCGTATCCGATCGACCGTTATCGCGAAGGCTCGTACCACATCGTCCTGTTCGAGGGACCCGGCGACGTGATCGCCGAGATGGAGCGGACCCTGCTGATCACCGAGGAGGTCCTCCGACACCTCGTGACCCGCGACGAGCGTCCGGCCCGACCCTCGCGACGCGATGGCTCGAGCGATGATGTCGACGAGTCCGAGGACGCCGACCTGCGCCTGTCCGACGAGGACGAGGAAGAGGACGACGGGACCGAGCGGATCGACGAGTCCGAGACCGAAGCGGCACCGGCCGCGATCGACTGAGGAGCGCAACGATGGCCCTGTGCAAGGTGATGATCATCGGCAACCTGGGCGCGGATCCGGAGATGCGCTACACGCCCAGTGGGCGCCCGGTCACGCAGTTCAACGTCGCCGTCAACCAGAGCACGAAGAACCAGCAGACCGGCGAGTGGATCGAGGAAACGGACTGGTTCCGGGTGAGCATCTGGGGCGATCGCGCAGAGCGAGCAGCCGAGACCTTCCGGAAGGGCAACAAGGTGTTCGTCGAGGGTCGCTTCAAGACACGTGAGTTCGAGGGCCGCGACGGCCAGAAGCGGATGTCGCTCGAGATCACGGCCGACAGCCTCGTCAACCTCGAGAAGCGGAACCGGGATGAGGGCGACGGCGGACAGTTCGCCACCGCCCCGGCCGGTGCTCCGGCTGGTGCCCCGGCGGCCGCTGGCAACCGCGGCGGCAACGGGGGCGGCGGAGGCGGAGGCGGCGGAAGCTTCGACGAGTCCGAGCTCGACGACCTGCCGTTCTGACGACCACGAGACGAACCCGACCAACAACCCGCTAGCCACCTCAACCGACTGACCCTACCCGCGGCCCACGGGCCGCCGATCCCGAGGAGAACCATCCGACATGCCGCCCACCAGGTCCAAGAAGCGCGACGACTACTACCGCGACCGACGCCGCCGAAAGGTGTGCGCGTTCTGTGCGGACAAGACCGTCGCCATCGACTACAAGGAGGTCAACCGCCTCCGCCGTTACCTCTCGGAGCGGGCGAAGATCGAGCCGCGCCGCAAGACCGGCACCTGCGCCGAGCACCAGCGCGAGCTGGCCGTCGCCCTGAAGCGAGCCAGGATCGTGGCCCTGCTACCGTACGCGCCGCAGCACCTGCGCCCGTAACACCGGCGCCCGAACACCTGCGCCCGTAACCCGAGCATGTTCGACGGGCTACTGCTCGTCGTTGGCGGGGTCGTCGCCGGGATCTTCGGGTCGCTCCTCGGGCTCGGGGGCGGGACCCTGATCGTCCCTTGGCTGACGCTCGCGCTGGGCGTGCCGCTGATCCAGGCCGTCGGGGTCAGTCTCGTCTGCGTGATCGTGACGAGCGGCGCCGCCGCAGGCGTCTACCTCGAACGGCACGTCGCGAACCTCCGGCTCGGGATGACGCTCGAGCTGTTCACCGCGATCGGCGCCCTCGCCGGCGGGCTCGTTGCGTTCCTGCTTCCGGAGCGCTTCGTCCAGCTGATGTTCGGCGGGCTGCTCATCTGGGTCTCGATCTCGATGGCCCGCCGGCGCGAGCCGGCCCGCCCGGCTGAACCCCCGACCGACGCATCCGCGGTGGCCCCGGCGGTTGCCGAAGATGCCGCGGACTCGACGGCGACGATCGCCGTCCCCGAGATCGTCCGGACGGATCCTTCCTTCACCGAGCGTCTGTCAGGTCCCGGTTACCACGTCCACCGGCTCGGCTTCGGCGTGGTCGGGAGCCTGTTCGCCGGCGTGGTGTCGGCGCTCCTCGGGATCGGCGGCGGGACCGTCAAGGTGCCGGTCATGAACGTCGTGATGGGCGTGCCCCTCCGGGTCGCCACGGCGACCAGCAACCTGATGATGGGGATCACCGCGTCGGCCGGGGCGATCGTCTACCTGGTCCGCGGCGGGATCGATCCGTACATCGCGGGACCCACCGCGATCGGCGTCTTCCTCGGCGCGAGC
Source organism: Verrucomicrobiia bacterium (assembly GCA_035577485.1). Lineage (GTDB taxonomy): Bacteria > Chloroflexota > Limnocylindria > Limnocylindrales > CSP1-4 > CF-46. The sequence goes on from DATLVO010000303.1 coordinate 9,244, forward strand.
ATCGGATCGCGGGTCGCGCACCGCATCCATGTCAGCGTCCTGCGTGGGCTGTTCGTTGCGATCCTCCTCTACACTGCCTGGCAGATGCTGCAGCGAGCGCTCACGTGACGCGCCCCGCCCACGTTCCCCAGGACCCTGCCTCGCCGGAGCCGGCGGATCTCGACCGATCGATCGCCAGGCTCCTGACCGTCGGGACGTACGCCTCGATCGCCCTTCTTGTCGTGGGCGTGGCCCTGATGCTCGGGACGGGGATCGCGCCGCGGTCGGGCGGCCCCCGCTTCGATCCGCAGTCGCTCGTGTCCGATCTCGTCGCGCTCCGCCCGGCCGGGTTCCTGTGGCTGGGCCTGGTCGCGGTGGTGGCGACGCCGGCGGCGCGCGTCGTCGCGTCCCTCGTCGGATATTCCCGTCGAGGCGAGCGCGACATGATGCTCATCGCCGGCCTGATCCTCGTGGTGATCGGACTCAGCGTGACCCTCGCGACCGCCCTCGAGGGCTGACGTGGACGTCCTGATCCTCGCCGTCGCCTTCGTCGTCATCCTGATCGGAGCGGAGCTCTTCACGAACGGGATCGAGTGGTTCGGGCGCAAGCTCGAGCTCGCCGAGGGCGCGGTCGGCTCGGTCCTCGCCGCGGTCGGGACGGCCCTCCCCGAGACAATGATTCCGATCATCGCGATCCTCACCGGCGGCGGCTCGGAGGCGTCCCACGGGATCGGCGTCGGGGCGATCCTGGGCGCGCCGTTCATGCTGTCGACGCTGGCGATGTTCGTGACCGGGGCGGCGGTCCTGTTCGTCGGCCGCAACCGGCCGGGCCGGTCGGAGATGCCGGTCGACACGGGCGTCCTGGCGCACGACATGCGGTATTTCGCGGTCGCCTACGGGATCGCGATCGCCGCGGCCTTCCTGCCGATCGAACCGGCCTGGCCGAAATGGGTCGTCGCGCTCGTGCTGATCGCGATCTACGGCTGGTACGTCAAGGGCCACTTCGAGGACGACCCCTCGGTCGACGCCGAGGATCTGGCGCCGCTGCGCTTCCGCCGCCTCGACCCGGCCGGCCATGCGGCGAACCCGGCCGTGCCCCGCCTCCGGGTCGTGAACCTGCAGGTGGCGGCGGCCCTGGCGTTCATCGTCGTCGGCGCCTTCTTCTTCGTCGATGCCGTGGGGCGACTCTCGAGCACGCTCGGCCTCGACCCGGCGCTCCTCGCCCTCGTCATCGCCCCGATCGCGACCGAGCTCCCGGAGAAGTTCAACTCGGTCATCTGGATCCGACAGGGCAAGGACACCCTCGCGATGGGCAACATCACCGGGGCGATGGTCTTCCAGTCGACGATCCCGACCGTCGTCGCCCTGCTCTTCGCGGCAGACGCGTGGCGGTTCACCGACGACAGCCGGCTCGCGTTCGGCTCGGCCGCGATCGCGTTTGCGTCGTCGGCCCTGATCTTCATCCCGATGGCGCGGGCGGGACGGCTGACCGGGCGCCGACTGCTCGTCGGTGGCGCCTTCTACCTCGTCTACCTGGTCGTCGTGATCGCCGCCCTCGCCGGTCTCGTCTAGGTCGATTGCTATACTCGGCTGAACGTTCGACGACGACGCGGCGTCACCCGCCGCCGATCAGGCAGGAGTCCGAATGCTGACCCAGAAGTCGAGCAAGGCGGGGGCCGCGCCCGCGTCAGCCCCGGTCGCGACGACCACCGATCCGCACGCCGCCGCCGCTCCGAGCGCGGCTCGCGATCTCGAGAGCCTGATCTGCTACTTCGAGGGCGACTTCGTCCCGATGCGGGACGCGAAGGTCAGCATCATGACCCACGCGTTCATGT
>DATLVO010000304.1:0-25618 GCA_035577485.1 Verrucomicrobiia bacterium
AACCCCCGCTCGAAGAAGCCCGCGATCTCGCTCACCGCCGCCGCGCCGCTCTGGCATGCGTTTGTCCGCGACCTCACGGCCCGGCTGCCGATCGCCGCGTTCACGCAGCCGAAGGGCCTCGTCCGGGCGAGGATCGATGCCTGGAGCGGCGGGAAGCCGGGACCGTGGACGCGCGACACGATCACCGAATGGTTCATCAGCGGGACCCAGCCCGGCGCCCGCGGCGCCGTCGACCCGGCGGGCCTCCTCTACAGCCAGGCGTGCGGCGGCTGGCTGGTCGATCCGGTCAAGGCCGAGCTCGGCCCCGGCGGCTGGGACCGCGCCGACGCGGGCTGGCTGGCCCGGGCCCGCCGCGGCGTCGGCGTCCTCGGCCCGTTCGGCACCCGGACGGCGTTCTTCTGGGGTCGCACCGACTGGGGTGGGCCGCTCCTCGGCCCGTGCGCCCCGCCGAAGCCGACGCCGCCTCCGAACCCCGGCGGGGGTGACCCGGGCCACGGCCACGGCCATGGCGGTGACCCGTCGCCCTCGCCCTCACCGGTCCCGACGGCCGCCCCGACGCCCAAGCCGTGATCCTGGACGGCGGCTTCGGCCGGTCGGTCGCCCGCGGCGCCGGCCTCGCGGCCGGCGTGGTGATCGTGGCCGCGGTCGTGATGATCGGTGTCGCAGCGCGGAACATCCTCGTCCTGATGTTCATCGCGGTGATCCTGGCCTCCGGCCTGCAGCCGGTCATTGCCTGGCTCCGGGCGCACATCCCGATCGGCCGCGGTCCGTCGATCCTCCTCGTCTACGGGCTCTTCCTCGCGAGCGTCGTCGGCATGGCCCTCGTGATCGTGCCGGTGGCGATCGCCCAGCTCGATCGCACGATCGCCTCGCTCCCGCCGTTCTTCGCTCGGGCGCACGACTGGGCTGCGAGCCTCCAGCCCGCCGGTCTCGCCCGGACCGTCTCGGCGCTCGTCGATGCCGCGGCGACTGCCGTGAAGCCGCCGGGCGGCACGCCGAGCACGGGCCAGGTCGTGCAGGTCGGGCTGACACTGGCCGAGACCCTGACGACGGTGGCGACCCTCCTGACCGTCGTGTACTTCTGGCTCACCGAGCACGCCCGGCTCCAGCGGTACGCGCTCGCGTTCGTGCCCCAGGCGCGCCGGAAGCGGGCGCGGGACGTCTGGAACGCCACCGAGACCCGCCTAGGGATGTGGGTCCGGGGACAGCTGATCCTGATGTCGGCCCTGGGCGTCGCGACCGCGACGGCGTACAGCCTGCTCGGGGTCCCGTCGGCCCTCCTGCTCGGCCTGCTGGCGGCCCTGGCGGAGGCGATCCCGATCGTCGGGCCGTTCCTCGGCGCCGTCCCCGCGGTCCTCGTCGCCGCGACGATCTCGCCCCAGCTGGCCCTGTCCGTGGCCGGGGTCTACCTGGTCGTCCAGCTGATCGAGGGCAACGTCCTCGTGCCGCTCGTGATGCGGAACACGATGGGCATCTCGCCGTTCCTGGTGATCCTCAGCGTCCTCATCGGTGGCGCGGCGGGCGGCTTCCTCGGCGCCCTCCTGGCGGTCCCGATCGCGGCGGCGGGCGAGGTCCTGATCGAGGGCCTGCAGGCACGGGACGTGCCCGTCGCGCAGGATCCGTCCGCCACCGGATCGACAGTTGACCAGACGAACGCGCCCGATGAGCCGGATGTCGTCGCGACGAGCGCCAATGACCGTCCTCCCCAGGGCGAGCCGTCCGCTCGTCCGGCCATCGGGCCGGCGGCGGCGGACCGTTCGAGGGTTGGCGCTCCGAGGTGACAGAAGCCTCGCAGCCGAGGCCTGGATCGCAACGGACGGCCGCACGAGGACCGGCTCGCTGCAACGCTTCTGCAACCTTTCGTCTGACCAACCGCCTCGCGCTGTCATCCCCGGGATGCGCTACTGCAGCGGGGTATCCCGTCGTCCGATGCGCGCGAGGGGCTGGTGATCGAGGAGCACCGTGATCGATCCGAGGCGCAGGCGCCGCCCGACGACGATCGTCGGGCGGTCGTCGACGGCCCGAGCGAGGTGGCCGTGCTCCTCGGCGGTCAGGATCAGCCGCCGGCTGCGGATGTCGTCGCGATCCCGGCGCGCTTCGATCCAGCCGCGATCTTCGGGGCCCTCGCCGCCGGGGTCACGGTCCAGGACGAGCACGGCCGCGTCGTGTTCGCGAACGGCATCGCGGCGTCGATGTCGGGCTTCCCCGACCCAGACGCCATGGTGGCGGCGACGACCGCCGACTACCTCGAGCGGCTGGAGCTGATCGACGAGGACGGCGCCCCCTTCCCGTGGGATCGCCTTCCGGGCCGCCGTCTGCTGGCCGGCGTGGATTCCGAGCCGACGCTCGTCGGGTTCCGGCAGCGGCCCTCCGGCATCGAGCGCTGGTCGATGATCGAGGCGCGCTTGATCGTCGAGCCCGACGGGCGCCGTCTCGTCGTCAACACCTTCCATGACGTCACGCCGCGGATCGAGATCGAACGGCGCGTCCGAGCCAGCGAACGTCGCTACCGGGAGATGGCCGACGAGCGACGGCAGGCCGAGGAACAGGCCCGACTGCTGGCCGACGCCGCTCTCCATCTCGACGAGGCTCGCGACCTGGACGAGGCCGTCCGGGCCGCCGCGGAGGCGCCGATCCCGGCCGTCGCGGACTGGTGCATCGTCGACCTGCTCGAGCCGGACGGCAGCCTGCGACGCGCCGCGATGGCCGCCCGCGACCCCGAGCTCGCCGCGCGCATCGAGCCGCTCCGCGACCACCCGGGCATCCGGGGCACGGGCCGGGCAAGCGAACGCGCGGTCTCGGGGCGTGAGCCGGTCTTCGTCGCAGACGTCGGCGAAGCCTCCCAGCGCGACGAGCAGCTCGACCCGGGGCTACGCGACGTCATCCTCGCGACGGGGGTCCGGAGCCTGATCGCCCAGCCGCTCATCGCTCGGGGACAGGTCATCGGGTCGATGGCATTCGCCGTCGGGGGAGACCGGACCTACGAGCCGGCCGACCTCGAGCGAACGGCCGAGATGGCGCGCCGCGTCGGTCCGGCGATCGCCAACACGCTCTCGTATGCCGCGGAGCAGCGCGCGCGCCGATCCGCCGAGGAGCTCGCCCGGCGGATGGAGCAGCTCCAGGCGGTGACGCGGACGCTGGCCGGGGCGACCGATCGCGACGGCGTGGTCGGGATCGTCGGGGACGAGGCGCGCCGGGCCCTCAGCGCCGGCACGGTGGCGATCGGCCTCGTGGACGAGCCCGAGGGGAGCGTCGAGATGGTGACGATCGTCGGGGCCGATCGATCGTCGGCGGCCGAGTCCGCCCTGACGGCGGCGATCGTGTCGGGCGAGACGAGCTGGATCGACGACCTCGGCGACGAAGGTGGGGCGCCGGACCGCGGGACCGGGAACCGCTCGGGCTGCGCCGTCCCGCTCGTCGCGGAAGGGACGCTGTTCGGTGCCCTCTGGCTCGGCTTTCCAGAACGGCGGCAGTTCACGGCCGAGGAGCGTCGACTGATCGCGACGTTCGCCGACCTGGCCGCGGGCTCGCTCGCCCGGATCCGGCTCGGCGGGATCCGGGAACGGCTGGCGGCGGACGTCGAGGGCGAGCGGGCCCGGCTCGAGACCGTGCTGCGGCGGATGCCGATCGGGGTCATCCTCGCCGAGGCCCCGGACGGCCGGTTCGTGTTCGCCAACGACGCGGCGATCCGGCTGTCGCCGCTGGCCATCGAGCTCGGTGCCCCGGCCCGCTATGACCGGGCTCGCGGCCGCCGCCTGGACGGCACGGCGCTCAGCCAGGCGGACTGGCCCCTGCCGCGGGCGATGGCCGGCGAGACCGTCGAGAATGACGTGATCGAGATCGAGTACGACGGCGGCGCGCGTCGGACGTTCAGCATGAGCGCGGCTCCGATCTCCGATCGGGCCGGCGCCGTGACGGCCGCGGTGATCACGTACAGCGACATCAGCGACCGGCTCCGGAGCCAGGAACGGGAGCGGTTCCTGGCCCGGGCATCGGAGGTGCTGGCGTCGTCCCTCGATTTCGAGCAGACGATCCAGACCGTGGCCGACCTCGCCGTTCCCCACATCGCCGACTGGTGCGTCGTGCAGCTGGCCGGCGAGGAGGGTCCGCGGCGCATCGCGGTGGCCCACCCGGATCCGGCCAAGGTCGCGATCGCCATCCAGGTCCAGGAGGAGTACCCGCCGGATCCGACCGCGGAGACCGGGCTGATCGCGATCCTCCGGACCGGCCGGTCGGAGTACTACGCGGACATCCCGCCGGAGGTGGTCGATGCCGCCGCTCGCGACGACCGGCATCGGAAGATGCTGCGCACCCTCGGGCTGCGCTCCTACATCTCCGTTCCGTTGATCGCGGCGGGCCGGATCATCGGGGTCCTGACGCTCGTGATGGGCGACTCGGGCCGGCTGCTCGAACCGGACGACGTGCCGTTCGCGGAGAACCTCGCGGCGAGGGCCGCGTCGGCGATCGAGAACGCCCGGCTGTTCCGCGAGGGCGTCCGCTTCAAGCGGCTGCTCGACGCAACTCGCGACGCCGTCCTGATGTTCGATCCCGAGACGGGCCGGATCGATTACGCCAACCAGGGCGCCGCGGACCAGCTCGGAGCACCCGCCCAGGCCCTCGTCGGGACGCTGATCGTCGATCACCTCGACGGCCCACCGGCCGACCCCGACACGGACGTCGCTGGCGATCCGGCCGCCGGCGGCGGCGGGCCCCGCGTCCGGCAACCGGTCCACCTCGGCCGGCTCGTCGGACCGCTGCTGGCCGGTCCCGCGGACACCCGGACCGAGACCCTCCGCTTCCGGTCGGCGACTGGCACCGTGATCCCGGTCGAGGTCCGCCTCCAGTCGGTCCCGGCCGCGGGCGGCGAGCCGGGCCGGATCCTCGCGATCGCCCGCGACATCCGCGATCGGATCGAGGCCCAGGAGCGCCTCCGGGCCGTCGCCGCGTCCGAGCACGCCCGGGCCGCCGAGCTGAACGCGGTCATCCGCGCGATGGGCGAAGGCGTCTTCGTCTGCGATGCCGGTGGCCGGATCATCCTTGCCAACCCCGCGGCCGAGGACGTCTTCCCCGATGTGGAAGAGCGAAGCTATGCCGAGATCCTCGACCAGATCGAGGATCCCGAGCACCTCGCTCCTCGCCTGGGCGAGCGGGGCGGCCCGGTCGAGCTGCCCGCCCGGCACGGTGATGACCGCTGGGTCGAGCTGAGCACCTGGCCCGTCGCCCCCGACGACGCCGAGGCCAGCCACCGCGACGAGACGATCGTGATGCTGCGCGATGTCACCGAGCAGCGCCGGCAGCAGGTCGTCCGCGACACGTTCATCGGCGTCCTGTCGCACGAGCTGCGGACCCCCGTGACAACGATCTACGCCGGGTCGAAGGACCTCGCGCGATCCACGGAGCTGCCCTCCGAGACGCAGCGCGAGATCTTCGACGACATCGCGACCGAGGCCGAGCGCCTCCATCGCCTGGTCGAGGACGTCGTCGCGATGACCCGGTTCGGCGAGGACGCCGGCGAGCTCGGCACGGAGCCCGTCCTCCTGCAGCGTGTGGTCCCGACCGTCATCGAGTCCGAGGAAGGCCGGTGGCCCGAGGTGCGCTTCGACCTGACGGTCCCGCCCGGGTTGCCGACGGTGATCGCGGATCCGACCTACGTCGAGCAGGTCATCCGGAACCTGCTCTCGAACGCGGCGAAGTACGGCGGGCGGGGGACCGTCGTCCAGGCCCGCATCGAGGCCGACGGCCCCGAGGTCCGGGTCCGGATCCTGGACAACGGACCGGGCTTCCCGCCGGACGAGGCGGACCGCCTCTTCGAGCTGTTCTTCCGGTCCGCGCGAACGGCACGGACGGCAGCCGGGGCCGGGATCGGGCTGTTCGTCTGCGCCCGGCTGATCCGCGCGATGGGCGGCCGGATCTGGGCCGCGAACCGACCCGAGGGTGGGGCCGAGTTCGGCTTCTCGCTGCGGGTGATGGCCGAGGACGACTGACCGTTCCTCGAGGTCAGGCTCCGGCCTCCTCGGCTTCGTCGATCTCGCCGTGCGCCAGTCGCTCGAACTCCTTTTCGCGCTCCCGGAGCTCCTTCTCGGGCGCCTTGTCGAGGGTGATGAGGTCGTTGCGGGCAGCCTTGACCGACCGGATCAGCTCGTCGAGCTTCAGCTGCGTCGCCTTCGACGATCGATTGGCGCTGTTCTGGATCACGAAGACCATCCAGAACGTGATGATGGTCGTGGTGGTGTTGATGAAGAGCTGCCACGTGTCCGAGAAGCGGAACACGGGTCCGGTCAGCACCCATCCGACGATGAGGAGGATCGAGGCGGCCAGCGCGGGCAACGAACCTAAGCTGGCCGTCAGAGCGTCGGCCAGGCGGTTGAACCGCTCGGCGAGGGTGGACGGCGACTCGGCGCCGGAGGTCGTTGTTGAGCTCGAGGGTCGCATGATGATGACCTTGCCTCGACGCGGGACCGGGCGCGCAAGGAGCGAGTCGCTTCCCGATACAACGAGGCATCAATCGAGTCCGAGCGTGCCTTCGGATCGACCGGAAGGCCGGCCTCGTCACCGGAAGAAGGCGAGCACTCCCGCGGCGACCGCCGCGATCAGCGCCAGGATCCACTCGACGGCGCGCATCGACCGGTCCTCGACCTCTGCGTCCGTCGCCGAAGCGGGCGTCTCCGGGCTCATGTCGTGTCACTCCTGGCTGAAGATCGATGGGATCTGTTCGATGGCCGACGCGCGCCGCGAGTGGAGCGGCGCGGCGTCGTGATGGCAGATTTGCACTCCGCCGATGGCAGGCGCAGACGTCCGCCCGATCCGCTCGTATCACGCTCCTTGCATGCGGAAACCGCAGGTCGCGATCGCCCGCCAGCCAACGCGACCGGCGTCGTGATGACCCGGAGGCTGCGAGATCGATGCAACAAGGCCGAGCGGTCTGATGCGGTGCGCGTTGCCACCGGGCCCGTATCGTCATGCCCCGTGGCCGTCCCCGGCCCAGAGGCAGCGGACCAAGCCCTGCCAGGCAACGGAGGTTCTCCCTGATGATCAAGCGCATCCTGCTGGCGTTGACGCTGGCCGGCGCTGTCGGCAGCGCCGTCGCCTGCAACAGCCCGGCAGCCACGACGACCCCATCGGCCCCGCTCGCGAGCACGCCGGCGGCGAGCGCGCCGGCCGCGTCCGAGAGCACGCCGGCCGAGAGCCAGTCGGCCGCCCCGAGCGCCTCCTGACGGACGCCTCGGTCATCGCCTGACGGCCGGCAGAGACCGGCCGATCGCGATCATTCACGAACCGCCCCGGCCCTCGTGGCCGGGGCGGTTCTTCGCGTTCTGCACGCCGCATCGCGGCGTCGTCGGTCGCCCTCGGGACGGCGGCATCGCTGTCATGCCGGTGTAATGACTCGGTGACTCGGCAGAGCCGCTGCGCAAGGTCGCCGGCCCGACACTCTTGCCCGGCTCCGGCGTCGGCGGGAGGAACATCCTTCGAGTTCGCGGCGATCGGGGACCGGAAGCTGTTCCGGTACGAACCAACCGGAACGCGTCAGGCGATGCGGCGCTGGGCGAGACGACGACGTCGACGGCGCCGCATCTGTCTGTCCGGGGCCGGTTCGGTCTCCCCTCGCTCCGTCTCCTTGGCACCGTCCCGGGGCTCCGTCTGCCCGCCCGATCAGACCGCCGGCGGGAGCCAGACGACGTCGATCCGGGGCGACCTCCTGGACCGGTCGGAGCGCTGTCAGGCCGTTGCAACGAGACCGCGGCCAGACGTTGCCGCGGATGGGGCGGCGGGTCACCAGAGTGGCAGCCGTACCCGATCTCGGGACGACATATCTTGGGATGGAGGTCCTGAATGAACATCATCGCCTGGATCGTGCTCGGCGCGATTGCCGGTTATCTCGCCGGTTTCCTCGTCCGCGGTGACGAGGGGCTGGGGGTCATCGGCCACATCGTTCTCGGCATCGTCGGCGCCCTCGTCGGCGGCTTCCTCGCCGGTGTCCTCTTCAACAGCCATCCGATCGACGGCCCGCTCGACCTGAGCTCGATCGTCGTGGCGACCATCGGCGCGATCATCGTCGTCGTGGTCGTGAACGCGGTCACCGGCCGGAGCCGCACGGGTCGCGGCGCGATCTGACCCACCCGAATGCGGAGCGTCTTGCTCCGCCTCGACAGCGCATCGAACGCCCACCTCCCCCGGGGTGGGCGTTCCGATTCCCCCGGCCATGCCGACCCGAGACCGGGCTCGGAACGCGGCTGTCGGCGATTGACGCCCGCCTGCAACGGCCCGGCGGCAACGGCATGATCGGCGCGCCAGCCCGGTGACGTAGCGTCTGGCCATGACCACGATCTATGTCGACAGCTCCGCGGCGATCCTGCCGGATGCGTCGGGCCGTCTGCTCCACCTCACCGAGGCCGGTCACCAGATCGTGCTCGTCGCCCCGCCCGACCACCGGGCCGCCTCGGTGTCCTCGTGGCCCGGCCAACTGGACCGGCTGCCGGCGGATCCGCCGCGGGGCTCGTGGTTCGTGACCGCCGACCCGTCCACGTGCGGCGACCGGCGATCCGGCCTGTCGACGCTGCTCATCGGTCCGCGGGACGACAGCCCCCGGCCGACACGCTGCGACCTGACGGCCCGCGACGTCGGCTCGGCCGTCCTCGAGATCCTCGCCCGTCACGCGATGGAGTGACCGACCGCTCGCTCGGGGTCGTCGGTGGTCGCCGTGGGCCTTGTTGACGTCCGTGGCCGGGCCAGGCAACCGGCCGTTGGCGCCCGGCGGATCCGCCGACAAGAGACCGATGCAAGCCTCCGGCCCGTGGACGTGACGCGGCCGAGAGCGGACCGGCCCGACACTTCCTGCGCGGGCCCTCGACCACTGGGGGTCCGGGGGCCCGCAGCTCTCCTCCCCGCACGGAGCGACCGAAATCGGGCCGCTCCGTGCCGCCGATTCCCGCTGCCGATTCAGAATCCGTCGGGTGGTGTCTCGGAGCCGCGTCGTTATGCCGTTGCAATGGTCGGTGGCGCTGTCGAGAGATCGACGGCGGCTCGCGATCTCTACGCTTTCCGGCAGTTCCGTCGCGAGACGGAGCCCAACGACCTGAATACCCCCGCGTGGGGGCGCTTGTGACGGGGCGCCTTCACCCCGATCCCGCGGACGCCCGGAGCCCCCTCCTCCGGGCGTTCCGCCTGTCCGGGACCGGTCGGGTATCTCCGCAGGCTCCGACGGAGACGGCGGTTGCGGCCGGGTCCAGACAGGGAGAAGCCGGTCGGCGCGTCGCCGACCGGCTTCGGTGATCGGGTTGGGCGGGCGCCTGCGCCCCGTGCTAGAGGCGGGCGCCCGGGATCTCAGCTCCTCGATCGCGTCCCCGTCCCGCCGTGGCGATCGAAGAGGGTGAACCCCATCGCGGTCGCCGGGATCAGGGCCAGCACCACGAGGATGCGGTTCGCGCCACCGAGCAGCAGGCCCATCGCGAGCCCGAGCGACAGGGACGTTCCAACCGCCAGGACCTCGTCGGACTCGCTCCGGATCACCTGTCCGGCACGCTCTAGCGAGGCGCCGGTCGCGTTGGCGGCCTCGGGCAGGCGCGACGCGACGGCAGACGCGCGGTCGGCGACCTCGCCCGCGATCCCCCTGGCCGTGTCCGCGAGATCTCGATCGTCGCCGGCCGACGACGTCCGGGTTGCGGTCGAATTGGCAGTGGTCATGGATCCTCACCTCGGTTGTGGTTCGTGTCGGGTTCGACCGTACGTCGGGCGGGCGAGCGGCCAGCAGCCTGAGCCACGCCCGTCGCTTGCAGGGACGTGACAGCCGCTCGACTGCAAGCGGGCTGTCATCCGTGATCGGTCGCGCGGAGACGGGCGCAAGGCCGGCGCCGGTACGGTCGATCGCAGTGGGGGCCGAGATCGGCCGCCGGGAGTGCGAGGTTTCGAGTCATGGGCTACGAAGACGTGAAGGCCGACGCCAAGGAGACGATGCGCAACATCGACAACAAGGCGAAGGAGACGTGGCGCAAGGCCGACGGCGACGAGAGCCTGTCGGACAAGATCGCCAACGCCGGTGACGACGTGCGCGACACGCTCGGCAACGCTGGCGACGAGATGCGCCGCGGAGCCGAGGACGCTCGCGAGGCGCGCGATCGCGACATCGAGGACCGCCCCGTCTAACCCCTGTTGACCCGATCCCTGATCGGGCCGTTCGTCGCCGCCCGCCGGTGCCCGGCGGGCGGCGATCTCGTATCCCGGGTCCTCAGTGCCGGACGACGCCCGCCAGGGGAGCCGCTCCGAGCGTCGAGCCGCACCAGGCGCAGATGTCCCAGTCGATGCCCGCCGTCCGGCCGCAGTGATCGCAGCGGTGGCCGAGCGGCCGGCGGCACTCCGGGCAGAGGATCCAGTCCGGGTCGGCGACGGTCCCGCAGCCGGCACATCTCGCCAGGTCGAGCTCGCCAGCGAGGGCGGCATCGCGGAGGGCCGCCAGGCGCCGGTCGGCCACCGTCGCGGCCGGGCGGACGATCCGATGGACGAGGATGGCGAACGGGAACAGGACAGGCGAAGCGAGGACGATCACGGCGGCCGAAACGTAGGGCAGCAGCAGGTTGGCGGTCCGGCGCCGCAGGTCGACGAACGCCCAGAGCGCGGACGCGAGCCAGACGACGACCCAATACGCCGCCGCGACCCGGAGGATCAACCCGACGGTCGGGTCGGCGAGCAACGCGCCGATCGCTTCACCGATGGGCTTGAGGATGGCGTCCACGGCGGTTCGATCTCCCTCGGCCGCCGTCCGACGGGCGGCGATCGACTCGCAGATCGAAGCAGCGCCGGGCTCGCGCGCGCACGACCCCGGGTGGTCGCCCGCTGACAATCGCCTCGCAGACGCGGACGAGGCACGCGGGAGGATACGCACGCCGGAAGGTGACGGACCGTCGACCGGGGCCGCGTGGGCCAGCTCGAAAGAACGGACCGACGGGAATGCGCCTGCGATATGTCCGCAAGGTGACATGGCCCGACGGGCGCCCGTTCGACCAGCCCGGGCTCCGATCCTTGATCTCATGATGCTGAATCGTGATCTCGACGAACGTCCTGCCGATGGGCGTCGCGGCCACGCAGAGGACCGGCCGGAGGCCGATGCCTTCCTCGCGATCATGTCGCACGAGTTGCGGACGCCGATCACGACGATCTACGCCGGCTCGTCCGTCCTCGCGCATGGCGCACACCTGTCGCCACCCGCGTCGCGGACGCTGGCGCTCGACATCAGCGCAGAGGCGGCGCGCCTGTACGACCTCGTCGAGGACCTGATCGCGATCGCCCGGCTCGATCGACACGCGCTCGATCCCCTGGACGAGCCGGTGCTCCTGCAACGGGTCGCCGACGTCACCGCCCGCGTCGTCGCGGGGCGGGCACCGGACGTCGTCTTCGTTCGGGATGGGGCCGCGGACCCGCCGCCGGTCCGTGCCGACGCGACCTACGTCGAGCATGCCGCCCGTGACCTGGCCCTGGCCGCGGCCCGCTTCGGTGGTCCCGGCCGACCCGTGACCCTCCGCGTCGATCACGAGGAGGCGTCGCCTGAGGTCACGTTCCGCGTTCTCGACCGCGGACCGAAGCTGACCCCCGGAGAGCAGGCGCGGGCCTTCGACCTGCCGGACGAGACCGACTCGGGCCGGCTGTCGGCGAGCGGCGTCGGACCCTTCGTCGCCCGGAACCTCGTGGAGGCGATGGGCGGCCGCGTCTGGGTCCGGAACCGGCACGGGGGCGGGGTGGAGACGGCGTTCGCGCTGCCCGTCGACGCCGGCTGACCTCGGGCCGAGACGCCTAGCCGGCCTGACCGCTTGGGGTCGCTCGGTTTCCCTTTCGCCTCCCGGCCCGGACACGGCGGGCGTCGTCGCGGAGTCGCGCCCGGAGGAGAGCCACGACCGCCCGTTCCTCGTCGGGGTCGGTGGCGCCCGGTGGGTCGTCGGTGACCTCGACGGCTTCGACGAGAGCGGTGCGGATCCGTCCGTCGAGATACGCGTCGACGACCGCCGGGTGGACGTAGGCCTGGCGGGCGACGGCGGCGGTGTTCCCGAGGCTCGTCGCCGTCTCGCGGATCGCGGTGGCGACGTTTCGTTGCCGTTCCCGGCTGGTCTCGCCCTCGCCGAGCGCGGTCAGCGCCCGGAAGGCGAGAACCGTGCCGGCCCAGGTTCGGAAGTCCTTGGCCGTGACCCCTGGCTCGATCGCGTCGAGGTACCGGTTGACGTCGTCGGAGGCGATGTCGACCGGCTTGCCGTCGGGACCGACGCACTGGAAGAGCTCCTGGCCCGGCAGGTCCCGGCAGCGCCGGATGACCGCCGCGAGCCGTCGATCGCGCAGGCCGACCTCGTGCTGGCGGCCCGACTTCCCCCGGAACCGGAACCGGACCTCGGAGCCACGGACGACGGCGTGGCGATCGCGCAGCGTCGTCAACCCGAAGGATCGGTTGAGCCGCGCGTACTCGTCGTTCCCGACGCGGATGAGGGTCAGCTCGAGGAGGCGAACGACCGCGGCAACGACCTTCTCGCGCGGCAGGCCGGGGCGGGCGAGATCCTCGTCGACCCGCTGCCGGATCGCAGGCAGGGCACGGGCGAAGGCGATCAGGCGGGCGAACTTCGCGTCGTCGCGACGGCGGCGGTAGCGGGGGTGGTAGCGATACTGCTTCCGGCCGCGGGCGTCGCGCCCGGTCGCCTGCAAGTAGCCGTTCGGCCACGGGCAGATCCAGACATCGGTCCAGGCCGGCGGGATCACGATCGCCCGGATCCGCGCGAGGCGCTCCTCGTCGGCGATCCGGCGGCCATCGGGATCGAGGTAGACGAACCCTCGGCCGGATCGGCGGCGGGCGATCCCCGGCCGATCGTCGGCGCAATGCCGCAGGCCGCGAACCGTCTCCCGATCGTCGGTCATCGTGGGCCCTTCATGTCGGTCGCAGGGTCGCGGTCGGCGCGTCTCGATCCCGCGGCCAGGCCGCTGCGGTCGATGCCAGCGGCGTTGCAGCGCACCCACTCCCGGCCGGGCCGAGCGCGTCCGACACGAGAACGCAAGCGTCCCGACGGCCGTCGCACGCGTCCGCGGGATGGCCGCATTGGCACACTCCGCTCGCCCACCCGGCTCCCTGCGCCGGCCCAGGAGGACGTATGACGGACGACCCCCGACCGGACCACGAGCGCCCCGCTGCCGATCCCCCAGGTGCGACATCCCCGGCCGATCAGGCGCCGCCGACCGATCCGGGGCCTGCGGTCGAACCGGCGCCCGCGGTCGACCGGCGCGACCTGGTCGTCGTCATGCGCGGCGTCTCCCGCCGGTACGGCGGGCGGCCCGCCGTCGACCGGATCAACCTCAGCGTCTCGCGAGGAACGATCCTCGGGATCATCGGGCCGTCCGGTGCCGGCAAGACGACGACGATCCGGATGCTGACGGGCGCGATCCGGCCGACCGAGGGCGACGTCCGGGTCATGGGCGTCGAGCCCGCCCGGTTCCGCCGTCGAGACCGTGAGCGGATCGGTTACATGCCGCAGCTCTTCACCCTGTACGAGGACCTGACCGCCGGCGAGAACATCGACTTCGTCGCGAGCCTCTTCGGGATGCTCTGGCGGCGCCGTCGCCGGCGCGTCCGCGAGGTCCTCCACGTCGTGGACCTCTGGGAGGCGCGCGGCAAGCGGGCGGGGAGGCTCTCCGGCGGGATGCAGCGTCGCCTCGAGCTGGCGTGCGCCCTGGTCCACGAGCCGGAGCTGATCATCCTCGACGAGCCCACGGCCGGCATCGATCCCCTGCTCCGCGGCTCGATCTGGGACGAGCTCCACCGGCTCCGCGACGCCGGCCGGACGCTGCTCGTCACCACCCAGCACATCAGCGAGGCGGAGGAGTGCGACGCGGTCGCCTTGATCGTCGGCGGCGAGATCATCGCCCTCGCCACGCCCGGTGAGCTCCGCCGCATGGCGACGAACGGCGACCTGCTCGACATCGAGACCGGCACGCTGTTCGACGGCGCCGAGCTGCAGAGCACGCCGGGGGTCGTCGACGTCGTCCAGGTTGGTCCCCGAAAGCTCCGGGTCGCCGTCGACGACGCCGGCATCGCCCTGCCGGTCGTCGTCGACCGGATTCGGTCGTCGGGCACCGAGGTCGAATCGGCCCGGGAGCTGCGTCTCTCGTTCGACGAGATCTTCGCGATCCTCGTGGAACGGCACGGGGCCCGGATGGCCGCCGAGTCATCGACCGGCGGAGGAGACGACGCGGCGGGTTCCACGGATCGTCCGGGGTCGGCCGCGGCATGACGCTCTTCAAGACGCTGACGCGGATCCTCGCGATCGTCGGCAAGGAGCTCGTGACGATCGTCCGGCGGCCGGGCGCACTCGTCAGCCTCCTCATCGGGCCGTTCCTGATCATGGCCCTGTTCGGGCTCGGCTACAGCGGTTTCCGCCGACCCCTCGATACGATCGTCGTCGTGCCGCCGCAGTCGGGGCTGCCAACCGACACCGAAACCTATGCCCAGATCGCCGGCGAGGGGCTGAAGATCGTCGACGTCACGCCCGATGAGGCGTCGGCCATGGATCGCCTCAACCGCCAGGCCGTCGACGTCGTCCTCGTCGCGCCGGCCGACGTCCAGCAGCGCTTCAAGGAGGGCCTCCGGACCCCGATCGACGTCCGGGTCAACTTCACGGACCCCGTCCGCGTGAGCTACGCGACCTTCCTGGCCCGGGGGCTCGAGGCGGCGATCAACCGCAGCGTCATCGAGCAGGCGGTCGAGAAGGGCGAGGGCTATGCGCTCGAGGCAGGCGTGCCACAGGTCGCGAAGATCCCGCCGGCGGTAATCGCCGCTCCGACGGAGGCGAACCTGGACAACGTCGCCCAGTCCGAACCGACCGTCGTCCAGTTCTTCGGGCCCGCGGTCCTCGCCCTGATCATCCAGCACATGGCGATCACCCTGATCGCACTCTCGCTGGTTCGAGAGCGGACGAGCGGCCTCGTCGAGCTGTTCCGGATCTCCCCGATCACGACCGCGGAGCTGGTCACCGGCAAGCTGATCGCCTTCGGGCTCTTCAGCGGGGCGGTCGGGCTGGTGACGATCGCCGTCCTCGTGCGCGGCTTCGGGGCGCCGATGCTCGGCGATCCGGGCTGGCTGGCCCTGATCCTGGTCCTGCTGATCGGGGCGTCGCTCGGGCTCGGCTTGCTCGTGGCGGCCGTGTCGGATTCCGAGCCACAGGCCGTCCAGCTGTCGCTGCTGCTGCTCCTCGCGTCGGTCTTCTTCTCCGGCTTCGTGCTGGCGATCGACGAGTTCAGCGAGCCGATCCGGTCGCTGATCTACGCGCTGCCCGTCGCGAACGGGATCCGCCTGCTCGAGGACTTCATGTTCCGGGGCGGGACGAACGCGGTCTGGCAGATCTGGCTGCTGGGCGGCCTGGGGATCGCCTATGTCGGCGCCGCGTGGTTACTGCTTCGTCGGGTGATCGCCCGGGCCTGATCGACCTGAGCGTCGGGGTCGCGCGCGGTCGTTCCCTGGAGTTCGGATTGCAACTCCGGGTAGCGCAATCAAGCGCGACGAGGTCCGGGGCACGCGAATCCGGCCCGGTCCCCACCGTGGCTTGCATTCAGCACGTCCCTGGCCCGCTCAGGGCCTGCTGAAGGGCCGCCGCGGAGATGGTGCTAGCCGAGCTTGCAATCCGTACCTCAGGCCCGCGCACGCATCTCCACGACGCGCCGGCTCGGGTCGCTCGACGCGTCGTCCTCGTCGATGCCGAGCAACCGGGCATAGAGCGCCTCGTAGCCATCGGCCATCCGGGTCGCCGAGAAGCGGTCGACCACGGACGTCCGGATCGCGTCGCGGTCGAGCGACGCAACCCGCTCCACCATGAACGCCATCTCGGTGACGTCGTCGCCGAAGAATCCGTCGACCCCGTCCCGGATGATCTCGTCGAGGCCGCCGACGCGGCGAGCGATCACCGGCGCGCCGCACGCGAGGGCCTCGATCGCGACGAGCCCGAAGGGCTCGGGCCACGAACCCGGCATCAGGACGGCGTGGCTCCGGGCGAACAGGGCGTCCCGGTCGGCCGTCGAGAGCTCGCCGAGGAACTCGACACGGCTGCCGGCCGCCTCGAGGGCAGGCTCGAACACGCGCTCGTTGAAGTCCTGCTCGCCGGGCGTCGGGCCGACCTTGGCGGCGATCTTCAGCGGCCGATCGGCCAGCTCCGCGATCCGGATCGCGTCGACGATCCCCTTCTCGGGCGTGACCCGCCCGACGAAGACGAGCGCGTCGTCACGGCGCCGCTCGAACGGCGCCTTGTCGAGGGTCAGCCCGTTGTGGACGATCGTCCAGGGCACCTCCGGGTGGACCGACGCCTGGGACTCGCTGATCGCGACCACGCCCGTCGGGTTGTCGGCGAACACGTCTCGCGACCAGGGCATGTCCAGACGGCCGTGGAAGGTCGAGACGACTGGGGTGCGGGACGCCCGTCGGAGGATCAGGCCGTACCAGTCCAGGTGGCTGTGGATCAGGTCGAAGTCCGCCTGGCGGTCGAGCGCCTTGAGCATCGTGGACAGGAGATAGCCGCCGATGTCGCCGCCGTGACCGACCGGCCGGAGCGCCCGAGGCACCGTCGCGACGAGCGTTCCCGGAACGCTCGAGTCGCCGGGTGCGAACGTCGTCACGTCGTGGCCGCGACGGGTGAGCTCCGAGACGAGCTCGAAGACGATCCGTTCGGTCCCGCCGTAGGCGTCGGGCGGCACCGTCTCCATCGGCGGTGCGACCTGGGCGATGCGAAGAGGACGGAGCATGCGTCAATGATCCCTCGGATGTGAAGGGGCCGCGGTCCCGAGGATCGGGACCGCGGCCGCAGGCTCGGCCTGGAACCCGGGATGGACTAGTCGCGGCGCTCCTCGACCTCCGTGTCGGACTGCTCGCCTTCGGCCGCTTCCTCGGTCTTGTCGCCCATGCCGGCGCCACCGGCCGCGCCGACGGCACCACCGACCACGGCACCCGGAGGTCCGGCGATCGCGCCACCGATGGCCGCGCCACCGAGCCCGCCTGCGAGCCCACCGGCACCCGCGCCGGCTTCGTCGCGGCCCTCGGTCGCCTCACCGGCGACCGCACCGCCCACTGCGCCGATCGCGCCACCGACGACGGCACCCGGAGGGCCACCGACGGCCATGCCGGCACCCGCGCCGGCAAGCGCGCCGGCACCGGCGCCGAACGCCTCGTTGCCGTGCTCCTGGTCCTTCACGACCGTCTCGTCGTCCTCGACGACAACACGGCGGTTCGGATCGTACGGGCGGTTCGGATCGTTGAGATCGTCACGGGTCATGTCGCTTCTCCTGGTGACTTCGTCACCGATCGGTCTGGGCCAACGACCGGTTCGACTCGTCCGACGGTACGCAGCAGCGACGACCGGGCGCGCCCCGACGGAGGGGACGGCCATATCAGTGGCATGACGGGCGCGGGCGCTGCCCGCACGGTGGCTCGGGGCCGACGCTAGAGCGCCAGCGGGTCGAGCTTCTTCGGGTCCACGCCCAGGTCGGCGACCGTTCGGGCGACCTTCGCCGCCGGCAGCGCCCCGCAGCGACCCAGCTCGGTCACCGCGGCGGCCGCGATATGGGGCGGATCGATCTCGAACAGCGTGCGCAGCGCCTCGCGCGTATCGGATCGGCCGAAGCCGTCGGTCCCGAGCGACACGTAGTACGGCGGCAGCCATCGGGCGACCATGTCGGGCAGCGTCTTCATCCAGTCGCTCGCGGCGACGATCGGTCCACCGTCCGGACCGAGCACGGTCGAGACGTACGGGACGCGCGGCGTTTCCGCCGGGTTGAGCCGGTTCCAACGCTCCGTCTCGAGCGCGTCGCGACGGAGCAGTGGGAAGGACGGCGCCGAGTACACCTCGGCGGCGATGCCGGTCTTCTCGGCGAGCAGCTGCTGGGCGGCGATGACCTGCTGGAGGATCGAGCCGGAGCCCACGAGCCGCGCCCGCTGCGCCTTCCGGCCGAGATCGGGCGCCTCGGCGAACCGGTAGAGCCCCCGGATGATCCCGTCGTCGACGCCGTCGGGCTTCTTCGGCTGGGCGTAGTTCTCGTTGTAGATCGTGATGTAGTAGAAGACGTCCTCGCCGCGGTGGTACATCCGCTCGATCCCGTCGCGGACGACGGCCGCCAACTCGTAGGCGAACGCCGGGTCGTAGGCGCGCAGGTTCGGGATCGTGGACGCGAGGACGTGGGAGTGTCCGTCGTCGTGCTGGAGGCCCTCGCCGGTGAGAGTCGTCCGGCCGGCGGTCGCGCCCATCAGGAACCCTCGGCCACGGGCGTCGCCGAGCGCCCACATCTGGTCGCCCGTCCGCTGGAAGCCGAACATCGAGTAGAAGATGTAGAACGGGATCATCGGGAAGCCGTGCGACGCGTACGAGGTCGCGGCCGCCTGGAGGCTCGCCATCGAGCCCGCCTCGGTGATCCCCTCCTCGAGGACCTGGCCGTCGACGGCCTCGCGGTACGAGAGGATCAGGTCCGAGTCCACCGGCTCGTATCTCTGCCCGAGCGCCGCGTAGATCCCGACCTCCTTGAACAGGGGGTCCATACCGAACGTCCGCGCCTCGTCCGGGATGATCGGGACGATCCGCGGCCCCAGCTCCTTGTCGCGGATCAGGTTCCGCAGGATCCGGCTGAAGACCATCGTCGTGGAGACGGCGGTGTCGGAGCCGGCCGCGAACTCCTTGTCCACCGCGTCCTGTGGTTTGGGAAGGGGCGCGGCGCGAACGACCCGCTTCGGGACCGCGCCGCCGAGGGCGCGCCGGCGTTCGGTGAGGTACTGGACCTCCTCGGAGTCCGGACCCGGGTGGTAGTACGGCGCGTCTTTCAGCTTCGCGTCGGGGATCGGCAGCTCGATCCGGTCGCGGAAGATCTTCAGCTCCGCCTCGGACAGCTTCTTCGCCTGGTGGGTGATGTTCCGGGCCTCGACGCCGGGACCGAGCGTCCAACCCTTGACCGTGTGGGCCAGGATCACCGTCGGCGAGCCCTTCGACTCGGTCGCGGCCTTGTACGCGGCGTAGACCTTGCGGTAGTCGTGACCGCCCCGGCGGAGCCGCGCGAGATCGTCGTCCGAGAGGTGCTCGACGAGCTTCCGCAGCCGCGGGTCCGGCCCGAAGAAGTGCTCCCGGATGTACGCCCCGCCGGCGACGGAGAACTTCTGGAATTCGCCGTCGAGCGTGTTGTTCATCTGCTCGACGAGGACGCCGTCGACGTCGCGGGCAAGGAGCTCGTCCCACTCGCGGGCCCAGATCACCTTGATCACGTTCCAGCCCGCGCCGCGGAAGGCCGACTCCAGCTCCTGGATGATCTTGCCGTTGCCCCGGACCGGGCCGTCGAGCCGCTGGAGGTTGCAGTTCACGACGAACGTCAGGTTGTCCAGGCCCTCGCGGGCGGCCAGGTGGAGCGCGCCGAGCGACTCGGGCTCGTCGGTCTCGCCGTCGCCGAGGAACGCCCAGACCCGCGAGCTCGAGGTGTCCTTGATGCCGCGGTGGTGCAGATACCGGTTGAACCGCGCTTGGTAGATCGCGGCAAGCGGGCCGAGACCCATCGAGACCGTCGGGAACTCCCAGAACTCGGGCATGAGCCGCGGATGGGGATACGACGACAGGCCCTGGCCCGGGACGGTCTCCCGCCGGAAGTGGTCGAGCTGGTCCTCGCTGAGGCGTCCCTCGAGGAACGCCCGGGCGTAGATCCCGGGCGCCGCGTGGCCCTGGTAGAAGACCTGGTCGCCGGACTGTCCGTCGTCCTTGCCACGGAAGAAGTGGTTGAAGCCGACCTCGTACAGCGAGGCCGCCGAGGCGTATGTCGCGAGGTGGCCGCCGATTCCCGAGAACCGGTTGTTCGCCCGGAGGACCATCGCCACCGCGTTCCAGCGGATGATCCGGCGGATCCGGAGCTCGATCTGCTCGTCACCCGGGAAGAACGGCTCCTGCTCCGGGCTGATCGTGTTGATGTAGCGGGTCTGGGTCAGCGGCGGCAGCCCGACATGCAGCTGCCGCGCCCGCTTGAGGAGCTTGTAGACGAGGAAGCGGGCCCGGCTCTCGCCCTCCTGCGCGACGAGCTGGTCGAAGGAGTCGAGCCACTCCTGCGTCTCGGCGGGATCGATGTCCGGGAGCTGGTGCTTGAATTCGTCGAAGTACATCGCTGCCTCGGGGATGGGTCGTGACGGCTGGCCGGTCAGGTCGGCTCGAGTCGGAGCGTGGTGTCGAGGACCTCCGGCGCGATCATCACCGGCATCGATCGGTCGTTCGCATACTTCCGCCGGAAGCCCTCGCTGGTCCGCTCGATCGAGTCGGGATCCGTCGCGGGAATGGCCGTCGCGGGGATCCGCCGACCGTCGACATGGAGCGCCACGGCCGGGTTGGCGGTGGCCTCGCGGTACCAGCGCGCGGTCGGCCCGCGGTACGAGCGGATGAAGGTCTCCGTGCTGTCGACGACGATCCAGATGACCGTCCGGTGGCTGGGCCCGTTGGGGGCCTGGGTCTCGATCTCGACCTCGACCGCGTCCGCGATCCGGCGGAGATCGTCACTCGCAAAGCTCATCGTGCCGCAGCGTATCCGATCGAGCCGGCGGTGGCGTGTGCGGGAGCCGGCGCGCTCGAAACGGGCCCGAGTTGTTATGCCCATGCAACGGTTCTGCAATGTCCGAGCCGGACAGGCGCGACCATGGGTCGGCGAGAGTGACGGAAGGCCGGGCATGCCGGCATCCGCGGGTCGATCACCGGCCCGACCACCGAGAACAACGCAATCCAGCCGGCGGCTCCCCAGCCGTCGTAACCCCGGATTGGCCCAGGCGAGTGGGCCGGCCGACTTGGAACGACCGGCCGACTCGTCCAAAGCGTCGCCGGACACGTAGTATCCAGACCCCCGGAGGTGTCGCGTGGGAACTCAACCCCTGGTCCTCGTCGCCGATGACGAGCCCCGAATCACGAAGCTGGTCTCGATCGCCTTGAGCGAGGAGGGCTTCCGGGTCGTCACCGCGACGGGCGGGGAGGACGCCCTTGCCAAGGCGGAGGAGATCCGACCCGACATCGTGCTCCTCGACATCGTCATGCCCGACCTCGACGGCATCGAGGTCATGCGCCAGCTGCGCGAGCAGCGGCCGGTGCCGGTCATCCTCCTGACCGCGAAGGGCGCGACCGCCGACAAGGCGAAAGGCCTCGACCTCGGGGCCGACGACTACATTGCCAAGCCCTTCCACCCGGACGAGCTGGCCGCCCGCGTTCGCGCGGTCATCCGGCGCTCGACCGGGGTCGAGCCCGGGGCCGGCGTCGTCGCCTTCGACGACGTCGAGATCGACCTCGAGCGGCGGATGGTCCGCCGCAACGGCGAGCTGGTCCAGCTCTCCCGCACGGAGTGGCTGCTGCTCCAGCACCTCGCCACGCATCCCGGCAAGGTCGTGCTCCACACGGAGCTCCTGACAAAGGTCTGGGGGCCCGAGTACCGCGACGACCTCCAGTACCTGCGGGTCTGGATCAGCCGCGTCCGTCGGAAGCTGGGCGCGAAGCCCGGTGAGCCCGGCCGGATCCGGACGTTCCAGGGCATCGGCTATCTCCTCGACGTCGAGGGCACGGCCGGTGGCGGCCAGGACGACACGGCCGACGGGGCCGACGACGCGACGGCCGGAACGAGCGCCGAGGCGCCCGAGGCGAGCCGCCGGGCGGAGGCCGCCCCGGTCGGCTGACCGCGGAGCCCGATCGAACGAGCGGCGCCCGTGCCCAACGGGCGCCGTTTCGATTCGGGGCTGCGCGCGCCGTTCCATGTGTTCCGATATCCGATCTCGAACGCTGCCGGCGGACAGATCGGTTCCGGAGGCGACGGTCCGATTTCGGACTCCGAAACCGGACGACTTCGGTGGGAGATCCATGGGATCGGGCGGACCGTCCGAAATCGGACCGGAAGCCGCGTTCGGCCTGGCCGAACCGTCACTCACCTGCAATGCCGGACCGAACGCGGTCAGTCGGGCCGTGACAGTACAGGGGCGACCCTGATGACCCGCCGCTTCGGCGGCATCGATGGGAGGACAACCAACCATGACGTACGACGAGAAAGTCGTTCGAACGACGGATGACCCGGTCGCTGACCGCGGTGGCACCGTCGTCCAACGACGCGTGACCAGGACTCCGAGTGGCGGCGAGTTCGCAGGCCGCATCGTGGTCCTGCTGTTCGGGATCGTCCAGGCGTTCATCATCCTGCGGATCGTTCTGCTCCTGCTGAACGCCCGCGAGGGGAACGACCTGGTCGCGTTCATCCTCAACACGAGCCAGATCTTCGTCGGGCCGTTCAACGGGATGCTGAGGATCGACAACCTGGCCGCCGGCGGATCGGTCTTCGACGTCGCCGCGGTCCTGGCCCTCCTTGGATGGACCATCCTCGAG
Organism: Verrucomicrobiia bacterium; assembly: GCA_035577485.1. GTDB lineage: Bacteria > Chloroflexota > Limnocylindria > Limnocylindrales > CSP1-4 > CF-46. The sequence goes on from DATLVO010000304.1 coordinate 22,362, forward strand.
GCCCTGATCCTCGCGGCCGTCGGCGTCTTCCGTCGCGAGGCGACCGTCTGACCGCGTTCGGGCCGGGCTGACCGGCCCACCCCGATCGGGAGCCCTGGGCTCCCTACCTCCTCTCGGCGGCGGCACCCATCCGGGGTGCCGCCGCCGCTCTTTGCTAGCGTTAGCGGCATGCAGCGCTACGACTCGCGGACGGCCCTGGTCGTCGTCGACCTCCAGAACGACTTCGCCGATCCGGCCGGTAGCCTGGCGGTCCACGGCGGCGCCAACCTCGTGCCGATCATCAACGGCGAGATCGCGATGGCCCGCTCGGAGGGGGCGACCGTCGTGTTCACCCAGGACTGGCATCCGGAGTCCACGCCGCATTTCGCGAAGGACGGCGGCATCTGGCCGGTCCACTGCGTCGCCGGGACCTGGGGAGCCGAGCTCCACCCCGACGTCGACGTCGAGGCAGCCGTGGCCGCGCCGCGCGTCCGCAAGGGAGCCAACGGCGAGGATGGCTACTCGGGCTTCGCGATGCGCGATCCGCGGACGGGCGAGACGACCCCGACGGAGCTGGAATCGATCCTCCTGGCAGCCGGCGTGACGCGCGTCGTGGCCTGCGGCCTCGCCACCGACTACTGCGTGAAGGCCACGGCGCTGGACGCGGCCCGGCTCGGCTTCGAGACCGCGGTCCTCGTCGATGCGATCCGGCCGGTCGACCTCGAGCCGGGCGATGGCGACCGGGCGGTCGAGGAGATGACCGCGGCCGGCGTCCACTCGTGGTCGAGCCGGATGCGGTAGGCCCGCTCGGACCGATGCAGATCCACCTCGTCGACGCGACCTACGAGCTGTTCCGCGCGTTCTACGCGCCGCGCCCGGCCGTCCGTGGCCGCGACGGGATCCACCTCTCCGGTGTGTCCGGCCTCTGCGACCAGCTCCTGTACCTCCTGCGTGAGGAGGGCGCCACGCACGTCGGCTGCGCGACGGACCAGGTCATCGAGTCGTTCCGCAACGACCTGTTTCCGGGCTACAAGTCGTCGGCCGGGATGGACCCCGAGCTCCTCGCCCAGTTCCCGATCGCCGAGGCCGCGATCGAGGCCCTCGGGCTCGTCCTCTGGCCGGAGGTCGAGTTCGAGGCCGACGACGCGATCGGCGCGGCGGCGGCGCGCTTCGGGGCCGATCCCGGGGTGGAGCGGATTCTCATCTGCACGCCCGACAAGGACATGGCTCAATGCGTCGTGGGCGAGCGGATCGTTCTCCGTGACCGGCGTCGCGGCATCACCTACGACGAGGCCGGGGTGCTCGAGAAGTGGGGCGTCCGCCCGGCATCGATCCCGGATTGGCTCGCCCTCGTCGGCGACTCGTCCGACGGCTACCCCGGGCTGCCGGGCTGGGGTGCGAAGTCGGCCGCCGCGGTGCTGCTGCGCTACGGCTCGATCGACGACATCCCGCCGAAGGCGAGCGCCTGGGACGTTCCCGGCGTCAGTGGGGCGGTCCGCCTCGCCGCCGTCCTCGCCGACCAGCGCGAGACCGCGCTCCTGTACCGGACGCTGGCTCGCCTCCGGCTCGACACGCCGATCCCGCAGCGGGGCGCGGCGGAGCTGGAGTGGCACGGTGCGCCGCGGGCGACCTGGCAGGCGTTCTGCGACGAGTGGGGTCTGCCCCGCCTCCGCGACCGGCCTCATCGCTGGCTGGAGGGCTGACGGGCCCGAGCCGGCCTCCCGGCAACGGACCGGCGCCTCAGCCGGCCGCGAGTGAGCGGATCCGCTCGTGGAACGCGGGTGGCGCCGCCGCGATCCCGACGGAACGCGGCGGCCGAGCCGGGTCGTACCAGCGTGAGCCGTCCAGCGCGGTGACCATCGCGCCGGCGCGCTCGGCGATCAGGCCGGCGGCGGCGACGTCCCACGCGGACAGGCTCGTTTGCTGGACGAACGCGTCGAAGCGGCCGTTGCCGACGTAGGCCAGCGCGAGGGCGCCGGAGCCCATCGATCGCGAGATCCGGACCTCGCGGCGGACCGCCCGAGCGCGGCTGGCGACGGAGCGCCCGGCGAGCCCGAGCGAGATCACGTAGTCGGACAGCTTGTCCTTCGCGGACGCGTGGATGGGCCTGCCGTTCAGCGTCGCCGGGCCGTCGACGGTCGCCGCGAACGTCTCGTCGCGGGTCGGGTCGAGGACGACGCCGACGGTCGGCCGGTCGTCCACGACGAGGCCGATCGAGACGCAGAACACGGGCAGGCCGTTCGCGTAGTTCACGGTGCCGTCGAGCGGGTCGATCACCCAGACCCGGCGCGACGGCACGTCGTTCGGCTCGGCCCCGGCGGCGGCGTGGGCCCCGGATTCCTCGGCGAGGATCGCGTCGCCCCGATGACGTCGCCGGATCGCCGCGATGATCAGCGCCTCCGACAGGTGATCGGCCTCCGTCACGACGTCGCGGGCGCTCTTGTGATCGATCCGCTCCAGCCGCTCGTAGCGATCCATGAGCACCACTCCGGCGTCGTGGGCGAGATCGATCGCGAAGGCGAGCTCGGCCGCCCAGGCGTCGCCCGGCGGGCTCCCCGCGGTCGAATCGGGGTCGGCGGCCGTCACGCTCGAGCCGGCCGTCGCCTCGCCGGTCACGGACCGGTGCAGGTGACGTCGAGCGGCTGGCCCACCGTCCCGAACGGGACCTCGATGTCGAACACGACCGATTGGCCCGGCGGGATCATCGGGCTGTAGACGATGTGCGAGCTCTGGATCCCGCGATCCGCGGGGTCGGTGACGCGGCACGATGCCGTGCCGGCCGAGGTCCCGTTGTTTCGGACCGAGATCGTCGTGATGACCGAGCCGGCCGCGTCCGGGGCGGCACGAACCGCGGTGACCTGGGCCGCGAATGGGCCGATCCCCGACACCGCGACGTGGGCGATGATCGCGAGCGACGCGACCGCGAGGGCCACCCCGACGAAGACCGTGCCGTGGACCTGCGAGCTCGCGGCGTCGCGGAGGCCGAGCGGATTGCACCGCTCGCAGAGGCCGATCTCGAGGCCGACCGGCGCGCCGCAGCGGGCGCACGGATGGGTCGGGATCGGGCGTGACGGCGGGACGGGGGTGGCGGGCGCGGTCATCGCGCGGTCGATGGTGCCACTTACCAACGATTGGTGGCGTCGATGAGGGCGTCGACGTCCTCCGTGGTGCGGGCAAGGACGATCGCTCCGTCGGCGCCGGCCTCGTGCCAGCGTTGCCAGGCTTCCCGCGGGGCCGTGACCCAGGGCGAGTCCGCGATCGAAGCGTCGCCCAGCCAG
>DATLVO010000305.1:0-21319 GCA_035577485.1 Verrucomicrobiia bacterium
GACGACGACGGCGACGACCGCGGTCGACGCCGTGGCAATCGCGACGGGCCCGGCCGGCCGACGCAGGTCGTAGCCGCCGCGGCGGATGATCAGCAGGTAGCTCGCGTAGCAGATCGCGCACGCGACACCGAGCACGACGCCCAATCCGGGGTTCGCGCCGTACGAGGCGCCGCCGATGGCGCCGGAGATGAAGACCACGCCGACCAGGACGAGCGGGAGCGCGAGGAACGTGGCCCGGCTCGGCCGCTCGCCGAAGGCCAGCCACGCCACCACCCCGACGATGAGGACCGACAGGTTGCCGAGCACCGTCGCGAGGCCGGCCCCGACGGCGCCGATCGCGTGATGCCAGAACGTCAGGTCGCCGGCGAAGAAGATCCCGGCGATCGCGGACAGGCGGATCGTGCGGGCCGGGAGGCCGCCGTACCGACGGTGCTCGAGCCAGGCGACGAACCCCAGCAGCGGCAGCCCGAAAAGCGCCCGGAAGACGGTGCCCGTCGAGGGCGTGACCTCCGCCCAGCGGTAGAGGATCCCGGAGAAGGCGATGCACACGGCGCCCAGGAAGGCGGCGAGGCGCGGCCGGGCGGCGATCGGCGCCAGCGGCCAGGGCAGCTCGTCGTCGGCCGAGCTCACGCCTCGGCTGGCGGTGCGACCGGGTCGGCGGGGTCCGCGGGGTCGGCTGAATCGGCTGGGCCGGCGGATGCAGTCGCCGGCCTGCCGGGGGTCCCGACGAACCGGAGACCCAGCTCGGCGAGCTGGGACGGCTCGGGCCGCGACGGCGCCTCGAGCATCAGGTCGGTCCCGGACTGGGTCTTCGGGAACGCCATGACCTCGCGGATGTTCGTCTGGTCCGTGAGCAGGGCCGCCCAGCGGTCGATCCCGAGGGCGATTCCGCCGTGCGGCGGCGGTCCGAACTCGAAGGCCTCGAGGAGCGCCCCGAACTTCTCCTTCATTCCGGCCTCGGTCTGGCCCTGGAGGGCGAAGCTCCGGGCGAGGAGGTCGCGGCGGTGGATCCGGATCGAGCCACCGCCGAGCTCCCAGCCGTTGAGGACGATGTCGTACTGCAGCGCCCGAGCGCGACCAGCCGGGTCCTCGGGCGATGGCCGAGCCGGATCGCCGGAGGCGGTGACGAGGAGCTCCTCGTCCTCGGGAACGACGCCGCTGAACGGGTTGTGGGTCGCGTCCCACCGCCCGAGCTCGGCGTCCCACTGGTACATCGGGAAGCGGTGGACCCAGCAGAACGCCAGGACCTCCGGATCGGCCAGACCGAGACGCTGACCGAGCTCGGCCCGCAGGCGGCCGAGGACGTCGGCGGTGACCGGCGCGGTGTCGGCCACCACGAGGATCAGGTCGCCGGGCGTTGCCCCGACGCGAGCCACGAGGCGATCGACCCCGCCGTCGCCGAGGAATTTGGCGATCGCGCTGCGGACGGCCCCAGATTCGTCGACCGCGAGCCAGACGAGGCCCTTGGCCCCGAAGCGCCTCGCGCGCTCGGTGAGCTCGTCGATCTCCTTCCGGGTGGCGCCGCCCAGGCCGGGGGCGACGATCGCCTTCACCCGGCCACCCGCCGCTAGCGCATCGTCGAAGACGCGAAATCCGGAGGGGGCGTCGGCCCAGAGCGCAGCCAGGTCGACGAGCTCCATCGCGAAGCGGAGGTCCGGCTTGTCGCTGCCGAACCGCTCGATCGCCTCGTCGTACGTGAAGCGCGGGAACGGCGACTCCTGGACGGGCCGGTCCGGCGTCGTCACCCGGCAGACCTCGACGGCCATGCCCTCGACAAAGCGCATCACCGCGTCCTCGTCGACAAAGCTCATCTCGAGGTCGAGCTGGGTGAACTCGGGCTGGCGGTCGCCACGCAGGTCCTCGTCGCGGAAGCAGCGGGCGATCTGGAAGTAGCGGTCGATGCCGGCGACCATCAGGAGCTGCTTGAGCTGCTGCGGGCTCTGGGGCAGGGCGTAGACGGTGCCCGGCTGGAGCCGCGACGGGACGATGAAGTCGCGAGCGCCCTCGGGGGTCGACTTGATCAGGTCCGGTGTCTCGACCTCGACGAAGCCGTTGGCGTGATGGACCTCGCGGATCGCCTGCACGAGACGGCTTCGGAGCATCAGCCGGCGGGCCATCGCCTCCCGACGGATGTCGAGATAGCGATAGCGGAGCCGGAGCGACTCGTCGATCGGCGCGTCCGGGTCGTTGACGTAGAACGGCGGCGTCTTCGACTCGCTCAGGATCGTCACCGTCTTCGCGCGGAGCTCGATCGCGCCCGTCGGCAGGCGAGGGTTCTCCGTCCCGGGCAACCGCGGCGCGACCTCGCCCTCCACGGTCACGACGAACTCGCTTCGGAGCCGGCTGGCGATCGCATGCGCGTCGGGCTCGTCGGTCTTGTCGACCACGACCTGGGTGATCCCGTGGCGATCGCGGAGGTCGAGGAAGATCAGCTGGCCGTGGTCGCGGCGGCGATGGACCCAGCCCGAGAGCCGGGCGGTCCTGTTCGCGTCGGTGATGCGCAGCGCGCCGCAGGTGTGGGTCCGGTACGGCGTCGCGAGGAGGTTGGACGGTCGCGCGTCGGTGGCCCGCTCGAGGGGCGGTGAGTCGGTCATGGCGGGCGTATCGTACGGGACGGCCGCGCTCAGCTCGTCCGCGCCCGGACGGCCCAGGCACGGGCGACGAGATGGATCGACCCGTCGGCTTCGGCTGGCAGCGTCGAGCGGAGGCGCTCCCGCAGCTCCGTCCGCCGGTCCTCGCCCAGGCTCATCGTGTAGCCGGGCGCCGGCGCGACCCCGCTCAGGAGCGGTGACCAGTAGTCGTCGAAGTCGGTGAAGATCGTGGGGACCTCGATCGCGCGGACCTCGACGGCCCGCAAGCCGGCGTCGACGAAGGCGGCCCGCAACGGCTCCTCGCCGCAGATCGGGAACCGGGCGGCCTCGTCCAGGGCGGCGGCGGCGGGATCGACGGCGACGGCGGCATCCCAGAATCGCCGCATCAGCTCCATGCGCCCCGCGTAATCCCAGACGTATCCGCCGACCGTGCCTCCGGCCGTCACCACCCGCCGCATCTCGGCGAGCGCGGCCGGCAGGTCGCGGACGAAGTTCAGGACGAGGCCGGCGACCGCGACATCGACGGAGGTATCGGCGACGGGGATCGCCTCCGCCGCCCCGACCGCGAACGATGCCCGTGCGTCGTCGACCGCGCGGGCGGCATGATCGACGAAGCTCGCCGACGGATCGATGCCGCTGACGGAGGCAGGCGCGGCGCGTGTGAGGATCGTCTCGCTCAGGGCGCCGGTGCCGCAGCCGACGTCGAGCCAGCGCGCGCCGGCCGGGACCCCGAGCCAGTCGACGAAGATCGCCCCGACCGGGCGGCTCCAGCGGCCGATCCATCGCTCGTACGCGTCACCACCCGACCACCGATCCTCCGTCACGGGGTCGGGGTCGCCACTCCGTGACGGTGGGCCTCGTGCGCCCGCCCGATCTCCCGCGCGAGGTCGTCGAGGCTGACGACCTTCTGGCTGCCCGCCTCGAGGTCCCGGAGCTGGACCTGTCCGTCGGCCAGCTCGTCGCCGACGATGACGGCGAAGTGGGCGCGATCCCGGGCGGCCGCCTCGAGCTGCTTGCCGAGCTTCCGCTGGCCGAGCTCCGCGCGGGCCACGAGGCCGGACGCCCGGAGGAGCGTCGCGATCCGCAATCGGTCCGCGGTTGCGGCCGGATCGGCACCGACGACGACCGCTGCCGGGGACGGGTCGGCGATGGCCGCGAGACCGGCGGCGTCGAGGGCGAGGAGCACCCGATCGAGGCCGAGGCCGAACCCGATCGCCGGCGTCGCCTTCCCGCCGAGCAGCTCGACCAGTCCGTCGTAGCGCCCGCCGCCGCCGAGCGCGGATTGCTGGCCGGCGACGCCCGCCGGGTAGACCTCGAACGCGGTCCGGGTGTAGTAGTCCAGCCCCCGAACGAGCCGCGGGTCGAGGCGATAGGCGACGCCGAGGGCATCGAGGTGCAATCGGACGCCGGCGAAGTGCGCCGCACACGCATCGCACAGGTGGTCCGTGATCCGCGGGGCCGAGGCGTTCAGCTCGAGCATCGCCGGCTCCTTCGAGTCGAGGAGACGGAGGGGGCTGCGGCCGAGACGGTCCCGCTCGAGCGGCGGCAGCCGGTCGAGGTGGTCGCCGTAGAACGCGACGAGCTCGGCGACATAGGCCGGTCGGCAGACCGGGTCCCCGATCGAGTTCAGGAAGATCACGGTGTCGTCGATCCCGGCCTCGCGGTAGAAGCGGTCGGCGAGCTCGATGATCTCCGCGTCGACCGCGGGCCCAGGGTCGCCGATCGCCTCGATGTCGAACTGCCAGAACTCCCGGTAGCGGCCCGCCTGGGGCCGGTCGTAGCGGAACATCGGACCGGTCAGCATCAGCTTCACCGGCTGCGGCCAGGTCTGCATCCCGTGCTGGATGTACGCCCGGACGATGCCGGCCGTTGGCTCGGGCCGAAGCGACCAGGACTCGCCTTCCTCGGTCCGTGGCGCGAGCCGGAAGAGCTCCTTCTCGACGACGTCGGTCGCGTCTCCGATTCCCCGCTCGAACACGGCCGTCTGCTCGAACAGCGGCGTCTCGATCGGTCGGTAGCCGTAGCGGCGGGCGATCTCGGCGGCGATGCCCTCGAGCCGCATCATGGCGCGGCGCTCCGGTGGCAGCAGGTCGCGGGTGCCCCTCGGGGCGCGGAACGTGGGCATCGTCCGCGCAGTCTAGCGGTCGGCGACGGGGCGACCGGAGCCGGCGCCGGCGTCGCTACGTCGATGACACGAGACCGCAGGCGGACCTCCGGACGCAGTCGATCCACCGATCCTGATGGTGTCCGAACGCGGCGCGATCCGCCATCGTCGCCCTCGACGCCCGCCCTCAGCGCGGGCATCGAGAGGAGCAGGCGTGATGGGTCGGTCAGAGCGTCGCGAGTACTTCGAGCGACTGTGCATCCTGCGCGACCGCTACGGGACCGATCCCGACGACCGTCGCGGGATCCTTTCGATCGAGGACGCGATGCTCTACGCCGAGGCGGTGATGACCGCCCTCGACGAGCCTGCGTGGGACGACGCGCTCCCCGGGCACGACGGCGAAGTGCCGGCATCTCGGCGGTAGTTGGGGTCGGGCTCGGGCGCGCCTCTTCGCCGCGGTGAGCTAGCCGGACCGACGCGCCGGCGGCGAACGGTCAGTTCAGGTCGCGCTGGACGCTGAGGACGTCCTTCAGCCCCTCGATCCGGCTCATGACCCGGGCGAGCTGCGACACCGAGGCGACCTGGAGCGTCGCGGTGACGATCGCGGTGTGGTCCGGGTTCACGTGGACCGCCGCCGCGACGATGTTGACCTTGTTCTCGGCCACGACCTGGGTGATGTCGTTCAGGAGGCCCGTCCGGTCGTAGCCCTCGACCCGGATCGCGATCGGATAGGTCTGCGCCGGGGCCGCCTCCCACTCGACCTCGATCAACCGCGGGACCTCCCGCTCGTTGAGGACCGTGGGACAGGAGCGCAGGTGGACGGTCACGCCCTTGCCGCGGGTGATGAACCCGACGATCGGGTCGCCCGGGATCGGGTGACAGCACTTGGCGAACCGGACGAGGAGGTCGCCGACCCCCTTGACCCGGACGCCGCCGGTCCGCTCCTTCGGCTGCGGCGGGGCGACCGTCGGCAAGCCGACCTCGGCGTCGTCGAGGACGCCGAGCCGCATCACGACCTGCTGGGCGCTGACGGCGCCGTAGCCGATCGCCGCGTAGAAGTCGTCGAGCGTCTCGTGGTTGTACTGGCGGCCGACGTCGGCGATCTTCTCGGTGCCGACCGCCTGGAGGCTCTTGCGAGCGAGCCGGCGGAGCTCCCGCTCCAGCGACTCGCGGCCGTGGACGATGTTCTCGTCGCGGTCCTTGCGCTTGAACCATTGCCGGATCTTCTCCCGGGCGTGGGACGTCCGGACGACGTTCATCCAGTCGCGCGACGGGCCGTGCTCGCCCTTCGTCGTGACGATCTCGACGATGTCGCCGTTCTTCAGGCGATAGTCGAGCGGCACGAGGCGGTTGTTCACCTTCGCCCCGATCGTCCGGTGGCCGACGTCCGTGTGGATCCGGTAGGCGAAGTCGAGCGGGGTGGCGCCGGCGGGCAGGTCCTTGATGTCGCCCTTCGGGGTGAACACGAAGACCTGGTCCTGGAAGATGTCGAGCTTGATCCCCTCGACGAACTCGGTCGCGTCGCTGACGTCGCGCTGCCAGTCCATGAGCTGGCGGAGCCAGGCGAGCTTCGCGTCGTACTCCCGATCGCTCTTCGAGCCCTCCTTGTACCGCCAATGGGCGGCGATGCCGACCTCGCTGACCTGGTGCATCGCCTGGGTCCGGATCTGGATCTCGAGCGGCTTCCCGTCGAGAGCGATGACCGCCGTATGGAGGGACTGGTAGAGGTTGTTCTTCGGGACCGCGATGTAGTCGTCGAACTGGCCCGGGATCGGCCGCCAGAGGGCGTGGACCACGCCGAGGGCCGCGTAGCAGTCGCGGACGTCGTCGACGAGGATCCGGATCGCGTAGACGTCGTAGATCTCGGCGAACTCGGCCGACTTGCGCTGCATCTTCTTGTCGATGCTGTAGATGTGCTTCGGGCGACCCTGGAGGTCGGCGTCGATGCCGGCCTCCTTCAGCTTCGGGGTCAGCTCCGCGATCGCCCGGCTGATGTAATCCTCGCGGCCCTTGCGCCGGGTATCGAGGAGGCGGGCGAGCTCGCGGAAGCGCTCCGGCTCGAGCGCCTTGAAGGCGAGGTCCTCGAGCTCCCACTTCATCTGCCAGATCCCGAGCCGCTCGGCGAGCGGGGCGTAGATCTCCATCGTCTGGCGGGCGATCCGGAGCTGCTTCTCCGACGGCAGCCCATACAGGGTCCGCATGTTGTGGAGCCGGTCGGCGAGCTTGATGAGGACGACCCGGATGTCCTCGGCCATCGCCAGGAGCATCTTCCGGATGTTCTCGGCCTGCTGCTGCTCGTGGCTGTGGGTGCTGAACTTCGACAGCTTCGTCACGCCGTCGACGAGCCGGGCGACCTCCGCCCCGAACCGCTCCTCGATGTCCGACAGGCCGTACTCGGTGTCCTCGGGGACGTCGTGGAGGAGCGCCGCGGTGACCGCGATCGGGTCGATCCCGAGCTCGGCCGTGATCTGGGCCGAGGCGACCGGATGGGTGACGTACGCCTCCCCCGTCGCCCGACGCTGGCCCTCGTGAGCCTCGACGGCCAGGTCGAACGCCGCCCCGAGCGGTTCGAGATCGGCCTGCGGGTAGTGACCGCGAACCGTGGCCAGCAGCCGCTCCCGGAGGGCGGCCAGATCGGGTGTCGCGGTGGTCGCGGCGCCGCCCGTCGGTCGCGTCGTGGTGCGCCGCGGTCCGCTTGGCTTCGCCCGCGTCTTCGACCCGGGCTTCGCGCTCGTCCGGCCGCTCGTGGCCGGTGCCGCGGGCGCGGTGGTCGCCGGCGCATGTGGCGCCTTCGCGACGGGCACCGGGGCGGTCGCGCTCGCGGTCGCGGACGCGACGGATCGTTTCGCGGCGCCCCGTCGAGGAGCGCCGGCGTCGTCGGTCGTGGTGCGCGGCTGTGCCATCGATCGCAAGGATAGCAGCGGGGTTCGGCTGGCCCGCCGCACGGAATCGGACCGCTGACCCACGCGCCAGCGACGCCGACGCCCGCGAGACGCTGCTCAGCCGCCGAGGAGCGTATCCGCGTCCAGCGTGCCGTCCAGCTCGAGATCCGTGCCCGCGACCCGGACGGCGGTCAGCCGGAGCGGGAAGGACGCGTCGAAGCGGAACACCTCGGCCGTCCCCAGCCCGGTCACGAGGACCAGGGCCCCGCTGTCGTCGATCCTCAGCCGGCCTTCGACCGTCGTCCCCGACGCATCGATCCGGAGGGTGTCCGGGGCGACGAGCGAGGTCGAGGTAACGGCGACGCCGAACGAGGAGGTGAACCGAGCGCGAACGAGGCGGTCGACCGCGGAGCCGGAGACCCGGATCGTGGCCTGGGCCGCGGCGCCGGTGCCGTCGAGTGTCACATCGGCCGTCGGGGGCGCGCCAGGGTCGTTGGCCCGGAGCACCGCACCCGTGATCGTTCCCTCGATCGAGCCCGCCGATCGCCCGAACAGGTCGACGTCGCCGAGCGTCAGCTGCAGGCGGGCCGCCTGGAACGTCCGCCAGGTCACGCCGGTGCCGTCGATCGTCACCTGGTCGGCGTGGCCGAGCAGCAGCCGGACGGGCGGATCGGCGGTGGCGGTGATCGTCGAGGTCTGCGCGTGGAAGCCGCTGCCGTCGAGGGCGGAGGCGATGACCGTGTCGGCGAGCGGAGCCGCCCCGAACCACGCGGCGACGCCCAGGATCGCGGCCGCCAGGACGAGGACGAACAGGCAGCCGCGCATCGATCAGCCGCTCGGGACAGCCGGCGCGGCGGGTTCGAGGTAGCCGAGCCCCGCCAGGGCGTGGAGCGCGGCCGTCCGCTCGTCGTACGGGACGGGGCCGGCGGGACCGATGATCGACTGCTCGTGGCCCTTCCCCGCGAGGAGCACGATGTCGCCCGGCCGCGCCCGCTCGAACGCGGTCGCGATCGCCGTCGGGCGGTCGGCGATCAGGAAGAGGTCGCGGTCGCGTCGCTTGCCGGCCGACTCCGCCCCGCGGGCGATCGCGTCCAGGATCGCCCGCGAATCCTCGCCGCGGGGATCCTCGTCGGTCACGACGACGAGGCGGCACAGCTGGCCGGCGATCCGGCCCATCATCGGCCGCTTATCCGTGTCCCGCTCCCCCGCCGACCCGAAGACGACGATGACCTCACCGTCGCGGGCTGCGGCCAGGGGCGCCAGCAGGCCGAGGACCTTCTCGAGCGACGCCGGGGTGTGGGCGTAGTCGATCACGACGCCGAACGGCTGGCCGGCGTCGAGCCGCTCCATCCGGCCGGGGACGCCCTCGACCGACTCGAGCCCGGCGCGGACGGCCGCCCCATCGAGATCGAGCACCTCGCCGAGGGCGACCACCGCCAGGGCGTTGTGGACGTTGAACCGCCCGGCGATCCGGAGCTCGAGCGCGCCCGAACCGCCCGGTGCCTCGTATCCGATCCGAAGGCGGCGGGCATCCTCCTCGACGTGGACCGCCCGGACGTCCGAGGCCGCGTCCGTGCCGTACGTGACGATCCGGGCCCCGGCCTCCTGGGCGACGCCGACGAACGCGCTCGCATTCGGGTCGTCGGCGTTGACGACGGCCGCCTTCGGCCACGCCCGACCGTCGATCTCCTTGACGGGGTTCGACCGGCCGGCCGCCAGGCGCTCGAAGAGTCGCAGCTTCGCGTCCCGGTACGCCTCCCACGACCCGTGGAACTCGAGGTGCTCGTGGGTCAGGTTCGTCAGCACGCCGACGTCGTAGGCGATGCCGGCCACCCGGTCGGCCGCGAGACCGTGGGAGGTCGTCTCGACCACGGCCACGCGATTGCCGGCCCGGACCATCGCCCGCAGCGCGCGCTGCAGGAACGGTGCACCTGGCGTCGTGGTGTGCTCCGGATTGGGGACCCGCGTCGATCCGATCTTCGTGTCGACGGTCCCGACCATCCCGCTCGACAACCCGGCGGCCTCGAGGGCCGCGACCGCCAGGAACGACGTCGTGGTCTTGCCATCGGTGCCGGTGATCCCGACGACGCCCAGCTCGTGCGATGGATCGCCATACCACCACGCGGCGGCGCTCGCGAGGCCGAGGCGGCTGCCCTCGACGACGAGCTGCGGCAGGGGCAGGTCGGCGACCGGTCGCTCGACGATCGCCGCCGCGGCGCCGCGCGTCGCCGCGTCGGCGAGGTGATCGTGACCGTCGACGTGGAGGCCCGTGATCGCGACGAAGAGCATCCCCGGCTCCACCGCCCGCGAGTCCTCGGTCACGCCGCGGACCTCGATGCGGCCGAGCCCGGACGGGCCGATCGCCTTGCCCCCCTCGCGGGCGCCGCGGAGGCGCCCCTCGGCCGTCAGTCGCGCGATCAGGTCCTCGAGGGGCTGCGGTCCTTCCGGGTCGGCCCAGGCGAGCAGTTCCGCGACCGTCGGATCGCTCACCGGCCCAGGACCCGGGCGGCGCGCGCTGCGAGTCGACCAAGGCGGTAGCGGTTCGCGTCGAGGACCCGCTCGTGGGCGCCGCTCAGCGCGAGCCATTCGCCGCCGAACGACAGCTTGTGCTGGTACAGGCCCCACATCGGCTCACCTTCGCGCGGCTCCCGTCGGGCGCCCGGCACGTCCACCCCGCCGAGGTCCATCTCCGACCGACCCTCGCGGATCGCGAGCTGGATCGCTCGCCAGCGGAGGAGGTGGAGGGCGCCGGGGTGGTCGCGTCGCGCGGACGCGTGATCGCCCGAGTGGACGGTCGAGAGTCGCTCGCCGTGGCGATACAGGACGAGGCCGGCCTGCGGTGTCCCGTCGGTCGAGCGGGCCTCGAGCAGGACAAGATGACCGGCCCGGAGCGCGGCTCGCCACCAGGCGAGGAACGCGTCGCGCGGCCCGAAGCGGAAATGGCGCCGCTCGCCGGTCTCGAGGAGGAGGTCGTAGAAGCGGTCGAGGGCGATCTCGGTCGGCTCCTCGGGGCGGGCGAACCCATCGCCGACGCCCGCCGGCGGCACTCGGCCGTCGTGGCGCGCGACGACGATGCCGTCCCCTTCGGCCTTGCGGATGCGCTGCCGGGTCGACTTCGCGATCCCGCCGAGGACGTCGTCCTCCGTCCGGCCCTCGAGCGGCAGGGCGATCCGATGACGCGAGGGCTGGATCTCCTCGATCGGACGGAATCCGATCCGCGCGAGCTGGGCCGGGTAGCCGGTCGCCGCCGGAATCTCGGCATCCGACGCGACGACGGCGACGTCGTGCTGGGCGACGTGGTCCACGATGGCGGCGAGCCGATCGGCCGTCTGCGCGGCGCGCTCGCCGGCGGCGACCGGACCGCGCGGGACGTACGCGCTGGAGCCGCCGACCCACGGCCAGTCGCGGCGCAGAACCAGCGCCGCGAACCCGTCCTCGAAGAGGAGATGGTCCGCCTGCCAGCCGGCCTGGAGGCGATGCTCGGCCCAGGCCCGCGACTGGTAGACGTGGCCACCCCGAACGTCGACCGTTCGCTCGTCCCAGTCGGCGAGCTCGGCCGGATCCGCGGTTCGGATCGACGTCAAGCGGCGTCCCCGCCGGCGAATGACGAGGCGCTGCCACCTGTCGCCAGACCGTGGCGGCGGCGGGCCCAGAGCACCCGAGCCTGCTGTGCCCGCTCGTACACCTGGCGCCCGAGCGGATCGAGGACGAGATCCCAGGCCCCGATGTACTGCACCTCATGGCCGCCGAAGCCCGTCTTGAAGTGGGCGATCCCGCCGGTCGCGAGGCCCCACAGGTCGTAGGTCGTCGCCCCCAGCTCACGCGACGATCGGATCGCCTCCCATTTCAGGAGGTAGTTCGCCCGGCTCTCGCCGCCGTCGGCGGTCATCCCGCCGTAGGGCTCGACCACCCGCGTGCCACAGCGGACGAGGAACAGCGTCGCCACGGCCTCGCCGTCGGGCCGGCGGGCGAAGAGGAGGCGGGCGTTGCCCGCCGGTCGATAGGCCTCCCAGACGTCGCGGTAGGCCTGCTCCGTGCGGATCAGGAACCCGGCCCGGTCTGCCGTCTCGCGGTAGATCCGGTAGAACTCGGGCAGGGCGTCGCCCTCGGCGTCGGCGACCGTGATCCCCGAGCTCCGGGCCTTGTTGACGTACTGCCGCCATTTCTTGCGGAGGTCGCCCCACAGGGCGTCCTCGTCCGCCGTCAGGTCGATGATCCGGGTCGCGTTCGGCTGGATCGGCGAGGCCGGCCGCCAGCCGGCGACCCGGAAGGCCAGGCGAAGCGCCCCGTCCGGGTCGACGGGCCCGTCACGCTCGATCTCGGGGTCGATCCGAAGGTGCGAGACGCGATTCGAACCTGACGCCAGGCCCGTCCGCGCAGCGTCGGTGAAGGCCGCCACCGTGTCGATCGACCATGCTCCGGTGACGGGCCCGCGCGGGGCGTAGGCGAAGGCCCACGGCAGGGGGCGCGGCCGTCGCAGCAGGACCTGGGCGCCGACCGTCGCCGGGCTGTCGGCCGGATCCGCCACCACCCGCCGGTGCTGCCAGCCGTTCACGGCCTTGACCCGCGACCAGCCGCTGAGCTGGAGGTAGGAGCCGGGGTCGCCGGCCTGGACGAACCGATCCCAAGCGGTGTCGTCGCCGGGGTCCGTCAGCCGGTCGGGCGACGGATCGGACGGTTCCACGCCGGGACCGCCAGGGCGAGCATCGACGACCTCTGTCGTCATGCTCCGCGCGGCCGGCGGACGAGGTCGAGCATGAGGCCGATCATCGCCGCGAGCTCGCCGATCCGCAACACGGCGGCGGCCGCGGCGGATGTCAGCAGCCAGACAAACCCCACGACGACGATCCGGACCAGGAGGGCCGCGCGACCCGGGTCGGGCCCGACGGTGAGCGTCAGGCCGGCGGCAACCCCGGCGGCCGCCAGGCCGCCGACGACGGCCACGACGATCGATCGGACCCCGAGCGACAGGACGGGCCCGATCGCGAGCTCCGGGAGCGAGCGCTTGAGCAGGACGATCAGGACGAACGTCTCGAGCCAGGCGGCGATGGCGATCGCCAGGCCGAGCCCGGGCAGCCCCAGCGGCCCGACCAGGACGGTGGCCAGCGTCGAGTTCACGACCACCGCCAGGATCGCCGCCGCGACCGGCGTCCGCGTGTCCTGGCGGGCGTAGAACGCCCGGGCGAGGACGGCGATCAGCGCGTGGGCGGTCAGGCCCAGCAGGAATGCCGCGAGCGTCGTCGCCGTCTGGTCCAGGGCGTACGGATCGAGCCTGGCGTCACCGAACAGCAGGCGCACGACTTCGGACCGGAGGACGATCGCGATTGCGGTGATCGGGACCATGACGAACACGACGAGCCGGATCGCCCGCGACATCAGCGCGGCGAACTCGCCGAGGTTGCCGACGGCGGCCTCGCGCGACAGGGACGGCAGGACGACGATCCCGAGCGGGACACCGATCACCCCGATCGGGATCTGGAGGAGGGTGAACGCCACGTTGAACCCGGTGACGGCCCCGACGAACAGCGTCGACGCGAGGGACGTCACGACGACGAACGTGATCTGGCCCGCGCCGAGCCCGAGCGCGCGGGGGGCCATGAGCTTCAGCGCCTGGCGCGCCTCCGCATCGTCGAGATCGACCGATCGCTCGTAGCGGAAGCCGAGCGCCCGGAGCGGAACGATCTGGATCCCGAGGTGGACGACCGATCCGGCGACGACCCCGATGGCGAGTCCGGTCACTCCCAGGCTCGGGACGAGGAACAGTGCCGCGCCGATGATCGCGAGGTTGTACACGCTCGGAGCGATCGCCGAGGCGGCGAAGCGGCCCCGGGAATTCAGAACGCTCGTCGCGAGCGAGCCGAGGGCCAGGAAGATCGGCCCGGAGATCATGATCCGGGTCAGGTCGACCGTCCGCGACCATTGCTCCTGGCTGAACCCGGGGGTGATCGCGGGGATGATCGCCGGCGCGGCGATCAGCACGACGACCGCCAGCACCAGCAGCCCGGCCAGCATCAGGTTGGCGATCGTCGAGACGACGCGCCAGGCGCGCGCGGTCTCATCGGTGGCGAGCAGCGCCGAGACGATCGGGATGACCGCCGACGAGAGGGCCCCAGCCGCGACGAGCTGGAACACGAGGTCCGGCAGGCGGAAGGCGGCGAAGAACGCGTCGAGATCCGCGCCCGGGACGCCGCCGTTGACGATCACGACCACCCGGACCCAGCCGAGGACCCGGGAGACCAGGAACGCCCCGGACACGATCAGCCCGGCCTGAGCCAGGGCCCGCGACGACGAGCGGACGGGCGCGGCCGACTCATCGAGGCTCGACCGGAGGACGCTCGGTTCGGGCGGGCCGGGGGCGGTCATCGGGCCGCCGGCTGGCGTGAGGCCCGCGGATGGGCGCCCCGATACGCGGCCCGGAGCCGGGCCGGCGAGACGTGGGTGTAGACCTGCGTCGTCGCGAGGCTCTCGTGGCCGAGGAGCTCCTGGACGACCCGCAGGTCCGCGCCACCCTCGAGCAGGTGGGT
This sequence comes from Verrucomicrobiia bacterium, assembly GCA_035577485.1. GTDB lineage: Bacteria > Chloroflexota > Limnocylindria > Limnocylindrales > CSP1-4 > CF-46. The sequence continues at coordinate 14,102 of DATLVO010000305.1, forward strand.
CGCGAACGAGTGACGGAGGGTGTGGGGCGAGACCCCGACGGGAAGCCCGGCGCGGCGTCGCAGCCGGTCGAGCCGGTAGCGCAGGCCGCGGACGCCGAGCGGCCCGCCCAGATGGTTCAGGAAGATCTCCCTCGGGGCGGTCGCTTCGTCGGCGCGATGCTTCGCCGCGCGCCGTTCGAGGAGGATCGGCCGGCCCTCCCCGAGATAGCCAGCGACCGCGGCGCGGGCCGGCCGGCCGAGCAGCCCGACCCGTTCCTTCCGGCCCTTGCCCATGACCCGGATCTCGCCGCGCCGCAGATCGAGCGAGCCGAGGTCGGCGGCCGCCAGCTCGCTGATGCGCAGGCCGGCCGCGTACGCGGTCTCGACCAGGGCTCGGTCTCGGAGCGCGATCGCGATCGTCAGGTCGCTCGGCACCCGGCCTCCCGGCTCGTCGAGATCCGCATCGGTGGCGGCGAGAAGTCGTTCCACCTCGTCGACCTCGAGCACCCGCGGCAGCCGCCGCGGCAGACGCGGCGTCGCGATCGCGCCCCACGGGTCGCCGCTCGCGAGGCCCTCCCGCGCGGCGAACCGATGGAACGAGCGGATGGCGGCGAGCCGCTGGGCGGTCGAGCTCCGCGCATTCCGGGCGCCGAGCACGGCGAGATAGGCGCGCAGGTCCGCGCGCGTCGGCGATCGCCAGTCGACGCCGCGCGCCTCCAGCCAGCCGAGATACGTGGTCAGCGTCGCCTGGTAGGAACGCTGCGTGTGGGCCGACGTGTCACGGGCGCCGAGGGATCGGAGGTACCGATCGAGGGCCGATCCGGGCGACGCCTCGGTCACGCGTCGGGCGCGCTGCCGGTCCGCCGTGGCGTCCGCCGGGCCGATCCTCCCCGACCGGCTGCCGCGCCGCCGCTCCGACCCGCCGGTCGCGTCCGGCCGGTGCGCCCCGTCGCTCCGGCGGAGGCGCCGGCGCGACCCCGTCGAGCCCCGCCACGGGCCGGCCGGGCCAGGGCCTCCGGGTTCGGTGGGCCGCCCTCGAGGCGGGCTCCGACGAGCTCGGCGCCCTCGGGCAGCGGGATCGCCGCTCCGCAGACCAGGCAGATGCCCTCGTCACCGTGCCGCGCGACCGGGCCGTCGTCCGTGTCGTGGACCGCGCCGAGCGGCTCGAAGTTCGTCGTGTAGTCGCACTTCGGGTAGTTCGAGCAGCCCCAGAACACGTTGCCCGTCCGGCGCGCCCGGCGCGTCACGAGGTGACCATCGTGGTTCTTCGGGCAGACGACCTCGAAGGGGAGCGGCTCCGGCGGCGGCGGACCCTCCTTCTTGATGAATGTGCAGTCCGGGTACCGCGAACAGCCCACGAACGGCCCGAAGCGGCCGCGCTTGCCGACGAGCGTCCCCTCGCCGCACAGCGGGCAGACCTCGCCCTCGCCCTCCTGCGGCGGCGGCTCCTCGCCGGGCAACGGTCGCGACTCCTTGTGCTCCGGGAACAGCGAGCACGCAAGGAACCGGCCGTTCCGCCCGAGGCGGATGACCATCGGGTGACCCTCGGAGCAGACCTCGTCGCTGGGCTCCGTCGTCACGTCCTTGCGCTTGACCCGCTTGCGGACGTCGTCCACCTGGTCCCGGAGCGGCCCGAAGAAGGCCCGGAGCAGCGGCACCCACGCCCGCTGACCGTCGGCCACCTCGTCGAGCTCCTCCTCCATCCGCGCGGTGAACGCCACATCGACGTACTCGCCGAAGTGCTCGACGAGGAAGTCGGTCACGACGTCGCCGATCAGCTCCGGATGCAGTCGCCGCTCCTCGACGCGGACATAGCCGCGGTCGAGGATCGTCGAGATCGTCGCGGCGTAGGTCGACGGCCGGCCGATCCCGTGCTCCTCGAGCGCCTTGATCAGCGTCGCCTCGGTGAAGCGCGGCGGCGGCTCCGTGAAGTGCTGGTTCGGCGTGACCTCGCGAACGGTCGTCGTCTCGCCCTCGGCGATCGCCGGCAGCTGGCGCTCCGCGTCGTCCTCCTCGGTTCCGTCGTCGCGGCCCTCGGTGTAGACCGCGGCGAAGCCGTCGAAGAGCGTCTTGGTCGCGCTCGCCCGGAGCTCGTACGGCGTGGCCACCAGCTCGATCGTCGTCGTCTCGAGCTCCTTCGCCGCCATCTGCGACGCGATCGCCCGCTGCCAGATCAACCGGTACAGCCGCAGCTCGTCGGCGGGCAGCGTGCCCGCGAGCGAATCCGGATCGCGCTGGAACGACGTCGGGCGGATCGACTCGTGCGCCTCCTGGGCGCCCTTGGCCTTCGTCTTGTAGACCCGGCCCTTCGGCATCGTGTACCGGTCGCCGAACCGGCCGCGGATCACGTCCCGGGCCTCGCCCATCGCGATCCCCGCAATCGCGGTCGAATCGGTCCGCATGTAGGTGATCAGCCCGACGTGACCGTCGGGCGTGTCGGCGCCCTCGTAGAGGCGCTGCGCGACCGACATCGTGCGCTTCGGGCTGAACCCGAGCTTGCGGCTCGCCTCCTGCTGGAGGGTCGAGGTGGTGAACGGCGGGGCCGGGCTGCGGCTCTGCTTGCGGGTCGCGATCTTCGTGACCGTCGGCTCGAGCTCGCGGAGGGCCGCGGCGTGGCGATCCGCGGTGTCACCGTCGGTGACGTCGAGCGCGGCGCCGTCGATCCGGACGACCTCCGCGGCGAACGTCGCGCCGGCCTTCGTCGCCAGGAGCGCCTCGAGGGTCCAGTACTCGCGGGCCGTGAACGCGTTGATCTCGCGCTCGCGTTCGACGACGAGTCGGACCGCGACCGACTGGACGCGCCCCGCAGACAGCCCGGAGCGGATCTTCCGGCTCAGAAGCGGGCTCAGCGTGTAGCCGACGAGCCGGTCGACGATCCGCCGCGTCTGCTGGGCGTCGACGAGGTTCGTGTCGATCTGGCGCGGATGGGCGAACGCGTCGCGGATCGCGCCCTCGGTGATCTCGCTGAAGGTCACCCGCCGGGTCTTGCTCGCGGGCACGTTCGCCGCCTCGGCAACGTGCCACGCGATCGCCTCGCCCTCGCGGTCGAGGTCGGTGGCGAGATAGACCATGTCGGCCGACTTGGCCGCCTTGGTGATCTCGTTCACCTGCTTGCGGCGGTCGTCGGAGATGACGTATTCGGGGGCGAAGTCATGCTCGACGTCGACCCCGAACTTGCCCTTGCCGGGGTTCTCGGGGAGGTCGCGGACATGGCCGTAGGAGGCGAGGACACGGTAGTCGTCGCCCAGGTAGCGTTCGATCGTCCTCGCCTTGGCAGGCGATTCCACGATCACGAGGTTCTTGGACACGGCCGGGAGTGTAGCACCGGGTCCTGCACGCCCAGTCACCCGGCGCTGGCGCCGGAATCCGCTCCGGACGGCGTCGGGCTACGCCCGACGAGGGGCCGTTGCCAGCGTCATGCGAGGCCAGGCCAGGCGAAGGCGACGATCGTGCCGGACTCCGGCCCGGCGCTGATTCTCACGTCGCCGCCGACCTCGGACGCCCGCCGGGCGAGGTCGGCGAGGCCCCGGGCGCCGGGCCGGACCGGGTCGGCCGGGTCGAAGCCGCGGCCATCGTCGGTGATCGTCATGCGCACCGCATCCGGCCCGACCGCGACCCGGACCGTGACCTGCGATGCCGCCGCGTGGCGGACGGCGTTGTCGAGGGTGACCTGCGCGACGCGCCAGCCGGCCCGCTCGACCGCAGGTGGCGGACGGCCTTCGGAGCGATCGACTTCGAGCGTGATCGGTGGCGACCCGGTGGCCTCGAGCCGCTCCGCGAGATCCTCGAGCGCCGTGACGAGCCCGAACGACTCGAGGATCACGGGCCATCGATCGGCCATCAGGCGCTCGAGCTCGAGGTCGGCCGCCCGGAGGTGTCGGAGGACTGCGGCGGGATCGCCGCCGGTCTCCGCCTCGGTGATCGCGCGCCGCAGGCTCGGCACGACGACGGCGTGCAGGTCGCCGGCGAGGCGGTTCCGCTCGGCCGCGGCGGTGGCATCGGCCGCCGCGGCGAGGCCCGGGACGAGCGCCTCCAGGGTCCCGGCAGCCAGCCGCCGCATGCGGTCACCACCATCGGCTGGCGCCGCCGACCGTTCCAGGCGCTCGTGCGCACGCTCCACCCCCCACGCCAGGTCGGCCACGATCCCGATCCCCGTCGCGATCGCGACGAACGGGACGAACCACGTGATCGGGACCGTCGCGACGTCGACCCAGTTGAACGCGGGATCCGGGCGCTGGCCCGCGAGCACCACGACGATCGTGGTGAGGATGCCCACCGCCAGCCAGACCAGCAGGGCCCACAGGATCGCCGCCGCCTTGGCTGGCACCGGTCGATCCGGGCGCGTGGCGTAGGCGTTCGCCGTCCAGAGCGTCAGGAACGCCGCCAGGCCGGCGTCGGCGGCCCGGAACAGCCAATCGTCAATGGTCAGGAGAGCGGGATCGGCGGCGCGTGACTGGGCGATCGCGACCGAGGCGGCGGCGTCCATGCCCGCGATCGTCACGACCCAGGCGACGATCGGCGCCGTGCGCTGCGTCAGGAGGGCCACGCAGACGGCGCCGATCGCGAGGAGGATCGGGATCGGATCGACGGGCACGAGGGGTGCCTCCCGGACGACCTGCCCGTCGACGACGATGATCGTCAGGGCCAGGATGACGATCCGCCGTTCGAGGGTGGCGAGGTCGGATCCGGATGCGCGGACGGCCCGGACGAGGTTCACGGGTCCGCCCCGACCCACCCTTCGCGCACGGCGAGCAGGGCGAGCTCCGTCCGGCTCAGGACCCCGTACCGGCCGAACAGCCGCCGGAGATGGCTCTCGACCGTCTTGACGCTGATCCCCAGGCCCATCGCGATCTCGTCGTTGGTCGAGCCGCGGGCGAGCAGGACGAGCGCCTGGACCTCGCGCTCGCTCGGACGGCGTGGGGCGTCGCGGAGGGCGCGCAGCGTCACGTCGGGGAAGCGCGTATCGCCGGCGGCAACGGCAAGCACCGCATCGAGGATGTCGTCGAGGTCCACGACCTTCGAGAGGTAGCCGGCCGCTCCACCCTCGAAGGCGGCTCGCAGGAAGCTCGCCTGCTCGAAGCCGCTGAGCATCACGACCCGCGTCGCGGGTCGTGATGCAAGCTGCCGGAGGAGGTCGAGCCCGGCCGGCTCGCCACCCAGCCAGATGTCGCACAGGACCACGTCTGGTCGGACCCGATCGACGAGCGCGAGGGCCGAGTCCCTGGTCGCCGCCCGGCCGACGAGCTCGACGTCCTGTCGGCCGGCCGTTGCGGCCGCGATCGCGGCGGCGATGGCCGGATGATCGTCGACGACGACGAGGCGGATCACGCCGGCAGCGTAGCGGGCAACCATCCGCGGGCCAAGCCGATGGAAACCCCCAACGGGGGCGCTAGACCTCGCGGATCCGGCGGAGGAAGTCCTCGTCCAGCTCGAGCTCCGGCTCCGGCTCCACTGGTTCCGGCTCGGGTGCGACCCGGCCCATCGCCGCCGTCCCGTTCCCGGAATCCAGCTCCGGGACCTCGGTCATCGACCCGGGGACCATCTCGATGAACCGGAGGTTCAGGTACGGGAAGACGAAGACCGACGTGCTGTGGTCGACGAAGATCGGCTTCTTCCCGTCCAGCATCCGGACGTTCGTGCAGACCAGGCTGACGTCGAGAGCGGTCGGCTTCTCGTACAGGTCGACGAGCAGCGGCTGCTCATTGGTGATGTGGAGGACGACATTGCGGATCACGCCCGCATCGTCGTTGCCAGGACGCGCCACGTCACTCGCCCGATGGTCCCGGTCGCGGCTAGACCGGGGACGGTCAGAGCGGGTGGTAGAAGTCGATGACGAGACGGACTCGCCCGCCGGACACCCAGACCCCGATGCCGCAGCGGTCGTACATCGAGTTCATCAGGTTCACGTAATGCCCGCCGTTGTACGACTTCTCGCTCTGGAAGTAGAGGTGCGAGCCGAGGACGGCGCTGTACGGGTTGCCCGACCGGCAGCCGAGGTTCTCCGCCCACTTGTAGCTCGTGTAGCCCGCGGCCCGGAGGCGATCCCCGGGGGTGCCGCCGCTGAAGTGGGTGCAGAGGTTGTTGACGGCGAGCTTCTTCGCGTACGGCCGCGACACGCGCGAGGAGATCCCGCTGTCGAGCCGCAGTGGCGCGACGTTGCGGCCTCCGGGGCTGCTGCAGGAACCGGTCGAGGTGACCCAGCCGCCGGTCCGGGTGCAGTTCATCAGCCGCAGGTAGTAGACCTCGACCGCGCCCCAGCTGCCGCCGCCGACGGCGGTCCCGCCGCTCGTCGCGTGGACCACAGGAGCGCTGGGCCTGGCGGCCGCCGGCTTGGCCACGATCCGGATCGAGGCCTGCGCGGCCACGGCCAGGGGATTGCCCGTCAGCGCCGTCGCGGTCGGCCCGACCTTCATTACGACGAGCGCCCCATACGGCAGTGGCGCGCTCGGCTTGAAGACGACGACCGTGCTGCCCTCCGCGAAGGTGACCGTGCCCGTCACCGGCTTGCCGTTCGCGGTGACGCCGATCGCGGCCCGCGTCGAGGCGTGCTTCATCGCCTCGCTGAACCGGACCGACAGGACGACGACGCGGCCGACCTTCTGGGTCCCGTCGACGGGCCGGAAGCGGACGACCCGTGGCGCGTCGGTCGTGGCGATCGTCAGGCTCGGGGCGGTGGCCACGGGCGCGCCGTCGGCGTCCTCGAGGCCCGGCAGGGAGATCCGGTAGGTGGTCCCGGCGACGAGCGGTGCCGACGGACGGAACAGGAAGGCCATCGCGGTCGCGGTTGGGGCGTCGGGCGTGTCGCGGACGGCCTCGACCGTGCCCGCGATCACCGGCTCGGTCCGGAGGGCGGCGATCACGCTGCTCGTCGCGACGGGGTGATCGAACGAGAGCCGGAACGTCGCCCCGAGCATCGCCGCATTTCCGGCGACCTGATCCGCGGCGATCGTGCCGCTGGTCGCGGCCCGCGTGACGAACGCGGCCCGAACGCTCGACGACATCGGCCGACCCGACGAGGCGAGGGCACCCGGATCGAGGCTGATCGTGTGATACGTGCCGGCCAGCCAGTGCGTCTGGGGAGTGATCGTGACCGTCGTCCCGGCGGCGTCCCAGGCCAGATCGACCTTCGTCGCCGGGTTCACGATCAGGCTGGCCGCGACGCTCCTCGGGTCCATCCGCTGGCTGAACGTGATCCGGATCGGCGCCCGCAGGTCGGTCGACGTGGCGATCGAGCGGAAC